>CAYVYP010000008.1:0-35778 GCA_964455975.1 uncultured Lachnospiraceae bacterium
ATAATTGTATTATTTGTAGCAATATTAATAACACCATTACTTGCTAATTGGTTCGGAATAATAAATATATCAGCATTAGAACCATTACTACCAATTCATATATTATGGATAAATTTAGTAACAGATTCACTTCCAGCATTAGCATTAGCAGTTGATCCAGCAGCAAGAAATATAATGAACAGAAAACCATTAAAAACAAAACAAGGAATATTTACAAAAGGCATGACATGGAGAACAATATACCAAGGAATTATGATAGGATTACTTACTTTAGCAGCATTTATAATAGGACTTTCAACACCAAATGTTAGTGAAGCAGAAAAAATAGATATAGGCCAAACAATGGCATTTTGTGTACTTGCATTATCAGAACTTGTACATGTATTTAATATAAGAGATAATAAACAATCAATATTTAAAACAGGAATACTAAATAATAGCAAATTAATATTAGCAATATTAGCTTCTGCAGCTCTTATGTTTGTAATATTATTAGTACCAGGTTTAAGACAAATATTTAGTATAGCAGCGCTTCCTTGGGACCATGTATTAGAAGTAATATTACTTGTATTTGCACCAATAGCAATAGTAGAAATTTTTAAACTATTTAAAATAAATACAACAAAAGATGAATAAAACATAAAATTATATATAGGAGATATATGAAAAAATTTAAGAAAATATATATAGAAATAACAAACGTATGTAATATGAACTGCTCTTTTTGCATAAAAACAAAAAGAGCAAAACAATTTATGAATGTAGAAGAATTTGAAAAAATATTAAAGAAAATAGAAGGATATACTAATTTAATTACTTTACATGTTAAAGGAGAACCATTAATCCATCCACAGTTAGATATAATATTAAGCCTATGTGAAAAATATAATTTAGTGGTAAATATAACGACAAATGGAACTCTTCTAAAAGAAAATATTAATACTATAATAGATTCAAAAGCAATAAGACAAATAAATATATCTATTCATAGTATAGAACAAAATAATAATTTAAATGAAAAAGAATATTTAGAGAATATATTTACATCAGTAAAGCAAATTACAAGTAAAACAAATATAATAATTTCATATAGGCTTTGGAATCTAAAATCAATAGTTGAAAATGATAAAAATAGTAGTATAATAAAATCATTAGAAAACGAATACAATTATAATGATTTATTAAACCAATCTAAAATACATGAGTCTGTAAAGTTAGAAAACAATATATTTTTGAATCAAGACAAAATATTTAAATGGCCAAGTATGAAAGAAAATGTAATATCTGAAACTGGAACTTGTCAAGGTTTGAGAAATCAAATAGCAATATTAGTTGATGGAACTGTAGTGCCATGTTGTTTAGACCAAGATGGAGATATTAATTTAGGAAATATATTTTATGAAACAATGGAAGATATATTAAACAAGGAAAAAGTTAAAAAAATAAAACAAGGATTTGAAAATAATATATTAGAAGAAGAGCTTTGTAAAAAATGTGATTTTAGAACAAAATTTAATTAGTATAAAGGAGAAAAATGTACGATTCAATAATAATAGGAAATGGACCAGCAGGAATAACTGCAAGTATATATATAAAAAGGGCAGGATTAAATCCATTAGTAATAGGAAAGGGTTTTGGAGCATTAGAAAAAGCAGAAAAAATAGAAAATTATTATGGATTTGAAGAACCAATTTCAGGTAAAGATTTAGCCCAAAAAGGAATAATTCAAGCAAGAAGATTAGGCATAGAAGTAAAAGAAGATGAAGTTACTTTAATTGAATATGATGGAGAATTTGTTATAAAAACAGTAAATAATACTTATAAAGCTAAAACTGTAATTTTAGCAACAGGAGTAAACAGACAAACTCCAAAGATTAAGGGAATAGAAGAATATGAAGGAAAAGGCGTTAGTTATTGTGCAATATGTGATGCATTTTTCTATAGAAATAAAGATGTAGCAGTTTTAGGAAGTGGAAATTATGCATTAAATGAAATAAATACTCTTATGCCAATAGCAAAAACTGTTACAATGATAACAAATGGCGAAAAACCAATAGAAAATAGAAGTAATGAAATAAAAACAATAGAAAAAAAGATTAGAGAAGTAAGAGGAACAAATACAGTAGAACAAGTTGAATTTGAAGATGATACACACATTAGTATTAATGGACTATTTATAGCTCAAGGAGTTGCATCTAGTACAGATTTAGCAAAAAAGGTTGGAGCACTAACAACAAATAGAAATATTATAGTTAATGAAAAACAAGAAACAAATTTACCAGGGTTATACGCTGCAGGAGATTGCACAGGAGGGACACTTCAAATAGCAAAAGCTGTACATGAAGGCATGATAGCAGGATTAGAAGTGGTTAAAAAAATAAAAGTACAAAAATAGAAAAATCTATTGCCAAAAATAAGAAAAATAGGTAGAATATAAATAAAATAATAGGTGCAATAATTAAAGAAATAAAAATATAAGCGATAAATTTATAAGGGGACAAAATTATAATGAGTGATGCACAAAGAAAGACTGTTGGAGAAGTTTTTGCTGATTTTAATATAGATAGTAATATTTTAAAAGCTGCTATAGAAAATATTAAATTATATAAAAAAACAAATAAAATAGAATTAGATATATTTTCTGAAGAAAATATAAATATTAAAGAATTAGCTTTACTTGAAAAATATTTAGAAAAAAGATTTGATATAAAAGATATTGTAATTGATATAAAATATCTAAATACTATAGAAGATGAATATATAATTAAGCAATGGTCTAATGTTATAAATTATATGGCTCAAAAATATCCATTAACAAGAGCACTTTTAAAAAATAGCAAAATAGATATAGTGGATAATAAAATAACTGTTAATTTATCTATGAAAGGTCAAGAAGTTTTACAGGCAAGAGGATTTGAAAAAATATTATCAGAAACAATATTAAATATATTTGACAAAAAATATAAGGTTTCATATAAAGATAATACCTCTGAAGAATATATAAAACTATATAAAGAACAAGCAAAACATGCTGAAAAATTGGCAGTAGAATTAGCTCAAAGCGAAATAATGGCAACATTAGAAGAGCCAAAAGAAGTAAAGCAAGATAACACTCAAAAAATTGTAGAAACTAAAAAAGAAGAAGTAAAAGAAGAAAAAAATTCTCCAGTAGAAGAAGAACAGTCACCACTTATATTAGGAAGAAATATAAACATAAAAGATGGTCTTGTAAAAGTAGAAGATATATCTATTGATAGTGGAAAAATATCTTTAGAAGGTGAAATTGTAAATACAGATTCTAGAGAACTTAAAAGTGGTAAATTTTTAATAATGTTTGATTTATATGATGGTATAAGTACAATAACCTGTAAAAGCTTTGTAGAAGCAGATAAAGCAAAAACAGTAATGGCTAGAATAGCAGGAGCAAAAGGAGTAAAAATAGCAGGAACAGCGCAATTTGATCCATTTGCTAAAGAACTTGGCGTTATTGCAAATGTAATAATAGAAACACCAGGAAAGAAAAAACAAGAAAGAAAAGATATATCAGAAGAAAAAAGAGTAGAACTTCATATGCATACACAAATGAGCCAGATGGATGGAATGAGTGCATGTAAAGATTTAATAAAAAGAGCTATGAAATGGGGAATGAAATCAATTGCTATAACAGACCATGGAGTTGTACAAGCATTTCCAGATGCCCACAAATTACTTGGATATGATAATAAAGATATGAAGGTAATATATGGTGTAGAAGCATATTTAGTACCAGATAAAACACCATGTGTTTCATTTCCTAAAAAACAAGATATAGATACAACTTATTGTGTATTAGATTTAGAAACAACAGGACTTTCATTTAGAACTGAAAAAATAACTGAAGTACGGAATAATGAAAATTAAAAATGGAGAAGTAATAGAAGAATTTGATTGCTTTGTGAATCCAGAAAAGCCAATACCAGAAAAAGTTGTTGAAATAACTAATATTACAGATGAAATGGTAAAAGATGCTAAGACGATAGATAAAGTAATGCCAAAAATATTAGAATTTGTAGGAGATAGCGTTCTTGTTGCACATAATGCAGACTTTGATATAGGATTTTTAAAATATAATGCAAAAGAATTAGGATTAGAACTTAATAATACATATATAGATACATTAAGACTAGCAAAAGATTTATTTCCAAATTATAAAAAATACAAATTAGGAATTATAGCAGAAAATCTAGGAATAAAAGTAGAAGTGGCACACCGTGCATTAGACGATGTAGATACAACAGTAAAAGTATTTAATGTAATGATAAATATGTTAAAAGAAAAAGGTGCTAAAAAAATAGAAGATATAGATAAGCTAGAAGAAGGAAAATCAGATTATAAAAAGCTTCCAAGCTATCATGCAATAATACTTGCAAAAGATTACGTTGGACTAAAAAACTTATATAAATTAGTATCTTTTTCACATTTAAAATATTTTTATAAAAAGCCAAGAATTCTTAAATCTTTATATAAAAAATATTCAGAAGGATTAATTTTAGGAAGTGCTTGTGAAGCTGGAGAATTATATAGAGCAATAGTTGCAGGAAAGTCAGATGAAGAAATAGAAGCAATTGCAAATGACTATGATTATTTAGAAATTCAACCAATTGGAAACAATAAATTTATGGTTAGAAATGGTACTGTTGCAGATGATGAAGCATTAAAAGATATAAATAGAAAAATAGTAGACTTGGGAGAAAAACTAAATAAATTAGTAGTAGCAACATGTGATGTTCACTTTTTGGATCCTCAAGATGAAATATATAGAAGAATTCTAATGGCAGGGCAAGGGTATGATGATGCAGATGAACAAGCACCATTATATTTAAGAACTACTACAGAAATGTTGCAAGAATTCTCATATTTAGGAACAGAAAAAGCCTATGAGGTAGTTGTAACCAATACCAATAAAATAGCAGATATGTGTGAAAGAATAAGTCCAATATCACCAGAAAAATGTCCACCACATATACCTGGCTGTGAAGAAACAATTAAAGAAATAGCATATTCAAAAGCACATGAATTATATGGAGAAGAATTACCAGAAATAGTAGCAGCAAGACTAGAAAAAGAATTAAATTCAATTATAAAAAATGGATTTTCTGTTATGTATATAATTGCTCAAAAATTAGTGTGGAAATCTAACGAAGATGGATATATTGTAGGTTCAAGAGGAAGTGTACGGTTCATCATTTGTTGCAAATATGACAGGTATTACAGAAGTAAATTCGCTTCCACCACATTATAGATGTCCTAAATGCAAATATTCTGATTTTGCTGATTATGGATATAAAAATGGTTTTGATTTACCAGATAAGCTTTGCCCTAAATGTGGACATGCTTTGTCAAAAGATGGAATGGATATACCATTTGAAACTTTCCTTGGATTTGATGGAGATAAAGAACCAGATATTGACTTAAATTTCTCTGGAGAATATCAAGCAAAAGCACATAAATATACAGAAGTAATTTTTGGAAAAGGAACAACATTTAAAGCTGGAACAGTAGGAACTGTTGCAGATAAAACAGCATTTCGGATATGTGAAAAAATATTATGAAGAAAGAAATATTCCAGTAAATAATGCAGAAGTATTAAGACTTTCAAAAGGTTGTACTGGGATAAAAAGAACAACCGGTCAACATCCAGGGGGAATTATAGTTGTACCAAAAGGCAGAGAAATATATGAATTCACACCAGTACAACATCCAGCAGATGATCCAAATTCAGACATAATAACAACACATTTTGATTATCACTCAATAGACCAGAACTTACTTAAATTAGATATTCTAGGACATGATGATCCAACAATGATAAGAATGTTATTTGATATAACTGGAATTGACCCAACAAAAGTACCGTTAGATGATAAAGAAACGATGTCAATATTTAGTTCTACAAAGGCACTAGGAGTAACTCCAGAACAAATACATTCAGAAGTAGGAAGCTATGGAATACCAGAGTTTGGAACAAAATTTGTAAGAGGAATGTTGGTAGATACAAAACCAACAACATTTGAAGAACTTTTAAGAATATCTCGGATTATCACATGGTACAGATGTGTGGCTTAACAATGCACAAAGTTTAATAGAAGCAGGAACAATAACACTGCAAGACGCAATTTGTACAAGAGATGATATAATGATTTATCTAATAAAACAAGGATTACCACCAAAACCATCATTTAAAATAATGGAGTGTGTTCGTAAAGGTAAAGCAACAAAAGACCCGGAAAAATGGAAAGAATATGAAGCTTTAATGAAAGAACATAATGTACAAGAATGGTATATAAAATCTTGTGAAAAAATAAAATATATGTTTCCTAAAGCACATGCTGCAGCATATGTTACAAATGCATTTAGAATAGCATGGTATAAGGTACATATTCCAAAATCATATTATACAGCATATTTTACAATTAGAGCAGACGCATTTGATAGTGAATGTATGGCAATGGGTAAAGAAAAGGCCAAAAACAAAATGAAAGAAATAGAATTAATGGGAAATACTGCAACAAATAAAGATAAAGATATGTATGCAATTTTAGAATTAGTATTAGAAATGTATGAAAGAGGATTGAATTTCTTACCAATAGATTTATATAAATCACATAGTACAAAATTTATAATGGAAGATGATGGAATAAGACCACCATTAAATAGTATTCCAGGACTTGGAACTGTTGCAGCACAGAGCATAGAAGTAGCTAGAAATGAAGAAAAGTTTATGTCTATAGATGATCTTAAAATAAGAGGAAGAATAGGAAAATCAGTATTAGAGTTATTAGAAAAATTTGGATGTTTAAAAGGAATGACACAAAGTAATCAAATGAGTTTATTTTAATTAATGAAAATTAAGGAGAAAAGATGCTACAAAAAATAAATTTTAATGAAATATTTACAATACAAAATATAATAATATATATTTTAATAATTAATATAATTGCATTTTTTGCAATGTGGATTGATAAGAAAAAAGCTAAAAGAGGTTCATGGAGAATAAAAGAAGCAACACTTTTTACTCTTGTATTACTTGGAGGAGGAGTAGGAGGGATAGCTGGAATGTATATTTTTAGACATAAAACTAAAAAATTAAAATTCACAATAGGATTTCCAGCAATACTTATAATAGAAATAGGTTTAATAATATATTATTATATTAAATTTATATAAGATAAGAATCTGTAACAAATATTACAAATGTTACAGATTTTTTGTGTTCTAAATGTAAAAAAATAAAAATAATATTACAAACAAATTACTTGTTAATTTGAAAAAATAAACATATGGCTCATAAATAAGTAAAATACGGGAGTGTCTACAAACATCTGCACAGTACACATAATTTATGAAAAAAATATTATTTAGCTTACATAAAATAGTTGCAAATAATATGTGTGCAAAACTGTTACTGTAAAGTGGCTTTATAAGGTTATTAACAGAGTTATCCACTTTATCCACAAAAACAAATAAAATTACAAATAAGTTACATAAAATAAAAATATTGAAATATAATTGAAATTTTATTGTAACATAACTGTAACAATAATTGATTTTAAAGCAATATTATGTTATAATTATAAATACGAATATTTTTAATGGGGCTTATAAGTTCCATACAACAAGAAAGGATGTTATTTATGAACGAAATGAATAACACGCAAAAAGCTATTATGTTGGTTGATATAAGCTTGGAAAAGCGGAGATATCTAACATATATAGCATGGTTTATCAGCCGTATCCGTGGATTTGCCGATGAGGAAATTTTATGCAACTATGATTTGGAAAATGCTTTGCAAGACAGCCATATTAAAGAGCTTTTTCCGGATTTGTACCAAAAGCTGTTTGAAGCTACAAGTAAAATGAGGTCTGAAAGATCAATCTCCAGATTTTGGAGATTGTATGACAAAATACTACAGCAATCTCTTTTAAAAAAAATATACGAAGAGGGTTCCTTTTTTAAAGGGAATTATTGCTATCCAAACAAGATAAAGAAAAAAGATAATCTTGATGATATAATTTCATATAGCGAAATTATATCAATGGAAGCATTAGACAGGTATGTAAAAAAGTTTGATTGGTTGACATGTAAGACTTATTTTTTACTTGCAAGGTTACATGAATTAAAAGAATTGCATGGAATAACCGACGGCACTGCTATATTCAGAGAAATTTTTAAATAATATCTAAAACGAGGGGTAGTTTGATAACTGCTCCTCATTTTTTAAAAAATTAATGTTGACATTACTTAATAAAATTGGTAAAATATGATTTATAATTAGCTTTATTTCTAGACATTAAAGGATTTGAATGTTTAGAAAAAAATTAAAAGGAGATATATTTTTATGGTAGAAAAAACAATGGAAAAAATTGTGAACTTATGTAAGAACAGAGGATTTGTATATCCAGGTTCAGAAATTTATGGAGGTTTAGCAAACTCTTGGGATTACGGTCCTTTAGGAGTTGAATTAAAAAATAATGTAAAAAAAGCATGGATGAAAAAATTTGTACAAGAAAATAAATATAATGTAGGATTAGATGCTGCAATTTTAATGAATCCAGAAACTTGGGTTGCATCAGGTCATATTGGAGGATTTTCAGATCCATTAATAGATTGTAAAGAATGTAAAACAAGACATAGAGCAGATAAATTAATAGAAGATTGGATGCACGAAAATAATTGTGAAGAAATAGTAGATGGTTGGTCAGATGATAAAATGATTAAATATATGACAGATAATCATATAGTATGTCCTAATTGCGGTAAAGAAAACTTTACTGGAATTAGAAAATTTAATCTTATGTTTAAAACATTTCAAGGTGTTACAGAAGATTCAACATCTGAAATATATTTAAGACCAGAAACAGCACAAGGTATATTTGTAAACTTTAAAAATGTATTAAGAACAACTAGAAGAAAACTACCAATGGGTATAGGACAAATAGGTAAATCTTTCAGAAATGAAATAACACCAGGTAACTTTATATTTAGAATTCGTGAATTTGAACAAATGGAACTTGAATTTTTCTGTAAACCAGGAACAGATATGGAATGGTTTGAATATTGGAGAAGTTTTTGTAAAAATTGGCTTTTAAATTTAGGAATGAAAGAACAAGATATTCGTTTAAGAGACCATAGTAAAGAAGAACTTTGTTTTTATAGTAAAGGAACAACAGACATAGAATTCTTATTTCCATTTGGATGGGGAGAATTATGGGGAATTGCAGATAGAACAGATTATGATTTAAAACAACATATGAATCATAGTAAAGAAGATTTTACTTATTTAGACCAAGAAACAGGAGAAAAATTTGTACCATATTGTGTAGAACCATCTTTAGGATGTGACAGAGTTACTTTAGCATTCTTATGTGAAGCTTATAATGAAGAAGAAATAGCAGAAGGTGATACAAGATATGTACTTCATTTACATCCAGCATTAGCACCATATAAAGTTGCAGTACTTCCACTTTCTAAAAAATTATCAGAAAAAGCAGAAGAAGTTTATAGCAAACTTTCTAAAAAATATATGTGTGATTATGATGAAGCAGGTTCAATAGGAAAACGTTATAGAAGAGAAGATGAAATAGGAACACCATATTGTATAACAATAGATTTTGATACTTTAGAAGATGAATCTGTAACAATTCGTGACAGAGATACGATGGAACAAATAAGATTAAAAATAGATGAATTAGAAAAATATCTAGACGAAAAATTTGACTATTAGGTAAAAATATTGTAAAATATAACTATTCCAAGCAATAAAATGTAGGAAAGGAGAAGCTAAAAATGTTTAATCGGAGGAAAGCATTAATTCCTGAAGGAACTAAAATCATTTCAGAATTTGGACACGATGGTACGAGGTACATTATAGTTGTTCGTAAATCTGATAATGGTGAGCAGGCAAAAACTGTAGCTGCATTCATAACAGATAAAATTAAAACTTACAAATGGGCAAGTGATGCAGTAAACACAGTATGTTATTCCAGGTATAACATGGAGGTAGATGAGTGGCTAAACGAGTTAGGACAACTCGTACTAATTATTCACTACCCAGCTTCTAAAAGGAGACCCTAAATTAGGGCCTCCTTTTTAATGCATACAAATTGCCTCTCAAAAAAGATACCTAAAAATTGTTATAAAATGGTTGCAATTAAAAAAAATGTGTAATATAATGTAAACGTTGCTGGACAAGAAGCCAAATGCCAGTAATAAAAATAGGTTTTAATAAAAATTAAAGCATAAATTTAAGGAGGTTTTTTTATGAGTGAAAAGTATGTATACCTTTTTAGTGAAGGTAATGCAAGCATGCGTGAACTTTTAGGAGGTAAAGGTGCTAACTTAGCAGAAATGACAAGTTTAGGTCTTCCAATACCACAAGGATTCACAGTTACAACAGAAGCTTGTACAAAATATTATGATGATGGAGAAATGATTTCAAAAGAAATAGAAGATGAAATATTTGCATCTTTAACAAAACTAGAAGAAATCGCAGGAAAAAAATTAGGAAATAAAGAAAATCCTTTATTAGTATCAGTTCGTTCAGGAGCTAGAGCATCTATGCCAGGAATGATGGATACAGTATTAAATTTAGGAATGAATGATGAAGTTGCTACAACATTAGCTGCAAAAAATGAAAGATTTGCATATGATAGTTACAGAAGATTTATTCAAATGTTTAGTGATGTTGTTATGGAAATACCAAAGCCATTTTTTGAAAAAATTATAGATGAAATGAAAGAAGCTAGAGGAGTTAAATTAGATACTGAACTTACAGCAGAAGATTTAAAAGAATTAGTAGTTAAATTTAAAGCAGTATATAAAGATCAAAAAGGTGAA
Organism: uncultured Lachnospiraceae bacterium; assembly: GCA_964455975.1. Lineage (GTDB taxonomy): Bacteria > Bacillota > Clostridia > TANB77 > CAG-508 > JAETTH01. Next base: position 10,877 of record CAYVYP010000008.1, read on the forward strand.
GATTTCCCTACAGAACCAAGAACACAATTATTAGAAGCTATAAAAGCAGTATTTAGATCTTGGAATAATGCAAGAGCTATAACATATAGAAGATTAAATGATATACCAGGAAGTTGGGGAACAGCTGTAAACGTACAACAAATGGTTTTCGGTAATATGGGAGATGACTGTGGTACAGGTGTTGCTTTCACAAGAAACCCAGCTACAGGAGAAAATAAATTATTTGGTGAATATTTAATGAACGCACAAGGTGAAGATGTTGTTGCTGGAATTAGAACACCACAACATATTGAAACTTTAAACCAAGTAAATCCTACAGCATATGCAGAATTTGTTAAATACTGTAATGTACTTGAAAAACATTACAAAGATATGCAAGATATGGAATTTACAATTGAAGCTGGAAAATTATTCTTCCTTCAAACAAGAAATGGTAAAAGAACAGCTAATGCTGCATTACAAATAGCAGTTGATTTAGTTAAAGAAGGAATGATAACAGAAAAAGAAGCTGTTTTAAAAGTTGAACCAAAGCAATTAGATCAATTATTACATCCAAATTTTGATCAAGCTGCATTAAAAGCTGCTAAAGTTGTTGCAAAAGGATTAGCAGCATCTCCAGGAGCATCTGCAGGTAAAGTAGTATTTACAGCAGAAAGAGCAGTTGAATTACATGAACAAGGAGAAAAAGAACTAGTATTAGTAAGATTAGAGACATCACCAGAAGATATAGAGGGTATGGTTGTATGTAGTGGTGTATTAACAGTTAGAGGAGGTATGACATCACACGCTGCCGTTGTTGCTCGTGGTATGGGAACATGTTGCGTTGCAGGATGTGGAGATATAATTGTTAATGAAGAAGAAAAATATTTTACATTACCAGATGGAAGAAAAGTTCATGAAGGAGAATATATTTCTTTAGACGGATCTACAGGAAATGTTTATGGAGAAAAAGTTAAAACTGTTGAAGCAGCAGTTTCAGGAAACTTTGCTACATTAATGGGATGGGCTGATCAATATAGACAATTAAAAGTTAGAACAAATGCTGATACACCAAGAGATGCTAAACAAGCATATGATTTTGGTGCAGAAGGTATAGGATTATGTAGAACAGAGCATATGTTCTTTGCTGCTGATAGAATTGCTGCAATAAGAGAAATGATAGTTTCTAAAACAGCAGAACAAAGAGCAAAAGCATTAGCTAAAATACTTCCAATGCAAAGAGGAGATTTTGAAGAATTATATAGAACAATGAAAGGTTACCCTGTAACAATAAGATTCTTAGATCCACCTTTACATGAATTTGTTCCTCATGAAGATGAAGAAATTAAAGCATTAGCAAATGATATGGGAATGACATTTGAAGAATTAAAGAATATAGTAGAAAGTTTACACGAATTTAACCCAATGATGGGACATCGTGGATGCCGTTTAGCTGTAACATATCCTGAAATTGCAGAAATGCAAACAAAAGCTGTTATAGAAGCTGCTATAAATGTTAATAAAGAAGGAATGAATGTAGTTCCTGAAATAATGATTCCACTTGTTGGAGAAATTAAAGAATTAAAATATGTTAAAGATATAGTAACAAAAACAGCAGATGAAGTTATAAAAAATGCTGGAGTTAAATTAGAATACCATGTAGGAACAATGATAGAAATACCAAGAGCTGCTTTAACAGCAGATGAAATAGCTAAAGAAGCTGAATTTTTCTCATTTGGTACAAATGATTTAACACAAATGACATTTGGATTTAGCCGTGATGATGCTGGTAAATTCTTAAATGATTATTATGAGAAAAAAATATATGAATCAGATCCATTTGCTAAATTAGATCAAGTTGGTGTAGGAAAATTAGTAAAAATGGCTGTAGAACTTGGAAGACAAACAAGACCAAACATTAAATTAGGAATATGTGGAGAACATGGAGGAAATCCTCCAACAGTTGAATTCTGCCATAATGTAGGATTAACTTATGTATCTTGTTCACCATTTAGAGTTCCAATCGCAAGATTAGCTGCTGCACAAGCTGCAATTAAAAATCCAAGAGCATAATTATTAAAAATAATATAATTAAGGTATAAACTTTTAAAGTTTATACCTTTTTGTAATATGTTTGTAATAAACATTTAATAATATTGTAATGTTAAACACATTAAATTTGTTGTATAATACAAACATCGCACAAAAAAGGAAAAATAAATGGAAAATCAAGAAAAAGAACTAAAAAACTATGTAATTGAATATGATGAAAAACTATTGAAACTTACATCTTTAAATGAAGCAAAAGAAATTTATGATGACGCAATTTTAAAAAGGCAAGAAGAAAATATTTCAGAAAATGATTTAAAATATGTAATAAAAACAATAGATGAAAAATTTTTAATTAGCGAAATTAGTAAAAGTATTAATATTAATATATTTTTTAACAAACTATATCAATTAATAAAAAATATAACAGATGAAATTGATATGTCTAAAATAAAAATAATAAATTTATGTGTTAATAATTATGCCTGCAGTTACGATGGAAAAATTATTTTTGTATATGAACTAGATGAAAATTATGATATAGATTCATTTAATGAATTAGATATAAATAATTGTGAACAAACCAAAGAAATACAACAATTAAAATTTATAAATGGAATAAATGCAAAATCAGATTATAAAACATGCAAAAACTATATAATATTAGAAGATAGTAAAAAAACATTAATTTTCAAACATGAAGTAGAACAATCATTAGTTGTGGTTTCAGAAAATATTATAGGAAAAATGAGAGATAAATTAACAGGAGTATTCAAAAGATTTATTCCAATAATAAATGTAGTAAATGGCGAATATGTAAAAATATATGATAGTACACAAAATTTAGAAAAACAAAATATGTTTAATGCAGGAAAAGTAGGAATTAATAGAATGAAAATCTTACTAAAAAGTGATAGAATAGCAAATAGTGATATAAGAATATAAAAGCTAGAGGTTGTAATTTGCAACCTCTAATTTTTTATAGTTTAATTTCAGGCTTATATTTTTTAAGCCACATATTGACCTGGCAAAGATATGCCATAAGCTGTGGACCTGTCATAAGCTGACCAAACCAAGGCCTTGTAAATGCTTTGCCATCTGTATTTAAAATTTCTAATATATATTCTTTATTTAATAAATCTAAAATAGGACTATTAGGATTATTAATAATATCTGTTAACATTTGTTTTACTTTATTTAAGTATGTTGGATTATGAGTTTTAGGATATGGACTTTTCTTTCTATCTACTATTTCAGATGGTAAAAGATCTTTTACTATATATCTTAATAATCCTTTTTCTCTACCGTTTAAAGCTTTAATTTCCCAAGGTACATTCCATAAGTAACCGAGCTAACCTATAATCACAAAAAGGAACTCTTAGTTCAAAGCCGTTATACATGGACATTCTATCAGATCTATCTAATAATGTTTGCATAAACCAATTCATTGTTAAATATGTTATTTTTCTTTTTTCAGCAGTTTCAGAAGAGTCTGTATCTAAAATTTCTACATTTGATAAACTTTCGTTATATCTAAAATCTATATATTCTTTAAGATTTATTTTATTTCCAATATTAGGATTTAACAAATGCTGTCTTTCATCTATTGCAATTGACCATGGAAATGTTTTAGAGTTTAAAGCATCTTGCCTGAAAAACCAAGGATATCCACCAAATAATTCGTCTGAACATTCACCAGTTAAACTTACTGTAGCTTGCGGTTTAACATTTTTACAAAATAAAAGTAAGGAAGAATCAACGTCTGCCATGCCGAGGCACATCTCTTGCAAGCATAGCATCTTCTAAAAATTCTGCAAGTTCTGGTGTGTCTAGCATAACATTATGATGATTTGTATGAAATTTTTTATTCATTAAATCTATATAATAACCATCTGAATTGGGCTGAAAATCGCTTTTAACGAAGTTTTTATCATTATCTAAGTAATCTACTGAATACGTTTCTAAAGGTGCTAGATTATTCTTTTTTAAATAATTACTAGCATATGCAGTTATAATACTAGAGTCTAAACCACCAGATAAAAATGTACAAAGAGGAACGTCAGATACTAATTGCTTCTGAATGGAATCTTCTAATAAAAATTTTACTTTTTCACAAGTTGTTCCAAAACTATCAGTATGTTCTTTAGATTCTAATTTCCAATAGCAATTTATATGAATACCATATTTATTAAAAATTAAGTAATTTGTAGGTTTAAGCTCATATATATTTTCAAAAACAGTAATTCCAGGAGTATGAGAAGGTCCAAGTCCAAACAATTCGCAAATACCTTCTTTATTAACAATAGTTTTAACACTAGGATATTCTAAAATAGCTTTAATTTCAGAAGCAAATATGAAACAATCATCTGAAAAAGTATAATATAAAGGTTTTACTCCTAAATGATCTCTTGCCAAAAATAATTCATTTTTATTCTCATTCCATATTGCAAAGCCATAAATTCCATTTAATTTGTTTACAACTTCAGGACCAAAATGAACAAAAGCTTTTAATAAAATCTCAGTATCTGAATGACTGTCAAAAGAAAAATCATTATCTAAAAGTTCATCTTTCAGTTCTTTCGTATTATAAATTTGACCATTATATACAATAGTATATGTATTTTCATTATAGTTAAATGTCATTGGCTGCTTTCCACCGTTTAGGGTCAATTACAATTAACCTTTTATGACCAAATAAAAGATTAGAACTAATGAAATATCCATCTTCATCTGGACCTCTTTTTGATAAAGAATTATTCATTTTCCTAATAACAGCATCATTGTTTGAAATATTTCTATTTAAATTACAAACTCCACAAATTCCACACATAAACACACATCCTTAATAAAATATATTTATATTGTATGCAAAAAAATGAAAAATAGTTTGATATATTGAAATATTTTTTTCGAGTGAGAGCATGAAATATGAAAATTGTATTGACAAAACTGTAAAATACTAGTATAATTTTAAAGTATTGAAATTAGAGAACTATTTTAAATAGACTATATACATATGAAGCTTTACAAGGGAGGGAATTAAAAATGGCACAACCAAAAAGAAGATGGTCTAAAGCAAGAACAGGTGCAAAAAGATCTACATGGAAATTAGAAAATCAAAATTTAGCTACTTGCCCACATTGTCATGAACCAATTATGCAACACAGAATTTGTTCAAACTGTGGTTACTATAATGGAAAAGAAGTAGTAGCAAAAACTGAAAATAAAGATTAATTATTAAAATGAGAACAATGCTATTTTTAGTATTGTTTTTATTTTTTATGAAAATATTAGAATAACAGTTCAGTTGTATAAAAAAATATTGCTATTTATTAAAAAATAGTATAAAATACTTAAAGTAGAGGTGAAAAAAATGGCAAAACCAATAGTGGCAATAATAGGCAGACCAAATGTAGGCAAATCTACATTTTTTAATTATATAGTTGGTAAAAGAATATCAATAGTAGAAAATACACCAGGAGTAACTAGAGATAGAGTATATGCAGATACAAATTGGAAAGGTAGAAATTTTACTTTAATTGATACAGCAGGAATGGAACCAGAAAGTGATGATGTTATTTTATCTGGAATGAGAGAGCAAGCAAATATAGCTATAAATATAGCTGATGTTATTATATTTTTAACAGATATAAGACAGGGTGTAACAGCAGATGACCAAGAAATTGCATTAATACTTAAAAAATCAAAAAAACCAGTAATATTAGCATGTAATAAAGCAGATGGATTTGGGCAAATGCCTGAAGAAATATATGAATTTTATAATTTAGGACTTCGGAGACCCATACAGATTATCTTCAGCAAATGCTATTGGTATGGGTGATTTATTAGATGCAATATGTGATAAACTTCCACCAAAATCAGAAGATGAAGATGATGGAGAAATAATAAAAGTAGCAATAATTGGAAAACCTAATTCTGGAAAATCATCTTTGATAAATAAAATGCTAGGTGAAAATAGAGTTATTGTAAGTGATATAGCAGGAACAACAAGAGATGCTATAGATTCGCCACTTGAAAATGAACATGGAAAATATGTATTAATAGATACAGCAGGAATAAGAAAAAAAGCTAAAGTAGAAGAAAGAATAGAAAAATTCAGTGTAATGCGTTCTTTATTTGCAGTAGAAAGATCAGATGTATGTATTATAATGATTGATGCAACAGAAGGAGTTACAGATCAAGATGCTAAAATAGCAGGTGAAGCGCATGAGGCTGGTAAAGGTATAATAATTGCAGTAAACAAATGGGATATATATGAAAAAGAAACAGGAACATTAGAAAAATATAAAAAAGAAGTGTATAATAAATTAAGTTATTTATCATATGCACCAATTATATTTATATCTGCAAAAACTGGACAAAGAGTAGAAAAATTATATGATATGATTAATAAAGTTGCAAATCAAAATGCAATGAGAATATCAACATCTATGTTAAATGGTGTTATAAATGAAGCAATAGCGTTAGTTCAACCACCAACAGATAAAGGAAAAAGACTTAAAATTTTATATGTTACACAAGCTAGTACAAAACCACCAACATTTGTAGTATTTGTAAATAGTAAAGATTTATTTCATTTTTCTTATGAAAGATATCTGGTAAACCAAATTAGAAAAGAATTTGGAATGGAAGGTACACCTATAAGAGTAATAGTAAGAGAAAAATCAGATAAATAATAAAATATAAGGAGGAATTTATATGGAAGCATTTGCATATTTACTAATTGCAGTAATTGCATATTTAATAGGAAGTGTTAATTTTTCAGTATTAATAAGTAAAAAAATTGCAGGATTTGATGTAAGAGAAAAGGGAAGCCGGAAACGCAGGAACAACAAATATGTTAAGATCTGTTGGAAAAAAAGCAGCAGCAATAACTCTTATTTTAGATATTTTAAAAGGAGTTGTTTCTATAGGAATAGCATTAATTATAGGAATGTTAATAAAAGAAGCTTCTTCTCCATTATTAGTACAAATAGCGGGTATAGCAGTTATTATTGGACATACTTTTCCAATTTTCTTTGGATTTAAAGGTGGAAAAGGAATAGCAACATCTTTAGGAGTATTACTTATGGCAAACTGGCAAATAGGATTAATTTGTTTAGTATTTGCTTTAGTTTTAATGGCACTTACGAGAATGGTATCTTTAGGATCAATAGCAGCAGCAATACTATTTCCAGTGCTTACCTTATTTATAAATCAAAATTATATAGCAGATGGAAATTATTTAATATTTAGTATAATAATTGCAGCTTTAGTAATATTTAATCATAGAACAAATGTTAAAAGATTGTTAAATGGTACAGAAAATAAATTAAGCTTTAAAAAATAAATTTTGAAAGTACCGCCAGATTTAATTAAAATTTGGCGGATTTTTATATAAAAGAAGGAGAAACTTATGAAAAATATAGCAATAATAGGAAGTGGAAGTTGGGGAGTAGCACTTAGTGTTCACCTAGCAAATTTAGGAAACAATATAAAAATATGGTCTTTTATGGAAGAAGAAAAAGATTTAATAAATAATGAAAAAAGATGTAAATTTTTACCAGATATAATAATACCCAATAATGTATCTTGTAGCACTAATATAAAAGAAGTTGTAGAAAATAGTGATATGATTTTACATATAACACCTTCAAAATTTGTAAGAAATACTTTAAAACAATATAAAGAGTATGTTACAACCCAACCAATAATAATGTGTTCAAAAGGTTTTGAAAATGAAACCTTATATACTTTAAGTCAAATTATTGAAGAAGAAATGCCAAATGTTAAATACGGAATTTTTTCTCGGACCAAGCCATGCAGAAGAAGTATCACTTGGAATACCAACTGCAATTGTAATAGCATCTAAAGATGAAGAAGTAAGAAATTTAGTTCAAAATACTTTTATGAATGAAAAAATGAGAGTTTATACATCTTGTGATGTAAAGGGAGTAGAACTTGGTGGCGCATTAAAAAATATTATTGCTTTTTGTGCTGGAGTTGCAGCTGGAATAGGAATGGGAGATAATAGTTTTGCAGCATTAATAACAAGAGGCTTAGTAGAAATATCAAAATTAGGTGTAGTTTTAGGTGGAGAAAGAGAAACATTTTATGGCTTAACAGGACTTGGAGATTTAATAGTAACATGTTTAAGTGAACATAGTAGAAATAGAAAAGCTGGAAAACTGATTGGAGAAGGAAAAACATTAGAACAAACAAAACAAGAAGTTGGAATGACAATTGAAAGTATAGATAATATTGATGTTGCATATAAATTATCTAAAATACATAATATAGAAATGCCAATAGTTGAAATGGTTTATGATGTTTTATACAATACTTTAAATCCAAATGAAGCTGTAAAAATGCTTATGTTAAGAGATAAAAAAAGTGAATAAAGGAAAATAAAAATGAAATTAGTAATTCAAAGAGTAAAAAACGCAAGTGTTAAAGTTGATAATAAATATACAGGAAAAATAAAAAAAGGTTTTTTAGTATTAATAGGAATTGGTAAAAATGATACAGAAGAAATTGCAGATTATTTAGTAAAAAAACTTTTAAATTTAAGAATATTTGAAGATGAAAATCAAAAAATGAACTTAAGCTTAAAAGATGTAAATGGAGAACTTTTAATTGTTTCTCAATTTACTTTATATGCAGATACTACAAGTGGAAATAGACCAAGTTTTATAAATGCTGCAAAACCTGAAAAAGCAAATAGTTTATATGAATATTTTATGAGCAAATGCAAAGAACAAAGATTTAAGGTAGAACATGGAATATTTGGAGCAGATATGCAAGTTGAATTATTAAATGATGGACCAGTTACAATTATTTTAGAAAAATAATTTTTAATAATCCAATTATAAAAAATAACTATATATTTTGAGAAATCTTCAAATATATAGTTATTTTTTATTTTAATATTCGTAAATTAATACGGAAATCTTTCAAATAAATATTTTAATATATCGTTTGCATTATTATCTTTAACATTTATAAAGAAATTATCATCTAAACTGATCCACATATTCATTTCATATTTATCATTATTATCTATAAAAGCCCCAATAATATCAGCAATTTCAATTGGATTTTTAAATTTTTTTTCCCATTCCAAAAGTTCAGAATAAAGCTCATTTGTTTCATAAAATTTATATAAAAAAGTAGAAATTTCACCTTTTTTATTACTATATAATTTAACAATTGTATTTGACATATTAAATTTTCTCCTTATAAAAATAATATCTTATTGAATATATTATTTGAAAATTACATTTAATATATACGAGAGAATAAAAGGTAATTTTTTTGTAAATAATAAGAACAATTCAAGAAAAACATTTAAGGAGCAGAAATATTGAAAAATAAAAAAATTAAAATTACATTTTTATGCATATTAGTAATTCTACTTGCCGCTTCTATTATTTTTATTTTATTGAATTATAATAAATCAGATGAAACAGCTAAATTAAAAGATAAGATTAATAGTCAAATGAAATATTTAGATTATGAAATTGTTGCTATGATAAATTCATTAAATAATATTCAAGAAGAATCATATAAAATAATGACAGAAGAGTTAGATAATCAAAAATCTGGTGAAGAAAGTGAACAAAAAAATCAATCTTCACAATCATCAAGTGGAGGTTCTGATAGTTCAGGTGGTTCTAGTAATTCTGGATTTTCTGGTAGTTCAAGTACAAAAAGTTATAAAAATTACACAATGGTACCTCAAAATTTACTAAATAGGGATGAAAGTATAAATTGGGACAATCTTCAAAATAGCATAACAACATTATATACTACATGGACTACAATAATGTTAGATTTATATAAAGTAAATGTAAAAAGTGAAGATATTTTAAGTTTTAATACAGATTTAGATAAAGTTATAGATTCAATAAAAAATAAAAACAAATTAGATTCAATAAAAAGTTTAGCTAAATTATATAGCTATATTCCTATATATGTAAATGAATATTCGGAAGATACTACTTATAAAAATATTACTAGTACAAAATCATATATCATAAATAGTTATGCAGCAGTTGAAGAAGATAAGTGGGAAGATGTAAAAATAGAGCTGAAAAAAGCTGAAGGACAATATACAAATATTCTAAATAATATATCATCTAATAAATATAAAGAATATACCATAAACAAAACATATGTATTACTAAAAGAAAGTGAAACTTCAGCAGATAAAAAAGACAAAGATATATATTATATAAAATATAAAAGTTTAATTGGAGAATTAAACAATATTTAACATTGACTTTAGTATAAAAAAATAGTAAAATAATAAGGAGCAAGCAAGACAGTCGCGTACTGCAAAACCGAAAGGTAGCATACGAGGAAAGTCCGGGCTCCAAAGAGCAATGGTGCTGGATAACGTCCAGTGAGGGAAACCTTAAGGAAAGTGCAACAGAAAATAACCGCTATTTATAGCAAGGGTGAAAAGGTGAGGTAAGAGCTCACCGCTATTATAGTGATATAATAGGCCAGTGTAAACCCCACCTGGAGCAACGCCGTAATAGAAGATTAAGGCTGCTCGCCGACTTCTAACATGGGGGCTTGAGGCATATAGTAATATATGTACTAGATAAATGACTGTCCTAGACAGAACCCGGCTTATATGCTTACTTTTAATATCAAAACAGATAGGAAATACCTATCTGTTTTGTAATTTATAATAAACTTTATTATATGAATAGTTAAATGTATATTTTATGTACTAATATTATTCTAATAAATTTTGCATGTCTAAAGGAATTGGTGCAATATATGTAACTTTATATTTTAAAATAGGATGTATAAAACTTGTTTTGTAGCTATGAAGAGCTTGTCTAGAAATTAAATTTGATTCTGTACCATATAATGTATCTCCTAATATAGAGTGACCAATATATTGCATGTGTACTCTAATTTGATGAGTTCTTCCAGTTTCAATAACACATGTAACCACTGTGTAATTTAAACATCTATTTAGTACCATATAATGCGTAATTGACATATCTCCACATTCATTCACATATCTTTCTATTATACTAGTTTCTTTTCTAGCAATTGGAGCATTTATTGTTCCGTGTATCTTTTTCTAAAATTCCATCTACTATAGCAATATATTCTTTACTAAAATCGTTAGTTCTCATTTGCTTAACTAAACATTCTTGAATGTATTCATTTTTAGCAAATATAACTATTCCGAGAAGTATCTTTATCTAATCTATTTACTGGACGAATTTTTCGTTTTAATCCAATACTATTAAAATAATATTTTACTCCATTAGATAAACTAGTATCATAATGAGAATGCGAAGGGTGAATTGCAATTCCAGCAGGTTTATTTAATACTAAATAATATTCATCTTCATAAATTATATCTAAAATCATTTTGGTAGAAACTATATTCGAATTATCTTCTTCAAAATCAATAATTACTTCTATAATATCTCCTATAGATATTAGATGAGTAATATATACAGGAATTTTATTTAAAAATATTTTATTATTAGTTTTTAATTTTAAACATAATCTATCAGAAATTAAAAATTCTTCTTTTAAAACTTGTTTTATATTTAAATATCTATTATTTTCTTTAACAATATATTTAAGTACCATTTACATAACATCCTTTTATTAATATATAAAGGAGACTCTATTATAGAAGTCTCCTTTTAGGGTTTTAAAACAGGCAATGATTAATCAGTAGCTACCTGTTCAGTCTTGAAAAAAGCCTGAACAGGAAATTCGCAATGTGGACAACGTAGTTCATATGTCGTACCCTCATCGCTTTTTGATGTTACCCGAGCAGCAACATCACGGCTGTTAACTGTAATGAGTTTGCCACAATTTTGACATTTTCTGATTTTAATAGCCATATTATAACACTCCCTTAAAAAATTATTAGGGTATTGCTAAATAAGATTATATATGCGTTTGTCGTATTTTGTCAATACAAATATCATATTTTATGGAAACTATTTGCATATAAAAGATAAATATGATAAAATTTTCAAATAAAGTTATAAAAAGAGGAGAAAAAATGAGAATTGGAATTGATATAGATGGAGTACTAACTGACATGGAGCAATTCATATTAGATTACGGAACTAAATTTTGTAGTGATAATAAAAAAGGAAAACTTGTTAATCCAAAAACATATTATGAAGTTAATATGTTTAGTTGGAATGAAAGTATAAGAGATGAATTTTGGAAAGAATATTTAGAATTATATGCAAAATATGAAAAAGTAAGACCTTTTTCAGCTGAAGTAATTTCAAAACTAAAATCTGAAGGAAATGATATTTATATTATTACAGCAAGATGTGATGAAGAATTTCTAAAAGGTATGGAAGAAATAGTAAAAATATGGCTTGCACAAAACAATATAAAATATGACAAATTAATTTTTAGTGGAGAAGAAAAAGTATCTGTTTGTAAAGAAAATAAAATAGACATTATGATAGAAGATAGCCCTAAAAGCATAGAAGATATCAGTAAAATAATACCAGTTATTTGTTTTAATGCATTATATAACATGTCTATAGAAGGAAAAAATATTATAAGATGTTATAGTTGGTATGATATATACGAAAAAATAAAAAATGGAGTAAATAAAAATGAGAATTAGATACAAACCTTGGGCAAGACCAGAATTAGAAGCAAGCAAATTTTACATAGATAAACCAGAAGAAATAAAAGGAAAATGGAAAAATCAATTTGAACAAATTAAACCGCTTCATTTAGAATTAGGATGTGGAAAAGGTGGATTTATTTCACAGCTAGCTTGTAAACATTCAGAAATAAATTATATTGAAATAGATATGGTAGACCCTATGCTAGGATTAGCAAAAAGAAAGATAGAAGAAGAGTATAAAAAAAATAATAAAGAAATTAATAATATTATATTAACTAGATTTGATATTTCAAGAATTAATTTAATAATGGACCAAAATGATGAAATAGACAGAATATATATTAATTTTTGCAACCCATGGCCAAAAGGGCAGCATAGAAAAAAGAGATTAACACATACAAGACAACTAGAGCTATATAAAACATTTTTAAAGAAAAATGGAGAAATATACTTTAAAACAGATGATTTACCATTATTTGAGTCTAGTTTAATATATTTTAATGAATCTGGATTTGATATTATAGAAAAAACATATGACTTACATAATGAAAATATTTTTAAAGAAAATATTCAAACAGAACATGAAAAAATGTTTTCAGAAGAAGGAATAAAAATAAAAGCATTAATTGCCAAATTAAAATGAAAATTTAATCCAAATACTTGAAATAAATAGTGTAGTTAATATATAATACAAAATGTAAAAAACATTGAAGGGAGAAAGCAAAATGACATTTATAGAACAAATGAAGCAAAAAGCAAAATCTGAAATTAAAACAATAGTATTACCAGAAAGTACAGATATAAGAGTATTAAAAGCAACACAAAAAGTTTTAGAAGAAGGTTATGCAAATATAGTACTAGTTGGAGATGAAGAAAAAATAAAATCTTTAGCTAAAGAAACTAATATAGATATATCAAAAGCTACGATAATAAACCCAATAAAATCTGAAAAATATGATGAATATGTGCAAAAATTTTATGAATTAAGACAAAGAAAAGGAATGACAGAAATTAAAGCAAAAGAATTAATGCAAGATAGTATACATTTTGGAATGATGATGGTAAAAGAAGGCACGGCAGATGGATTAGTTTCTGGTGCAGCACATTCAACATCAGATACATTAAGACCTGCACTACAAATATTAAAAACAGCACCTGGAACAAAATTAGTATCTGCATTTTTCTTAATGGTAGTTCCAAATTGTGAATATGGAGAAAATGGAACATTTGTATTTGCAGATAGTGGTTTAAATGAAAATCCAGATAGTGAAGATTTATCAGAAATAGCAATATCTTCTAGTAAAAGTTTTGAGCAATTAGTAGGTAAACAATCAAAAGTTGCAATGCTTTCATATTCTACATATGGAAGTGCTCATTCAGAATTAACTGAAAAAATGATAGAAGCAACTAGACTTGTAAAAGAAAAAGAGCCTAAAATTTTAGTAGATGGAGAAATGCAATTAGATGCAGCAATAATACCAGAAATAGCAAAATCTAAAGCACCAGGAAGTAATGTAGCAGGATATGCAAATACATTAATATTTCCTAATTTAGACGCTGGAAATATTGGATATAAGTTAGTACAAAGATTAGCAAAAGCAGAAGCTTATGGACCACTTTGCCAAGGTATTGCAAAACCAGTAAATGATTTATCTAGAGGATGTTCAAGTGATGATATTGCAGGAGTAGTTGCAATTACTTGCGTACAAGCACAAAATCAATAAAATTTGGAGGGTAAAATAAAAAATGGCAAATTCAAAAGTAATAATAGTAGAAGGACCACAAGGAGCAGGAAAAACAACTATAACAAATTACATTAGAGATATAGTACCTCATACTAATTTATATAGGTTAAACGGTATATCTGATAGCACAAAAACAGGACTTCAAAAAAGTGAGAAAATGTATATAGATTTATTAGATTATATGAAAAATATGGAAAATTTAAATATTAATTTACTTTTTGATAGAACATTTTTTTCAGAAGAAAATTATTGTAGATTAGGATATAAAGAATATTCATTTACAGAAGTATATAAAAAATTAGTAAAAAGATTAAATGATTTAGATTTTGATATATATTATATAAATCTATATTTAGAAGACACTTTACTTTTTGAACAAAGACTTAAACGAGATGAAAAAGCAGGACCTAAATATGCTAAATACAAAGCAGAAAACAGTATAAATCAGCAAAATACATATTTAGAAATGGCAAATGAAATTGAAAAAGATTATAAAAATATTAAAGTATTTAATTTAAAAAATGATGTATCTTTAGAAAAAATGCATTCAAAAATAAAAGAAATACTAGATATAAAATAAAAATAAAGGAGAGAAAAAATGAAAATATTAGTTATTAATTGTGGTAGTTCATCAGTTAAATATCAATTAATGGATATGAATGATGAATCTGTTTTAGCAAAAGGAAATTATGAAAGAATAGGAATGGAAGGCTCTTTTTTAACACATAAAGTTGGAAAAGAAAAATTTAAATTTGAAAAAGATGCTTCTTCTCACGATGAAGCAATAAAATTTATAATGGAACAATTAACAGATAGTGAACATGGAGTAATAAAATCATTAGATGAAATAGATGCAATAGGACATAGAATTGTTCATGGAGGAGAAAAATTTACAAAATCTGTAGTAATAGATGAAAATGTTATTAAGGGTATAGAAGAAGCAGTTAAGTTTGCACCACTACATAATCCAGCACATTTACAAGGAATTAGAGCATGTCAAAAAGAACTACAAGGAAAACCAAATGTAGCAGTGTTTGATACAGCATTTCATCAAACAATGCCTAAAGAACATTATTTATATCCAATACCATATAAATATTATGAAAAATATGGAGTACGTAAATATGGATTCCATGGAACATCACATAAATATGTAGCAGGAAGAATTGCTGAAATTTTAAATAAAAAACCAGAAGAATTAAAAGTAATAAACTGCCATATAGGTCAAGGAGCTAGTTTATGTGCTATAGAATATGGAAAATGCATAGATACATCTATGGGATTAACTCCACTTGCTGGAATTGCTATGGGAACGAGATCTGGAGATTTAGATCCATCTGTTGTAACATATATAATGGAGCAAGAAAAATTAACACCATCTGAAATGGAAAAAATATTAAATAAAGAATCTGGACTTTTAGGATTATCTGGAATATCTGCAGATAATAGAGATATATTAGAAGAATCAGAAAAAGGAAATGAAAGAGCAAACCTTGCTATGAAACAATATTGCTACATAATAGCACAATATATAGCAAAATATGCAGTAGCTATGAAAGGTGTAGACGTTATAACATTTGCAGGAGGAGTTGGAGAAAGAGGACCTGATGAAAGAAAAGAGATATGTTCATATTTAGGCTTTATGGGAGTAGAACTAGACCAAGAAGCAAATAAAGTAAAAGCAGAAGAAAGAGAAATTTCAACAAAAGCTAGCAAAGTAAAAGTATGGATAGTTCCAACAGAAGAAGAATTAATGATAGCACGAGATACAATGAACTTAACAAAATAGTATAATGTTATTATTTTAGCCAAATCTCGACAGATAAAACCAATTTATTTTTTGACTTAAGAAAGGTCTCCAAGGCTGGCGCGGGTAATCCGTATGCCTCAAAGGGCTGTCGACTCTTTCTATCAAAAAATAAATTGTTTCATCCGCGTTTGGCTATTTTAATAAAAAATAAAGGAAAAAATTAAATGAAAATTTTAGTAGTAAATTGTGGAAGCTCATCATTGAAATATCAATTAATAGATATGAAAGATGAATCTGTTTTGGCAAAAGGAAATTATGAAAGAATAGGAGAAAAATCTTTTTTAACACATAAAGTTAATGAACAAAAATATGTTATAGAAAATCATGTTAACAATCATGAAGAAGCTTTAAAAATAATTTTAGAGCAATTATTACATAAAGATTATGGAGTAATAAACAATTTAAATGAAATTGAAGGAGTTGGACATAGAATTACACATGGTGGAAAATACTTTGGCAAATCTTCAATAATAACAAAAGAAGTTATAGCTAAAATAGATGATTGTTCAAAACTTGCACCACTTCATAATCCAGCAGCAATAATAGGAATCCAAGCATGTCAAAAAGCAATGCCTAATGTAAAGATGGTTGCAACATTTGATACAGCATTTCATCAAACTATACCAGAAAAAAATTATATATATCCAATTCCATATGAATTTAATGAAAAATATGGAATTAGAAAATATGGCTTTCATGGTACATCTCATAAATATGTTGCAAATAGAGTAGCAGAACTTATGAATAAAAATGAATCAGAATTAAAAATAGTAAACTGCCATTTAGGACAAGGAGCAAGTATATGTGCAATTAAAGATGGAAAAAGTATAGACACATCTATGGGACTAACTCCCTTGGGAGGTATTCCTATGTGCGCAAGAAGCGGAGATTTAGACCCATCTGTTGTAACATATATACAAAAACAAGAAAATTTAAATGCAGACCAAGTAACAGAGTTATTAAATAAAAAATGTGGTGTGTATGGAATTTCTGGTGTGTCAGCAGATTTTAGAGATATAGAACAAGAAGCTGCAAATGGTAATAAAAGAGCAAAACTTGCATTAGAACATTATGCTTATCAAGTAGCTGGGTTTATTGCAAAATATGCAGTAGCAATGCAAGGAATAGATGTAATAACATTTACAGCTGGAATTGGTGAAAATCAAATAAATGTAAGAAAAAACATATGTAACAATTTAAAATTTATGGGTGTAAAAATAGATGAAAAGCAAAATGATATAAGAGGAGAAGAAAGAGAAATTTCTACTAAAGATTCTAAAATAAAAGTATGGATAGTGCCAACAAACGAAGAATTAATGATAGCAAGAGATACTTTAGAACTAATTAAATAATTTTTAAATACGCAAACAACAATTAACATAATCTCATATTATATATAAGTATATAATTGAAAGGAGGTTATGTTTTTTGAATTTAGAAGGAAAAAACATAGGCTTTTGTTTAACTGGTTCTTTTTGCACTTTTAAAAATACACTTATACAAATGAAAAAATTAGTAGAAGCAGGCGCCAATATAATACCAATAATGTCTTTTAATGCCTATGATTTAAATACAAAGTTTGGAGATGCAGAAGATTTTAAAAAACAGATAAAGCAAATAACTGGAAAAGAAATTTTACACACAATACAAGAAGTAGAACCAATAGGACCAAAACAAATGACAGATGTAATGATAATTGCCCCATGTTCAGGAAATACAATAGGAAAACTTAGTAATGGAATAACAGACACGCCAGTAGTAATGGCTACAAAATCTCACTTGAGAAATTCAAATCCAGTGGTTATAGCAGTTTCTACAAATGATGGTTTATCTGCCAGTGCAGCAAATATAGGAACATTGCTTAATAGAAATAATTATTATTTTGTACCGTTTAGACAAGATAATCCAATAACAAAACCACGTTCACTCGTTTTTGATCCTGAAAAAATAATAAGTACTATTGAATATGCTTTAGACAAAGAACAAATACAACCAATACTTATATGAAAAAAAGAACTGACTTTTTATTATTTAGTCAGTTCTTTTTTTATGTATGTTAATTATTAAATTTAGAAACTAAATAAATAGATTCTACTAAATTAATGATTTCTGATGAAAGTAACATTATTCCAGAAATTGCTGTTACTGTTATTGCAGTAGCAAATGGATTTAAAAGAATAATAACTCCTAAAATTGCAGTTATTATAGAAAGAACTATCATCATAACCCAATTAGTACCATCAAAATCTTTTAGATTTAATGCTAATTGAAACTTAATAATACTTTCTATTATTATCCATAAGCCAACTATAAATGGTAAAAATGAACTTACCACTTGTGTTTGTAATATAAACACAAAACCAATTATTATAGAGATAATACCTTGTATTAATTCAAAATTAAATGCTCTAAAATCATCTTTAATTGAGAAATAAGAAATAATATGTATTAAACCATTTATAACAATAATAATACCAAAAGCAATAATTAAAAAGCTTAATGTTGATACTGGTTTGAAAATTAAAAATAATGATAAAACAATTAATAAAATTGATATTACAGCAGAATTAACTCCACATTTCTTAATATAATTTTCCATAAAAATACCTCCTTATTTACAATACAATATATCACAGTTTTATATTTTTGTAATCTATTTAATCAAAAAATGTAACAAAAATGTAAATTAATTGTATAATTGATATAGAAAATAAAGGAGGAATTAATTCTAATGATAACAGACAAGCAATTATATCAAATGTTTCTAAATGGAAATATGAATAGTTTTGAAGAATTAGTTATACGTCATAAAAATGGACTTATTTATTTTGTACAAAGATATGTAAAAGATTTTTCAATTGCAGAAGATATTGTACAAGATGCATTTGTATATGTATTAGAACATAAAAATAAGTATAATTTTAAATATGAACTAAAGACATATTTGTATATGATATCTAAATGTAGGGCACTTAACTATTTAAAAAGAGAAAAGAAAATATTAAAATTAAATGAAGAATTATATGTAAATGATGATGAATTAGAAGAAAAAATTTTTATTAAATCTGATTTGGCTAAATTAAAAGATACTATTACTAAATTAAAGCCAGATTATCAATCTGTAATTTATTTAATTGATATTGAAGGAATAAGTTATAAGGATACAAGTAAAATATTAAAAAAATCTTTATCTAATGTAAAGGTTTTAATACATAGAGCAAGAAAAGAATTATCTAATTTAATAGGAAAGGAGATAAATTTATATGAAGAGTAATAAAGAGTTTATAAATGGAATTTATGAAAAACATGAACAAAATTTAAAAAACAAAAATATAAATAGTCATATTAATATTAGAAAAGTTGCTTTAGCAGTAAGTGTTTGTTTAGTAGTTATTATTGCTGGTGTATCATATGGAATAAATAGTAAAGTATATAAAGGTGCAAAAATGACTCCTACATATACATCAAATACTAATGAAGCTAATATTTGGGTAGGTACTTTTAATCTTGTATGGAATGAATTTATTAAGCAAAGAGTGGGAAGAGATATAAAATTTGCTGATATACCAGAAAATGGAAAAGCAAATGCTCTAGCTACAGAACTTAACAAACAATCTTTTACAAAAGATATGTTATCTCCTAATTCATATTATATTAAAGTAGGGAAAACAAGTAAAAATTTAAAAGAAGAAATCATAAAAGATATTAAAAAATTAGGAATAACAAGTAGTATATTAGATAGAGTAAATTTGGATAAAGAAAATAGAGATTCATATACTCTATATGCAGTATTAAATAAAGAATTTACGTTTTTAACTCCATTTGATAGATTATATGGAGAAAAATTCGCAAATTCAGAGGAAAAATATGATTTTTTTGGAATTTGTAATTCTAGTAGTGAAAACTTAAATAATAACATATATGTATCTTTTTTTGATGCTTTAAAAGAAGGATATCCTAGTAGTAATTCTTGTGGAGTTAGGTTAAATACAAAAGAAGGAGATGAAGTAATACTATATGGAATAGATTCAGATAAAATTACAAATAAATCTTTTGAAGAGCTTTATAATGATTATGTAGAAAAAGAAAAAGCATACACAGGTAGTAGAACTTTTAATAAACAAGATGAATTACAAGTACCTTATATTAATGTAAGTACAGATATCAATTATGCAGATTTATGCAGTAAAGAAATAGAAGGTACAAATGGATTATATATAGTGGATGCTATTCAAAATATTAATTTTAATTTAAATGAAACTGGTGGAAAATTAACAAGTGAAGCGGCAGTCCAAGATATTAGACAGAGTGCTACAATGGATGCAAGATATTTTTATTATACTGATAATTTTATATTGTTTTTAAAAGAAAAAGATAAAGAAAAACCATATTTTGCTTTGAGAATAAATAATACAGACTTTTTAAAAGAATATAATCCAAATGTACAAATAAAATTTTAACAAATATAGTAAATAGAAGCTTTTTACAGGCTTCTATTTTTATTATTTAAGAAGTCAAACATTTTTTCGATTATTTTTTAAAAAGCTATTGACAAAGAACTTATGTTCGATTATAATATAAATATGAAAACAAACAAGCATTCGATAAAATGATTTTAAGGAGGTAATATTTATGAAATTAAAAATAGTTAATATAAAGAGGTTTATAATAAGTATATCAATGATTTTAGGAATAATTATGGGAGCATCAATGATATTTTCAAATATAACATTATCACACGGGGAAATAGAATTTAAAAAAGTATCTGTTATATCAGGAGATACTTTATGGACAATAGCAAAAGAAGAGCAAAAATATAATAAATATTATGAAGATAAAGATGTAAGAGATATAATTTATGATATTCAAAAAACTAATAATTTAAATAGTAATAACTTATATGAAGGTCAAACATTAAGTATTCCTAAAATATAATAAGTATACTATAGTAAAAAAGAACATTAGAGAAATATAATCTAATGTCCTGTTTTTATTATAAATCAGATAAGGGATTATCTTCAACAGCGTGTCTTACTTGTTCATTTGCAACATGAGTATAAATTTCTGTAGTAGAAATGCTTTCATGACCTAAAAGCTCTTGCAAAGCTCTAATATCTACTTTTCCATATTGGTACATGAGTGTTGCTGCAGTGTGTCTTAATTTATGTGTAGAATATTTAGAAAGTCCACAACGAGTAAGTTCTTCTTTTACAATATATTGTACAGTTCTGTTACTAATACGATCTTTTCTTTCACTTAAAAACAAAGCTTTTTCAGCATCTTTAGATGTTGTATCTTTAGGACGTACTAGCATATATTCATTAATTGCTTTTATACAAGCCCTATTTAAGTATATTGTTCTTTCTTTATTACCTTTACCTATAACAGTCATTTTTTGTTCACTAAAATCAATACTTTCTATATCAATTCCAACAAGTTCAGATAAACGCATACCACAATTTAAAAATAGAGTAATAATAGCATAATCTCTTTGTTTATTTCTAGTTTCTTCACTAGTAGTTTCTAATAGTAGCTTACTTTCATCTAATGATAAATATTTAGGCATACGCTTTTCTATTTTAGGTGTTTCTAAATTTTGTGCAGGATTAAATTCTATTAAACCACTTTTTTGAGACAAATAGTTAAAAAATACTCTCATGCTAGACACTTTTCTTGCTCTAGTAGCAGATGCAGCTTTTTTAACGTTTTTCATATATGCTAAAAAAGCATGTAAATCTTCTAATTTGATCTTTTTAATTGTATCTAAAGAAATGTCATTATATGTAATTTTATCAAAATCAACTTCAGAAGTCATTTTAAAATGGATTTTAATAAATTTTAAAAACATAGCTAAGTCATAATTATATTCTTTAATTGTGTTAGGTGATTTATTTAAGATTGTATCTGTATAATCTAAAAAATCATTTAAATAATAAGGGTTTGAATCTCGTTCAATCATTTTTATACTCCTTTTTTCTAAAATTAAACAAAATAATTAAGATAGGAGAGAGAAGAGTTAATTTTAGAATAATATTTTTAATTATTATACTATAAAAAATAAAATATATAAACAGTTTTGTGCAATGTTTTTTAGATTTTAAACGTAAGCAACTAATTTTATATATTCAATTTTTAGAAATTATTATATTGGTATTTTATATGACATAATTGATTATATTTCTTGATCATAATATATATAATATAATAATCATTGATAATCATTGATAATCATTTAATTTTATGATATAAACATGTTTAATACAAATAAAAAGCATAAGTAATTTATAAAAGTGCTTGGAGGTAAAATGGAATATACAATAAATGAAAAATATCAAAATATTAAGGAATTGGTTTTAACAAGTGTTAGCAAAAATCCAATTGAAATAGCAAAAAAAATTATGCAAGAAGATTTTATAAATATACATGGGCCAGAACATCATTTTTTAGATGGAGCATGTTTTTTAGTAGCATATAAAAATGCAGGTGGTAACATTAATATTGAGGAATCGCTAAATTTATTAGCAGAAAGAACAATAAAAATGCCTGGCGCTATGTGTGGATATTGGGGTGTTTGTGGCTCTGTAACTTCAATTGGTGCTGCTTTATCAATTATTAATGAAACTACTCCTCTTACTTCAAATGAATATTATAAAGATAATATGAAATTTACTTCTTTAGTTATAGATAAAATGAGTAAAATAGGTGGACCTAGGTGTTGTAAAAGAAATGCATTTTTATCATTAAGCAGTGGTGTGGAATTTATTAAAAATAAATATAAAATTATAATGGATATTGAGAATATAGTTTGTGAATTTTCAAATAGAAATCAACAATGCATAAATATTAATTGTCCATATTTTAAAAATAAATAAAATACTAATTACAATTCATTTTAACTTTGTATAATAAATTGGTTTTGCTGAACAAATACTGAAAAATAAACAATTTTAGTAATATTCGAAAAAGTGCTAAAAATGGCTAAAAAAGTGACGCGTGAGAATCGATTTTAAGGCGTTTTTATAATTTGGACATATAGTTTGCTGTCCTGAATAAAGCTAAAATAAGGGCTTGTAGCGATTTTGAAAAATTGGAGTAAAATTTATAGAAAAGTAAAATAAAAATTTAATTGAAATAAAAAATTTAAGAATAAATTTATAAATTAGAAATAAAAAAATATTACTAGACATGAAATTACATTAGTCAATAATAATGAGGCTTAAGAATTGATTTTAAGAGATAATAATTAAAAAGATAACAAGTTATATGAATAAGATATTAGTAAAGGCTTATAAGAAGCTGATACTAGAAGGTTTGTGAGATACCAGAATAAGTATCTTTATATTTTACCCCTATACCTTTCTGCACAAAACTTTGATAATAGGAACTTTTTTAATGATACTAAAAGTTAAAAATATATTAATTATAAAAATGTTAACAAAAATCCTTATATTATAAATAGTTATTCATAATATAAGGATTAAAGTTGCAAATAAATTATTTTATAAAATTCGACACAAAGTAAATATTTTATGTTGGATATCTTCTGAAAGTGAAGAATAAATAAATTTATCTGCTGAGGTACATGGATAAATCTCAAAATTTTCAGCTCTAAATAGAAGAGTCAAAAAAGACCTATCATCAAATGAAACTATAGCCCGATAAACATTTCCAGTAATCGAAACTACATCTGTGTTAGCTAATGGTGTTTTAGAATATTTCATAAGACTAACCATCCCTTCTCTAATTAATAAAAACATTATAGTTATACAACAATTATAGCATATATTAATGAAAACTTCAATATTTGTTTGTAACAAAAATTAAAAAGGAGTAGGGGACTAATAAAATAAAAAATATTTAAGTAAAATACTTAGAAAAATAAAATTAATTTTTAAATTAAAATAAAAATTTAAATTTATAATTTTATAAAATTAAATTTTAAAAAAATTTTTTACAATATTATATATAAAATTACATTATAAAAAACTCATACTAACTCTGTATAATAAATTAGTTTTACTGATGTTCAAAATCGTTTTTAAGGAACTTTTATTATAAAGTAGTAAGTTACATATCTGATATGAATAACTACATCTGGTAAGTATATGATTATATAGTAAAAATCTATACAAGTACTGAAAAATAAGTGTTTTTGCAGGATACCTAAAAATAGCAAAAAAGGGCTAAAAAAGCGACGCACGAGAATCGATTTTAAGGCGTTTTTATATTTTAGACATATAGTTTGTTGTCCTGATATAGCTAAAATAAGGGCTTGTAGCAATTTTGAAAAATTGGAGTAAAATTTATAGAAAAGTAAAATAAAAATTTAATTGAAATAAAAAATTTAGAATAAATTTGTAAATTAGAAATTAAAAATTAATACCAGATATAAAATTATATTAGTTAATAATAAT
The DNA here is from genome assembly GCA_964455975.1 of uncultured Lachnospiraceae bacterium. Classification (GTDB taxonomy): domain Bacteria; phylum Bacillota; class Clostridia; order TANB77; family CAG-508; genus JAETTH01. The sequence continues at coordinate 35,519 of CAYVYP010000008.1, forward strand.
GAGGCTTGAAAATTGATTTTAAGAGGCAATAATTAAAAAGATATCAAGTTATATGAATAAGATATTAAATAAGGCTTGTAAAGAGCTTGTAAGTAAGTCATTGTAAGGATACCAAATGGTATGCTTTATATTTTGCTCCTATGTCTTTCTACACAAAACTTTGATAATAGGAACTAAATTCTATATGACATATATAGAATTTTATATAACTTTAGAGTAATCCCCCAGTTATACTGGGGGACTCGGAAAACTTATAGTTT
>CAYVYP010000009.1:0-33378 GCA_964455975.1 uncultured Lachnospiraceae bacterium
TGTGTGTGTTACAACCGCAAGGGTTTTGAGCCTTTTTATTTTTCATTTATTTTTTTCTCCTATTTTTTAATTAACCTATGCTTTAATTTTATCTAACTTTTTTGTTTTGGTCAATACTTTTTCAGAATTATTTTCCGTTTCATTAGTATTATTAATTGGTTTTATTCATAATATTTAACCATTCTTTATTTTCTTTATACCAATTAATTGTTTTTACTATTCCCTCTTCAAATGTTGTTTTTGGTGCCCATCCTAAATCTTCTTTAATTTTACTTGGATCTATTGCATATCTAAAATCATGTCCTTTTCTATCTTCTACATATTCTATCAAATCTTCAGATTTTCCTAGCTCTTTTAGTATTAATTTTACTATATCAATATTTCTTCTTTCATTATGTCCACCAATATTATATCTTTCTCCTGCCTTAGCATTATGTAAAACTAAATCTATTGCTTCACAATGGTCTTCTACATATAACCAGTCTCTAACATTTTTTCCTGTTCCATATACAGGTAATTTTTTATCTTGCATTGCAAGCATTATCATATGTGGTATTAATTTTTCATTATGTTGATATGCTCCATAATTATTTGAACAATTTGTTACATTTACATTCATTTTATATGTTTCATGATATGCAAATGCTATTAAATCTGAACTTGCTTTTGATGCTGAATATGGACTACTTGGCTTTATTGGTGATTTTTCTGTAAAAAATCCTTCTTCTCCTAATGCTCCATATACTTCATCTGTAGATACATGTACAAATTTATTTTTGCTTCCTTCTCCCCATGTTCTTTTAGCTGCTTCTAAAAGTGTATGTGTTCCAAGTACATTTGTCTTTGTAAATACAAATGGTGTTTTTATACTATTATCAACATGAGATTCTGCTGCAAAATGAACAACTGCATCTATATTATATTTTTCAAATACTTCTAGTACTAATTCAAAATCGCATATATCTCCTTTAACAAAAGTTATTTTATCTTTTACATTTTTTAAATTTTCCATGTTTCCAGCATATGTAAGTTTATCTAAAACAATTACATTATAATCTGGATGCTTTTGTGTAAAAAACTCTACAAAGTTACTTCCTATAAAACCTGCTGCTCCTGTTACTAATACATTTTTCATCTTATTTCCTCCTAAAACTTATAATTTTGGCCATACTTTATCTTTTTCAGATTGAATTATATTTTCTATTCCTCCTACTTTTTCTAGTGGCCATTTAACACCTATTTTTTCATCACTCCATAAAAGTCCACCTTCATCTCCTGGATGATAAAAATCGTCACATTTATATACAAATTCTGCTTCAGGTGTTGTTACTAAAAAGCCATGAGCAAAATTCTTTGGTATAAAAAATTGTAATTTATTTTCTTCTGATAATAATACTCCATAATATTTACCATATGTGGGAGAATCTTTTCTTAAATCTACTGCAACATCATAAACTTCTCCTTTTATGGCTCTTACTAATTTAGATTGAGGAAATTCTTTTTGGAAATGTAGTCCTCTTAAAACTCCTTTTGTAGATTTTGAATGATTATCTTGTACAAAATTAACATCTATTCCTATTTCATCAAAGTCTTTCTTATTATATGTTTCCATAAAGAAACCTCTGTTATCTTCAAAAACTGTAGGTTTTATTACATACAATCCTTCTATTCCAGTTTCAATTTTTTCAAATTTTCCCATTATAATTCTCCTTTTTATTTATTCTTCAGTAAATTTTCCTTCTGCTAAATCTTTTAAATATACTCCGTATTCAGTTTTTATAAATTTTTCTGAAATTTTAAGTAATTTTTCTTTTCCTATCCAACCTTTTTTATATGCTATTTCTTCTGGGCAACAAACTTGAAGTCCTTGTCTTTTTTGTATTGTCTGTACAAAACTTGCTGTTTCTAATAAGGCATCATGTGTTCCTGTATCAAACCATGTCATTCCTCTTCCTAATTTTTCTACAGTTAATTTTTTACGTTTCATATATTCCTCATTAATTGATGTTATTTCTATTTCTCCTCTTGCAGAAGGTTTTACATCTTTTGCAATTTGAATTACATCATTTGTATAAAAATATAATCCTGGCACTGCATAATTAGATTTTGGATTTTCTGGTTTTTCTTCTATAGATATTGCATGTCCTTCTTCATTAATTTCTACAACTCCATATGCCCTTGGATCTTTAACATAATATCCGAATATTGTTGCTTCATTTTCTCTTTGATTTGCTCTTTTTAAAGTTTTTGCTAGGTGCTCTCCATAAAACATATTATCGCCTAAAATCATAGCAACATTATCTTGTCCAATAAATTCTTCACCTATAATAAATGCTTCTGCCAATCCTCTTGGTTTTTCTTGAATTTTATATTCAAAATGCATTCCCCATTCAGAGCCATCTCCTAAAAGAGCTTCAAATGTTACAATATCTCTTGGTGTTGATATTATTAATACTTCTTTTATTCCCGCTTCCATTAAAACAGATAATGGGTAATAAATCATTGGTTTATCATATACTGGCATTATTTGTTTTGATATTGCAATTGTTAGTGGATATAGTCTTGTTGCACTTCCCCCTGCTAATATTATACCTTTTCTGTTTTTCATTTTTAAACTTCCTTTCTTAATTCAATATTTAAATATTTTTTTAGTGCATCTTGCCATGTATCTATTTTAATATTTTGTTTTAATATTTTATCTTTTGAAAGTTTAGAATTTTTTGGTCTTTTTGCAGGTCTTATAAATTCTTCTGATGTTACTGGATTTACTCTGCAAGAAATTTTAGCTTGATTAAATATTTCTTTTGTGAAATCATACCATGTAGTAAATCCTAAATTAGTTGTATGGTATACTCCATATGAAATATTTTTTTCTACTGCTTGTTTTATTATTTTTGCAAGTGTTACTGCATATGTTGGGCTTCCATGTTGATCTGCAACAACATTTATTTCATCTTTTTCATTTCCTAATTTTAACATTGTTCTTACAAAATTATTTCCATCTCCATATAGCCATGCTGTTCTAAATATATAATATTTTTCTGTGTTTTCTATAATATTTTCTTCTCCATGAAGTTTTGTTATTCCATATACTGTTACTGGAGATTTTTTTTCATCTTCTATATACACTTCTTCTATATTTTTATCTCCACTAAAAACATAATCTGTACTTATATGTACTAATTTTGCATTTATAATTTTTGATGCTATTGCTAAATTTTTAGGTCCTATGCTGTTTACTAATTCTGCTAAATCTTTATCTTCTTCTGCTTTATCTACTGCTGTATATGCTGCACAGTTTATTACAAGTTCTGGTCTATTTGCTTCAAAAAACTTTATTACTTCTTGCTTATCTGTAATGTCTAACTCTGAAACATCTGTAAGTATTAATTCATTCTCATCTTTAAACTCTTCTATTACTGCTTTTGCAAGCATTCCATTTGCTCCTGTTATTAATATTTTCAATATTTAGCACTTCCTTTCCTTGAATAAAATAATATCATTTTCAATAAAAAAAAACAAGATACACTCTTGTTTTTTTCTTTATTTAATTTTCTTTTTCATTTAGATTCCAAGCCTTTATTAAAAATTCATATCTCTTTTTCATTTCTTCATCATGCCAACCATTTAATTCAAAATGTTCTTTTATGTCATTATGGATTCTTTTTATTTCGTCTAAATGTTTTTGTTTTTTCATTTTACTTGTAATATTTTCCCCATGTACACGATAAAAATTCAATGCTTTATCTGTATATGCAATATAGCCTTTTTTCATTACATTGGCATAAAATAACCAATCTCCTGCTTGTCTATATTCAATAATTCTCTCAAAAATATCATCATAATTATCTTTTTTTATAATAGCTGATGATACATTTGCAACCGTACAATTTAAAAATGTATAATTTATTACTTCTTCTTCTCCATTATTTACATAACTTGAATCCCAATGTCCAGTTTTTCTAATATCTATTTCTGGCTTTATGCTTGGTAAAAATATTCTAGCTTGTGCATTTACAAATGCTGTATCTACATATGATATATATATTTTTTTATCTTTGTTATCTCTTATAGGTTTTAATACATTTTCTAGTAATATATTTTTACAACAATCATCTGCTTCTGCTATCCAAACATAATCTCCTGTTGCTAATTTAAAACCTTTTTTCCATTGTTTAAATGCTATTCCTGAATTTTCTTCATTATATATTTTTTTAACATTTACATATTTTTCTATTTTTTTAACAATTTCATCTATTAATTCTCTACTATTGTCTTTTGAACAGTCATCTAATATTATTAATTCATATATTTTTTCTGTTTGATTTAAAATACTATATAATCTTTGAATCATGAATTTTTCATAATTATAATTAGGAACTACAACAGAAACTTTTATATCATTTTCTTTCATTTTTTCTTGTTTTTTAGAAGCTTTTACAAGATCATTAATTGTAAGTTTTTGTGATATTACACTTGGTTTTATTATATTTCTTAAAATGTCTTTTAATTTTCTTTTTACTTTTGAGAGAAAACTTCTTGTTTTTCTATATAGTTTTGCAAGTCCTTTTTTGCAAGTAATAATTAAATTAATTAAAAATGCTGCTCTATATTTTAATAATCCAACTAAAATTGCATAATATACTTTTAGTGTTTTTCTTTGAGTTTTTAGAAATTCTTTAAATAATGAATTATTATATAATTTATATGATTTTTGTTTTTTTATAAATTTTTTTATTAAATTATATCTATTTTTATATCCAACTTGTTCTGTAATTACATATATATATAGCATAATTAATTGATGATATAGAATAACTTCTTTATATTTTTCAAAATCCTCTACATTTTTTATTCTTTCTAAGCATACATCAATTGCATCAAACATTTCATATCTTCTTTCTGAAAAAGTAGAATTTTGAATTGATGTATTTCTTTGTACATAATAGTACATTACTTTATTAGTATATGCTATTTTTTTTGCATATATTAATGCTGGTATTATTGCAGAAACATCTTCATTTATTTTTCCTTCTAAAAATGGATATTTTTCAATTACTTCTTTTTTAAATAATTTATTACAAGAAGAAGCCGCCATACCATTATTTATTATATTGAATTTATTAATATCTCCATCACAAGCTTTTTGTGGCTCTCCTATTTTTTTTCCATCTTCATTTGCTAAAACTATATCTGTAACACAAATATCTGCATCATTTTCTTTTAAAGTTTCCATTAATTCTTCAAAATAATTTTCATCTATAAAATCATCTGAATCAATACATCCTATATAATTACCTTTTGCATATTCTATTGCTCTATTTCTTGTATATGCTAATCCACCATTTTTTTTATTTTTGTATAATTTAATTTTATTAGGATGTTTTTTTTCTAGCTCTTTTAATATCTCATATGTATTATCTGTTGAACAATCTTCTACTGCTATTATTTCTAAATTTTCATATGTCTGGTTTAATATAGAATTTATAGTCTTTTCCACATATTTTTCTACATTATAACAAGGAACTACTACTGATATTAAATCTTTTTCTTTCATTTTATGCTTTTACCTACCTTTATTGTTTATTTGTATTAATTATAAATTTACTGCTATCTAATCTAAAATTTTTATTAAAATATGGATCTTTATTGTCTATTTCTTCTTGCCATTTATCGGTAAATATTTTAATTTCATTATTAAATCTTTCTTGTTTTTCTTTCGTATCTTCATATCCTCTTGTTTTTGATTCATAATGATATAATTTTGCATATGGAGTATATACAATTAAATATCCTTTTTTTCTTACTTTCATACAAAAGTCCACATCATTAAAAGCTACTTTAAGTTCTTCACTTAATCCACCAACTTCATCATATACTTTTGTTTTTACCATCATACATGCTGCAGTAACCGCTGAAAAATTATTAATTATATTTGCTCTTGAAAAATATCCGAGGATCACTATCTTTAATTTCTTTATTTATATGTCCTGCAATTCCTCCCATTCCTATAATAACACCTGCATGTTGAACTGTATTATCATAATATAAAAGCTTTGCACCTACTATTCCTACATCTTTTCTTTGGCATATTCCTAGCATTTCTTCAATCCAATTTTCTTTAATTACCTCTATATCATTATTTAGCAATATTAAGTATTCTCCCGTTGCATATTTTCTTCCATAATTATTAATTTTTGAATAATTAAATCCTCTTTCTTCATATTTAATAATTTTTACTTTTTTATTTGATTCCAAAGTTTCATAAAATTTAAATGTTTCTTGTTTTTCACTATTATTTTCTATTATTATAATTTCATAGTTTTCATATGTTGATTTTTTTATTATAGAATTTATACATTTTTCTAAATCTCTAATTCCATCTTTATTTGGAATTAATATACTTACTTTTGGATTTTCATTTATTTCATATTCTATTTTATATGTTCCTGGCATATTTTGAGCAATTACTTTGCCTTTTAAATTTAATCTTTTTAAATGTTCTTCTAATGCTTTTTTTCCTGCTTCTCTAGTATATAATTTAGAATCAGTATTAGCAGCAGTAGAATTTTGATGTGCTCTCCAATGATACAACATTTTAGAAATATGAATTATTTTATTTGCTTTTTCTGTTGCCCTTAATATCAAATCATAATCTTGCGCACCATCATATTCTTTTCTAAAATTTCCTATTTTTTCTAATAATTCTTTTTTAAAAACACTTAAATGGCATATATAATTATAACTATTTAATGTATCAAAAGAAAAATCAGGTTTAAAATGTGGGTTTTTTCTAGTATATGTATCATCAATAATGTCTTCATCTGAATAAATAAATTCAACATCTTCATTTTCATTAATTACTTTAACAATTTCATAAAGTGCAAATTCCGGTAATAAATCATCATGATCAACTAAAGCAATAAAATCTCCAGTTGCCATTTTTAAAGCTTCATTAGAATTTTCTGAAATACCTTCATTTCTATTTAAATGCTTATATACAAATCTTCCATCATCTTTAAATATATTTGTTAATTTTTCATTTATTTTTTCACTACCATCAGCTAAACAAACCTCATAGTTTTCATATGTTTGATTTTTTATACAATTTATTAATTCATGAAAAAATTTTTCATTAGTATTATACATTGGAATAACAATACTAATTTTAGGATTAATTTTAAATTTATATTTTCTTTGTTTTTCTAACTCTTTTTCATTTGGTTCATTATTTTTTATCCATTCTTTATATTCACCATTTAAACTAGAAAATACATTTAAATTTTTTATTTTTTCTTTATAGTGTTTTATGAATTTTTTTAATCCATATTTTTTTAAATAGTTTATTGCTTTTTTTATGTAATTAATTATTTTTTTTATTTTCATATTAGCTCCTATTTAAATTAATTTATTTTTTTTGTTTCTAAAAATTTTTGTATATTTCCAACTTTTAGAGTTTAATATTATATTTATTTTCTTATTTAATTCTTCATTTTCTTCTGTTTTTTTAGAATTAATTTCTTCTAATCTTTTTATTTCTGTTTTTAAAATTTCAATTTCTTTTTTCCCTGTTTTATTATCATATTTTAATTCTTCTAATGTTTTTATAGATTCATATGTATTTGAATAAAAGTTTACAATATTTTTATTTGTCAGTTTTTCTTGCCATTTTTGTTCTAACACTTTAAAAACATCTACAAACTTCTCTATTTTCATAATTTCGTACATATTATTTATATCTACTTTTTGCTGTATTTTAGGATTATGATAATATAAATTATTTATTGCTCTATATAATATAAATTCAACTGGAACATTTCTTTCATACCATTCCTGATCATATACAATATAATTATTTTCTACATAAAATATGTTTTCAAATACTAAATCTATAAATCCGTGCTCAATAAAATTCATTTGGCCTTTTATTTTTTCTTCTATTTCTATATTAAATTCATCAAATATATTGTTAGCTTCTTTATAATTATCATCTAATAATTTACTAGATATATAATTGTACCATGTTTTTATTTGTTCAATAGCAATTGATGTTTTATTTTCCATCATATATGTATTTATTATATTGTCTAATGTTTGTCCATTTATAAATTTGCTACTTATTTTATTATTTTCATTTTTATCTATTGTATTAAATCCTAATTTGTTTAAAGTATAAATATTTCTGGTTATCTTCTCTATTTGATGCTTACTTTTAGGATTTTCTTCTACTTTTTCTACTTCTTTATCATATATTTTTGTAATTAATCTATATTTATCTTTTCTCATATTGTTAAATCCAATAAATTTTTCTTGCTTTGTATTTTTTCCTATTTCTATAAAATAAGAGTTTGCAAAAAAACTAAATTGATTATTTTTTATAATTTCTTTTAATGCCATATGTTCATTTATTATTATATCTTCGAAATCATTATAATACACATTATATTTTATTTTACTACTATGTTCATTTGGTATATATTCATCAGAAAAGATTACATTTATTAATTTATAATCTGGTAATGGATAATAAAATTTATAATCATTTAAATTTAAATTTTTTAATATATTTTCTATTTCTATTTTTGAGAAAGTTTTTGGAGAATCTTTAGATATATTACCCATTATATTTTCAAATGCATTATATTTTTTTGAATATTTTGCTCCTGCAAAATATTTTATTCCAAATTTATTGTCTGTTGCTATTAATATTTTTCCATTTTCTTTTAAATTATTTTTTGCAAATTCTAAAATAATATTTACAGCATCTTCTTTATTTATATTACTATTATTTACTATGTCTTCTGCAAATTCTAAAACACCTATTAAAGTAACATAATCAAATTTCTCTTCTAATTTTATATCTTTAAGATTTGCACAAATAATCTCTAAATTAGAGATGTTTTCATATCTTTTAAATATAGCTTCTGCATGAGATTTAACCGATTCTATTGAGACTACTTTTTTTGCTTTATTACAAAAGGCTCCTGTAATAGCACCAAAATTTGCACATATCTCTAAAATATTACTCTCTGGTTCTATTCCATACCAATTTATTATATTATTTCTAATTGAAGATAATTGTAAGTTTACATATACTGATTTATCTTTTTTAAGTATATTATCATATTCTTCTCTTTTATAATTATTAATGTACTCTAAAATTTTTTCTTCTTCTTCTTTTGTTAAAGTATTATCATAATATGTATCTTCTTTGTAATTTTCAAGATTTAACTTCATTACTTTCTCCCCATTTATTCAATTTTTATAGTAATATCTCCATCTTTTGATATGTAATTCTTTTTTATATTTAAACTTTTAACAAATTCTCTTGTTTGTTTTGTTTTCCAATTTCCACTATCTTCACCATTTCCAGAATCATTGTTCCAAAGCCATATTGGTGTTGGCCATAACAAATACGTTGGGTTAATTATTTTGTATAAATTTAATTCTACTCCTGCTTGTCCATGGTGGGCCATTTGTACATAGTCGCTTTTTATTTTTTCTTTTGTAGTATTTTTAAAAAACTTTCTTCCGCTTTCTTCTCCTGAATCTCCTAAAAATAATATACTTTTATCTTTTATATATGTTTTTAATATTATACTAGAATTATTTATAGAATTAACTATTATTTCTTCATTTTTTATTCCCAAAATTTCTACTTTTACATCATCTACTACAATCTCATCATTAACATTAACTTCTATAATTTTATTTTTTATTTTTTCGTTTTGTATTATATTAAAAAATTCTTCTACTTCAGAATAAGTATTATCATCATTGTTCTTTTTATACCATTCCAAACTACTTAATGAAGTATAAACTTTTTCCACAGAAATGTTATAATTTCCAGATAATAATTCACAAAAAGCTCCCATATGATCTATATGTGGATGTGTTATAAACCAAGCATCTACTTTTCTATTATGTTTTTTAATATATTTAAGTAAATTTTCTGAATCTTTTTGTGTCCCACCATCTATAATTATTAATTTATTATTAATAGTTTTAATTATGTACCCCATCATCTGGCTTTCTGACTGAGCACTTAATTGTATTATTTCATCTGCTGGTTTTACTATCTTACACGTTGTAATTGCTAAACTTATTAATATTATTGATATTATAAATAATATTATAATTCTATTTTTTAACAATAATGTTTTTTTCATTTTAGTCCTCTTTAATTTTAGTTATTTTTATTTCTGAATCTAATGCTGTAAGTCCAACACATTCTTTTGTAGATATAACTTCTGCTAGTAATGCATCGTATTTTCTATCTAATACTTCTAGCTCTCCTCTAGAATTAAAATGTGTACAGCTAAAAGATATTGTATATTTATTTGGTGCAATTGGTAACTTTTGCTTAAATTCAACAATTGCTATTTCTCCTTTTTTAAAGTTCTCTGTGAATATTTTTTCTACTAAAGTATTACTTCCACATATTGCAATTCCATTAAAATCTTTTATTGTTGTTGTAAAAATTGGATCTGATATATCTGTATTAAATTTTATCTTTGATTTTAATATTATCTCTTTATCATTTTCTATTGTATTTGCATAATCTCCATTTTCATCAAATATTCCATAATCTAAAATTTCTACATCTCCATTTCCATATTCAATAATATTTTCATTTTGTGTAAAATGGCTTTTCCATGTAGAATTATCATCAGATTTTTTTTGATTTTTTATTTCTTTATTATTTTTAATATTTTGATTAGAAGAATTTATTCCAATTATAACTTTTTTGTATTTTTCTATTCCATCTTTTACATTTCCATCAAATATTTTTTTACCTGCATCTAATATAATTGCTCTATTGCAATTTTTTTGAATATCTATAATACTATGTGTTACAAATATTATAGTTTTATTATTCTTTTTAAATTCTTCAAATTTTTTAAAACATTTTAATTGAAATGCCATATCTCCTACAGATAGCACTTCATCTACAATTAAAATATCTGGATCTACATTTATTGCACATGCAAAAGCAAGCCTTGCAAACATACCTGATGAATATGTCTTTACAGGTTGATTTAAATGTTCCCCTATGTCTGCAAAATCTATTATTTCTTGCTGTCTTTGCTTTATTTGTTCATTTGTAAGTCCCATTACTTGTCCATGCTGATATATGTTTTCTATTCCTGTAAGTTCTGGATTAAAAGCAGCCCCTAGTTCTAATAATGAACTTATTTTTCCATTTGTTTCTATTTTTCCACTAGTTGGACTTACTACTCCTGTAATCATTTTCAGTAAAGTTGATTTTCCGAGCACCATTTTTTCCAAGTATTCCTAGTACTTCACCTTTTCCTAGTTCCAAATTCAAATTATCTACTGCTTTAAATATTCCATGTCTTTTTATACTTGGAAATATAGTTTCTATTATTCTATCTTTTTTTCTTGGAAATAGCTTGTATTCTTTACATAAGTTTGTTATTTTAATAACCCAATCATTATTTTTATTTTCTTCCATACTATTTTTGCACATCCTTTATTTTAGTTTGATTTTATCAATTTTTTTATATTAAATCCTATTTTAGCTATTATTGGAATATTTAAAATTAAAAAATTTAAAATATAATAACTAAATCTCTCTTCTTTATACAAATTATAAAATATTTTCCAATTTTTAAAATTTATATTTTTTTTACATTTTAGCATATTAAAATATTTTAGATTATGCAAATTTTGTTTTTGTAATTCTTCTGTAAAAATATTTTTTTTACTAACATATGTAGTAAAAAGTTCTATTTTTACATCAATAAACATTTCTCGTAAATTTTCAAACTTTTTTATTGAATTTGATACTGTTTTACTTCCAACTTGATTTTGTTCATGCTGTCTATATTTTATATATGGCTTATCAATGTATTTTATTTTTCCTTTTAATGATAATACAATTCCAATCCAGTAATCATGTATTAAATATTTAGTATTATTTGGTAATGGCAAAATATATTTTAAAAATTTTGATTTGCACATTATTGTGCATCCTGTAATACAATTATATAAATATTCTATTTTATATGAATTTTGACATTTCTGTATTTTTCTATATAAATTTTTATGTCTTGTAAAAGATTTATTTAAAATTTCTTTTTCATTATTTATTACTTCTAAATCACAAAATACTAAATCTGCATTTTCTTTCTCCAATATTTTATATTCTTCTTCTACTTTTTCAGATAACCAAATATCATCTTGATCTGATAACATATATATTGGGCTTTCAACTTTAGTAAGTAAAAATTCAAAGTTTTTTACATATCCTAAATTCTGTTGCTGAAAATATAGTATTATTCTTGAATCTTTTTTAGCATATTCATTTAATATTTCTTTAGTTTTATCTGAAGAACAGTCATCAGATATAATTAATCTAAAACTTTTATATGTTTGGCTTAATATTGATTCAATTTGCTCTTTTAAATACTTTTCTCCATTATATGTTGCCATCAATATATCTATTTTTTCCATTGTTATCCTCCAGATTATAATACATCAGCAAAATCTTTCTTATTCTTTTTAAATATATAATTTCCCCAAATAAACATAACTATTGTGATTGTCCAAAATACTATTGTATATATTCCATGCCACTCAAATATTATATTTCCTTGTAAAAATGATTGTCTAAAACCTGTAACCAAATATGTAAAAGGCATACAACAAACTATTTTTTCTACTATTGGATATTCTGAAATCATTACTAAATTCCAAATTATAGGTGTAAACCAAAATATCAATTGCATAATAATTGATAATAATTGTGAAAAATCTGGAACTAATGTAGCTATAGCAGAAGTAAATCTTGTAACAGCTATAATAAATGCATACGCACTAATTATAATATAAATTATTTGTAATATATTTGGTATATATCCAAAACACATACAAACAACAATTGAAATTATAAATAAAAATATTGCTACAAAGCTAGATGCTATAAGAGTAATTACAGGGATAACATCAACTGGAAAAACTACCTTCTTAACTAAATAGCTGTAATTTCTTATTGAATTTGTCGCACTTAATATGCTATCATTTAAACACATCCACATAGACATTCCAGGTAAAAACCATACAACATATGGGTCATTTCCTGTTTTACCTGTTTTTAATATATATTGAAAAACAATTACATAAGTAAACATAAATACAAATGGTTGTAAAAATCCCCATATTGCTCCTAAACTAGTATTAGCAAATTTGTTTCTAAATTCATTTTTACCTAATTGCCATATTAATTTTTTATTTTTTATTAACGTTTTTATAAATTCCATTTTTTTCTCCTCGTTATGATTTACATAAATAGATATATTATATATGATAATATTGGAAAATGAAATAATTGTATTTCCTTTATTGCTCTATTTCCAATACCTTTATATCCTAATATTTTATAATATTGTTTAATTCTCATATTTAATATTTTTGATTTTTTTATATTATTATAATACTGTATTACTTCATTGTAATTTTCTTTTTTATCATTATTCACATACTTTAAGCACATTAAACTTCCATTTAAGTATGCTGTATCTATTGTTTTTTCTCTATAATTTAAAAACTCCTTATAGCTTTTCCCATTTTCTTTTTTTGCTCTATCTATATTTTGTCTAAAACTTCTTCCTCCAAAAACATTACTATTATGTAGTCTATATCCAAAAAGTGGCTTATCTATATAAAAAGCACCTTTATTTATACTTGCGATAAATACGCTAAGCCAATCATGTGCCATTACATCTGCTTTGAATGGTAGCATTTTTTCTTTCACACTTTTGGTAATCATTTGACTACAACCTATTGAAACACTTCTAGAAAATGCTAATATATTATTTTTTCCATATAATTTAGGCATTTTTTTATAATTAGTATAACTTTCTTGAATTACTTTATCATTTTCATCTATTTGCTTTGCATCACAATATACTAAATCTACATCATTTTGTTTTAATGCTTTTACACTTTCTTCAATTTTATTTTCATACCAAATATCATCATGATCTGCAAAAGCAATGTAGTTTGAAGTAGTTTGTTGTAGCAAAAATTCAAAATTTTTTATATAGCCTAGATTATATTTTTGAGTAAAAAGCTGTATTCTCTGGTCATTTTTTTCATATTGTTGCAATACTTCTAATACTTTTGATTCTGTAGAATTATCATCGCTTATATATAATTTTATATTAGCATATGTTTGATTCAATATACTATCTATTTGCTTAGTCAAAAAACCTATATCCGTATTATATGTTGCTAATATAACATCTACTTTTTCATCTTGATTTATCAAATTTTTCACTCCCATTTTTAGTATAGTGTAATTTTATCTTTAAATGCTTAATTTGTCAATGTTTATCTTCCGTATATATCAAAAAAATATCACTTTTTAGTGATACTTTTTCATCTTATTTTTTTAGTGAATTTTATATTTTTAAATATTAATAAAATTATAATTTATATTTAATTTTTTTAATATTTCTTGCTCTCTATTTGTACATGTTAAAATAATTATTTGATGATCTTTAAATTTCTCATTTATATATTTAAATATGTTTTCCAATCTAAAGTCATCATAATATGCAAATGTTTCATCTAAAATTATTGGCATCTTTTCATTAGTTAAATTATCTAGAGCTGCTAATCTTAATGAAAAATATAATTGGTCTATTGTTCCTACACTTAAAGATGTTACTGGAACATAATCTCCATTTTCTATTTCAACAATTAATTCATTATTTGAATTTAATTTAACATTTTTATATTTTTCATTTGATATTTTAAAAATATTTTCTGATAATTTTTTTGTAAATTCTGGTGTTACACTATTTTTCATTTCTTCATAAGCTTTTTCCAAAATGTCTTTAACCAATATTATACTTTGTTTTTTATTATTTATTTCTTTTAATTCTTCTTGCATTGATTCTAATTCTTCTTCTAATTTAGATAAATTATTTAATTTAATTAATATATTTTCTTTTTTATTATTTATTATATTTAAATTAATTTTATTTTCATTATATATTCTTTGTTCTTTTTCTAATTCATAATTAATATTTATTGAATTAATTAAATTATTTATTTCTAAAATATCAAAATAATTTAAATAATTATTTTTAATATTTTCTATTTTTTTATTAAATTCATTATTAATATTATTTTCTAATAAATTAATTTCTTTTATTTTTTCATCTCTCTCATTACCTAATAAATTTATTTCTTTTTCAATATTATTTTTTTCATAACTAATTTGTATTTCCTTTTCTTTTACTTTTTTATTTTCTTCTTCAATTATCTTTTTTTGTTTGTTTTTAGCTTTTATATCTATTCCGGCCATTACGGGTAACAGCAATATTGAAAAAGTAATCAAAATATTAATTTCTATATTTTTAATATACATAAAATTTAAAATGTTAACTAGAGTAACAGCTAAAATAGTTATTACATATTTTATTATTCTATTTTTATTTTTATATTTACTATCTTTTTTATCATTTTTATTTAATTTATTTGATTTATTATTTAAATTACTTTTATTTAATTTAAATAAATTTTTTTGATTATTTAATTTGTTTAATAATTCTTCATTTATTGTTATTTTTTCATTTAATTTATTTAATGTCTCATTATTTAATTTTATTTTTTCATTTAATTTATTTAATAATTCTTTATTTAATTTTATTTTTTCATTTTCTATTTTTTTATTTTCATTAATATTTTTTATTTTATTAATTATTTCTATTTTATTTTTATTTTTTTCTATTTCTTTTTCTATGTTTTTTATTTTTTCATCAATATAATTATTTTCTTCTGTTTCTTCTTTTATTTCTTCTTTTTGTTTTTCTATTTCTTTTATTCTATTTTCTACAATATTTAATGGTCTGCCTGTAGTTTTATCTGTTCCTATTTCCGCAAGATATTTTTTATTTAATTTATCTATGGCTTTTTTATATGATATATTATCACTACCAGTATTTACTAAATTTGTAATTTTTTGAATTAAAGTATTTTGTTTATCTGATTCTAATTTCGTTTCTGTTTGTAAAATTGCTAAACTAGATGTAAATAATTCTTCATCTATTTTTGTTTGTTCATAAAAAAATTCATTTCCATTTGTTTTATCTATATTAAATTCTTTTGATATATCCTCCATATTTTCATTAAATATTTTTGGATTTTTTTTATTAAATTCTCTAAATATTTCAAATGTTTTTTTATTATCTAATTTATATATTAATTTACCTGAAAATTCTTCCTGTTTCCAAGGGGTATATCTTTCTAAATCAGATATTTCTTTTCCTCTTTTATTTTTTGAACTTCCATAAAACATTCCAATAATAAATTTTAATAATGTTGATTTTCCGCTTTCATTTTGGCCATATATTAAATTAATATTTTCTGAAAAATTTATTTCTTTATTTTTTAAATTTCCAAATCCATTAATTTTTAAATTATTTATTTGCATTTTTATCTCCTATTCTAAAGTTTCTAATCCTATCTGTATTGCATTTTCTATAATTTCTTCTGAATAATTATTTTCTTCTAATATTTTTTTTATAAAAATTCCTTTTAAATTATTTTCTTCTTTTATTTTATTTAAATCATAATTTAATTTTGTATTATTTTTTATTTTAATTATATTTTCTTTTTGAATTAATTTTAATATTTTATATTTATTTATTTCAAAATTTCTTCTTCCAATTAAGATTATTTTATAATAATAATTATTATTTAAATTCAGATCATTTATTTTTTCTATTAATTCTTCTTCAGAAATAATATTTGAAATATCTATTTCTAATTCTTTAAATTCCTTTTGTTCTAATGGTATAAATTTTAATTTTATTTTATTTTTTTCTAACTCTCCGAAATATCATTCCATGTTCTCCGAAGTTCATCAAATCCTAGGGATACAGTAGAACCTGGATATACTATTTTTTGGTTTTCTTCTTCATTATAATATAATTTATGAATATGTCCGAAGTGCAATATAATCAAAATCAAATTGTTTTAGCATTATTTTTTTCATTGGATTATACTGCCTTAATTCATCATAACCTCCGTCTAAGCTTCCATGTGTTAATAATATATTTATTTTATTTTTATTTTCTATTTTAATATTTTCTATTTTTGAATTTTTTAAATAAAAATCATTAAATCCAAATCCATAAATATCTATATTTTCTAATTCTATTTTTTCTATATTTTCGTTAAAAATATAAACATTATTATTCCAATTAAATTTTGCATAATATGAATTTTTTAAAAATGGATCATGATTACCAGGAACAATATATATTTTTGTTTCTGGAATTTCTTTAAATAAATTATTAATATATTCTATTGTACTTTGTTTTACATACTCATTTTCATATAAATCTCCTGCAATAAAAAAATATTCTATTTTATTTTCTTTTATATATTCTATTATTTGTTTAAATACTTTTCTTTGTTCTAACCTTCGTAAATCACCTAATTCAGATTTATTATTTAAACTTGTAAATGGTACATCAAAGTGCATATCTGCTATATGTATAAATTTCATATTTAGTCTCCTCGCAATAATATTTTAACTTTTACCAACTGTCTTTTTATTCTTAATTTATAACACAATAATTCTTTCTAGTCAACAAAAAGCTAAACATTTGTTTAGCTTTTAATTTTATTTTATTTAATTATTGTTATCATCCATTGGTCCAAATAATTCATCAAATTTAGCCTCTAATTCTTTTTGTATATCTGGTGAAAGTACATCTTCATCTTCAGACGGTAAAATAGGAGCATCATTTAATATATCATCCAAATCTTTTTTCTCGTTTGAATTTAATTTTTCTTCTATTGGCTTTATATTTTTTGTTTCTACTTTTGCCTTGACTTCTTCTTTTTTAGGAACTTCTTCAAATAAATCATCTAAAGACTCTACTTTTAAATCTTGTACTGATTTTTCCTTACTATTATCAACATATGGGTTATATGGATTAAATTTTCTCCATATTCCTCTATCTATGTCTCCTATTTCATTATGTGAAATTGCTAAAGCTTGTAATTTTTTTGCCATAGGAGAATTAAAGTAATAGAATTTTTTAGCCTTTACAGGATTAATTCCTTTTTCAAATATAATACACATATCATTATCAAATCTTCTAAGTTCATCTGGTGTAAGAAGTGCTCTTGCCATAGCTTGATCTGATTCATTATAACCTTGTCTATGCATTTGTTTATCTCTGCTAACAGACATACTATCTCTTGATATGGTTTTTTCTCCTAATGCTTTTGAAAAATATTCTACTGTTTTTTGTGAGTTACTGCCTAAAAAAACATGTGTATCACAGTTACCTAATATTGTTTCATGAGATTTTTCATAAACTGCTTCTAATTGATCTAAATTTTGTAATATAACACTAAATGATATTTTTCTACTTCTACTAGTTGATATTTTTTTATCAAAATCTGGTATTCTACCAATATTTGCAAACTCATCTAAAATAAAATATGTTTGTATTGGAAGTTGCCCTCCTTGTTCATCTGCAAAATCATATAATTGTTGTATCATTTGAGAGAAGAATATTGTAAGTAAAAAATCATATGCTGTATGTGTATCTGATGATACTACATAAACCGCTGTTTTCTTCTTTCCTATCTCTTTAAAATCTATTGTATTTGTTGATGTAACCTCTGCAATTTCTTTTGAATCAAATTTACCTAATTTAGATTGAAGTGAAGAAAGTATTGATCCATAAGTTTTTTCTGGAGCTATTTCTATTGATTTATAATTCATTCTTGCTGGATGATCATATGGTAATTGATTTATAAGTTCTGTTAAAAGATTACTTCCACCACTTGTATTTGCTGCTCTTACAAGTTCTGAACAACTTGCTAAATTTTGTTCTTCTTCTGGCCTGGTTGCAATTAAATAATATATTAATGCTTTTAATAACATCTCTGCCATATCATCCCAATATGGATCAGATTTTCCTTCTGATTGTTGTCCTTTTACTATAGTATTAGCGATAACATCAACATCTAATTCGCTTGTTATGTGCATAAGTGGATTATATCCATCACTATATTGTGGCCTTACCAGATTTAATATTTTTATATCATATCCTTGCTCTCTTAAATATCCTGCTGTTTTATCATAAAGTTCTCCTTTTGGGTCTGTAAATACATATGAACCTAAGCATTGAAATGCATTTGGTATAGAATAAGCTGAAGATTTACCAGAACCAGATCCGTCCAACAACTAATACATTAACATTTCCTCTTTTATCTACTGGAAGATAATTGTTTTCTGCCAAAATAATTCCTTTATTTTTGCTTAAAACTTTATATTGTGAACCATTTTCTGCCCAATCACTTGAACCATGTTCTATATCAGTATATTCATTTTTAGGTTTTGCTTTAATTACACCAATTGTAGCACAAATTAAATATATAATAGTAAAGTTGCCTAATGTAGTAAAAAATGTACTAATATATGCTTCTGTAAATACTTTTCCAAGATTGTTACCAATATCCGTGATTTTAGTAAATAAACTTTGAATAAATATTCCTACATTAAATACATTATTTGTACTAGCCTCAACGATAGAAATAGCAATAGGCATAACAAATACTATGGAAAAAAATATCCATAGTATTCCTGCTATTATTAAAGTTTTTTTACTCTTTTTTAAGGCTGCTTCTATTTTATAATTCATATTTACACCTTCTTCTTTTGTTTGTATTAATGTGTCATTTCATCTTTTGCAGTTCTTTCTGCTATGTATTGCTCCTTATTTCCGGCTTCTACTTGAATTACTATTCCTTCAGTTTCTATAATTTTTAATGCTTCTTTTCCAGATACTTTTTTATGGTTACCTGCTAATATTTTATCTTTTGGATTCATTGTACAATCCATCATATGTACATTAAAATTTAATGGTTTTTCAGTTGAACTTCCCATTATACTATGCTCCCCCTTAATTTTTATCGTCTCTTATTTCAAATGCGAAATAAGACTTATATGGTTTTAATTTACATTTTCCTTTAACTTCATTTGTTTTTTCATCAAAATATAATACTGGTTTGATTTCTTCTGTTGTTTCTGGATCTATAATAGATATAGGTCTTTTTAAATTTGGTGTATATTTCATATCTTTATATTCTGTTATTTTTTCTGAATATAAAGTATCTAATTTCATTGGTATTGGTCTTTTAGATATTTTTAATTTATCATTTTCTAATAATCCCATATTAACTACAACTTTTTCTTTTCCAAAAGAAAATATAACTAATTCATCATAGTCTTTAGATGGCTCTTCTACAAAAAAAGTTTTTCTTTTTAAGTTACCATTTAGTTCTTCTATATAATCAAGTCTTTCTACTGTATATTTAGGATAATCTTTTAAAAGCTCTTTTTCTGTCCTATTTACTTTATATATAACAGTACTTACATTTTCTGGATCTGTTATGCTAAAGTGTTTTCCTTGTAGGTTGTCCATTTATTAATACACCCCTCTTCTATTATCTACCAAGTTGTATTTCTTATCTTTTGTCCATTAATATATTTATTATATATGTTTTTCCTTATAATGTCAATATTTTTATTAGTTTATGTTAACTAATTTGCGCTCTTGGATTAAATTTTGATATTTCATTTAATTTTTTAAAAAGTTCTTTTTCTTCTTCTGACATTTCTTTTGGAACTACTATTTTTATTTCAGCAATTAAATCTCCCCTAGAACCTTTTCCATCTTTATATCCTTTACCAGGAATTCTAACTTTTTCTCCACTTTGTATTCCCTGTGGTATATATATAGATGCCACATCATCTATTGAATTTATATTTGCTCTTGTTCCTAATGCCGCTTCCCATGGAGTTAAAAATAAGTCTGTATATAAATCACATCCATCTAATTTAAATTTTTTATTATCCTCTATATGTATTTTTATAAATAAATCTCCATTTTTTCCACCATTTTTTCCAGATTTTCCTTGTCCAATTAATCTTATTTTTTCACCATTTCTTATTCCGCCTGGAACTTTTATTGTAAATGTTTTCATTTTTCCGTTCTACTGTTCTTAAAGAAACCTTTTTTTCTATTCCATAGAAAGCTTCTTCTAATTTTATAGATATGGCAGTTTCTATGTTTTCTCCTTTTATAGGCTCTTTTTTTAATTTAAAACTTTTATTTTCTTCTTTTTCTTTTACATCTCTTCCAAAAAACATATTAAAAAAATCACTAAATATAGAATCTTTTTCTCTTTTACTTTCTTCATATATTTTATTTTGCTTTCTACCAACATGTGAATTCCACATTCTATCATATTTTCTTTTATCTTGAATATTTGATAACACTCTATACGCTTCATTTATATCCTTAAATCTATCTTCTGCTGTTTTATTACCAACATTTACATCTGGGTGATATTTTTTAGCAAGCACCCTAAAAGAAGCTCTTATTTCTTCTTGAGATACTTTATTATTTTCTAATTCTAATATTCTATAATAGTCTTTAAAAATCATTTTGACAGCCTCCAATTTTTTGTATTTTGTATTATATCATATATCTATTAAGATTAAAATACTTTTAAGCGTTTTCTTACTTATTAAGTGCTAATTGTATCAATTTTTCTAATAGTTTTGAGTATTCTAATCCACAATTTTCCCATAATTTTGGATACATACTTATATTTGTAAATCCTGGCATTGTATTTATTTCATTTATATAAATTTTATTTGTTTGATTTTCAATAAAAAAGTCTACTCTTGATAACCCTTTTCCATCAATTGCTTTAAAAGCTTTTATAGCTAATTTTTTTATTTCATTTTCTTTTTCCTTTGAAATATTTGCTGGAATAATTACTTTAGAATCTCCATTTTGATATTTAGCATTGTAACTATAAAAATTATCAGCTGGCATAATTTCTCCAACACATGTTGCATAAACCTCTTCGTTTCCCAAAACTGCACATTCTATTTCTCTTCCATTTATATTTTCTTCTATTAATACTTTATTATCGTACTTTGCAGCAAATATAATTGCATCTTTTAGTTCTTCAATAATATTTGCTTTTTTTATTCCTACACTAGAACCTGAATTTGATGGTTTAACAAATACTGGTAGATTTAGGCTTTCATCAGCCTGCTTTGTAATTTCATCTATATCACATATTTTTTCATTAAATTCTTCATCAACATATATGTATTTATCTCCATTTTTTCTTATATATAAATATTTTGCTTGATTTATTTTTGCTTTTTCAAATATTATTTTTGTATATACTTTATCCATTCCTATACTTGATCCTAATATTTTACATCCAACATATTTTAATTTTAATAATTCAAATAAACCTTGTATGCTTCCATCTTCCCCGCCTAACCCATGTAGTACTGGAAAGACTACATCTAATTGCTTTAATATTTCAATTATATTTTTTATTTCCTCTTTTTCCTCTATTTTTTCTCCTATTTCTAAAATTTCTATTTTATCTACTGGCTTTAAATATTTATACCAAATACCTTCTTTAGAAATGTATATTGGAAAAATTTCATATTTTTCTTTATCTAAATTCTTAATTACTGATGTTCCTGAAATAATAGATACCTCGTGTTCCGTAGATATTCCTCCAAAAATGACTCCAAGCTTTAATTTATGCATATCAATATCTCCTTTTTACTTATTTAATTTCTCTACTATTTTATTAAATTTCATTGCATTTGATGCCTTAATTAATATAACATCTTTTGTTTGTACTATATTTTCTATTTTTTCTAGCAAATCCTCTGTTTCATTAAATGTAATTACATTTTCTTTATTAATACCGTTTTTTATAGCAGATTTAGCAATTTTATTTCCTAAATTTCCAACCGTAATTAAAATATCTATTTTATTTTTTACAATTTCTTCTCCTATTTTTTTATGCAGTTCATCTTCATATTCTCCTAATTCTAGCATATCTCCAAGTATTGCAACTTTTCTTTTATCAATTATTTTACCTAAATATTCTATTGCTGCTTTCATCGAATCATAATTTGCATTATATGCGTCATTTATAAGTGTTATATATTCTTTTGTATTTATTATCTCCATTCTACTTTTTGTAAGTTCAAATTTTTTTGTTCCATCTTTTATTTTTTCTGTACTTATTTCATATAATCTTCCGAACACTTAACGCACATAATGCATTTAAAACAAAGTGCCTTCCTGGTACTGGAACCATTATTTTTTCTTCATTTTCTTCAATTTTAACATTAAATATAGATTCTTTTTCATTTTCAATTATTTTATATGCATTATAATTACTTTTATTTTCAATTCCATATGTAATTATGTTTACTTTGTCTTTATTTCTTTCAAACCAATCATTTAATAAATCATTATCATTATTTATAATTACTGTCCCTTGGCTACTCATTCCTTCTAATATTTCAAGTTTAGCTTTTAAAATATTTTCTCTTGAGCCTAAATTTCCAATATGTGCTGTACCTATATTCGTTATAACACATGTTGTTGGTTTTGCTATGTTTGTAAGAGTTCTTATTTCTCCAAAATGATTCATTCCCATTTCAACCACTAAACAATCATGATTTTTCAATTTTAAAATAGTAAGTGGAAGACCTATATGGTTATTTAAGTTTCCTTCTGTTTTTAATACATTAAATTTTTCTTCTAATACACTTGCTATTATATCTTTTGTGCTTGTTTTCCCTACGCTTCCAGTAATTGCAACAACTGGTATATTATATAAAGAGCGCTTATATTTTGCTATATTTTGAATAGCTTCTATAACATCTTTTACAACTATTATTACTTTATTTTTATATTTTTCTATTTTCTCTTTTGAAAATTCAATATCTTGAACAATTACTCCTGATGCCCCATTTTCAAAAGCAACTTCATATAGCTCTCCTCCGGTTTCTTACTTCACCTTTAAATCCTATGTAAAAATCTCCTTTATTTATCTGTCTTGTATCTCTTGAATAATTCTCAACAATTAAATTTTTATCTCCTGAAATTAATTTTCCTTTTGTTAATTCTAATATTTTTTCTACTGATATATCTTTATTATCTGGCATAACTATTGCCTCCAAATTAATATTTATATTAAATATATTTATATTTTAATAATTACTAAATTATATTATATTTTTATTAGTTTTACAACAAAAAAATGCAAAAGCCTTAATTTTAAAGCTTTTGCATTTTATACGAAATAATTTAGCTATAAATTATTTTAACTAAACATTTCTATTAGCTATTTCTATAGCTTTTGAAACTATATTCCCACATGTTTTTGAAGATACATCTCCCCATCCATTTGCTTTTTTTACTGTTTCATATACTCCTAATTCTTTTGCTATTTCTTCTTTTAACTTTTCAGACATTATACTTTTTTTACTAGACATAGCGTAATATCCTCCTATTTTAATAAATAATATTTTATTTATTAATTATTATATAAAAGTATTTAAATTACTTTTATATATTTATTATTTACTTTTATTATTTTTTTATTTACTTAAAATATGGCTAATATGGTTTACATTGTTAATGTTCCATTTGGAGTATTTACTATTACTAATATATCTTCTTCTTTACCTGTATTACAATTAATATAAACTAAAAATTCATTGTCATCTACTTTTCCTTTAAATTCATAACATTGTATCTCTGTTTTAAATTCAGTTGGAATTATTGCCATTTTTTCGCTTTCTATATTCAATTCTTTATTTAATACTTTTTTAGCTTCTTCTATTGTTAATTTTGGTTTTTCTATTTTTCTTATTTCATGTGAATTTAAATATCCTGAAGTTTCTAATCCTAATATTTCTCCACTATCTAAAGCTATTTTAACTTTTACTAGATCAGAATACATTATTACTCCATTTTGTTCATATGCATAATTAATTGTTAATATTCCATCTTGTTTTAAATAGTATGTTTCTTTCATATTTATTATATTTCTAGAATCTAAAAATTCTTTTCCTTTTTTTACGGCTTCCTCATTAGATATATTTTCTACTGTAACATCTTTGTTACTATTCATAAATAATATATGTCCACCTTTTTTTGTAATTGATATCCAAACATCTTCATCATTATTTGTTTTTATGCTAAAATCAAATGTTGGTATATCAGCATTTTCAGAAAATCCATTTGAATTTATTTCTTTTATTTTGTCATTTCCAATAAAATCTTTTGCAACACTTTTTGCTTTTTCCTCATCTATTTCATCTCCAGTAAGTCCTTTTTTTTCTGTAGATGTTAAATGTTCAGAAAATGCTCCATCATATATTAATCCTGAATATTCATGAAAATTTTCTTCTAAATTACTAAAACTATCTTTTGAAAAATTACTTACTTGTTGTGCAAATACTGGAGTTGCTTTTTTAGTTAATTCACCCCAACTAATTCTTCCAGAATTAATATCTTCTGATAGTTGTACTAATGTATTTTCTAATTCTTTACTATAATTATGAAAATCTTTTAAATTTTTTAAATCTTCTTCTTTTAAATCTTCTCCATTTATATTTTTTCTGGATAAACTATAACTATAGTCACTAACTTGATTTAAAAATTTTACTGTGTTTGATAGATTTTCATTTTCTATTGGTAATCTAGCTAAATAACTTTGAGCTAAATCTGCTTCTCTCCACACATGTGTTAATGTTTCTGCACCGCTTTCCTTTGTTGTTGATATTAATGATTTTGCCAAATATGTTTCTACATTTTGTACATAATCTACCAATTCATAAAATGCCATATTATAATCATTTTCATTTGCAGTCTTATATTCCATCTGTTTTTTATATGCAAATATACCAATACCTGCTATAACAACTATTAAAACTACAATTATACTAAGCATGTGTCTATCTTTCAGTCTGTTTTTAAAATCATATACCTTTTCTTTTATCTTTCCCATAAAAAATCTCCTTTATTTACAAAATCTATGTTTTCCTATCGTTTTGATAAGTGGCCTAGACCAAATCCATTTATTAGTCGCTGTTTGAGGATTAAAATAATAAAGTGCCCCTCCGAGAAGGGTCCCATCCGTTCATTGCATCTTTTGCTGCCTTTACTACTGTTGAGCCTTCACTTATTGCTACGTTTATTTGTCCATCACTTACGGCCGTAAAAGCTCCTGGTTGATATATTACTCCTGATATAGTATTTGGAAAATTAGAACTTTTTACTCTATTTAATATAACAGCTCCCACTGCCACTTGTCCTTCATAACTTTCTCCTCTTGCCTCTCCATTTATTGCTCTTGCCATAAGTTGAGTATCAGAAGTAGAACTTGTTTTAGATGCTGCATATACTGTTTGAATTTGTTTATTTTCTATTTTTATAAGCATTACTGATAATGTTAAAGAAAATAAAAATAGTATAATATATATTATTTTTTTCAAAATTTTCCTCCTAAATTAAATTTATACTATTATTTTGTTTTATTTATAGAAAAATATTCAATTTATTTTTGATATTTTATTTTTTGTATGATAAAATATTAAAAAATAAAATATAAAGGATGATATTATATGAAAAAAGTACTAATTTTTTATGCTTCTTATGGTGGCGGTCATTTATCTGCTGCTAAATCTATAAAGTCATATATTGATGATAATTATACTAACATACAAACAGATTTAGTTGATTGTATGAAATATGTAAATAAACCTATTGAAAAGGTTTCAACTGCTGCATATAGAGAAATGGCTAAAAAGGCACCTTGGGCTTGGGGAAAAGTTTATTATAAATCCCAAAAAGGTACTTTAGCAAAACTTAGCTCATTATCAAATAAATTAATGTCTAAAAAATTAAATAAATTATTAAAATTATTTGATGCTGATTTAATTATTTCTACACATCCCTTTAGCAGTCAAATGTGCAGTTATTTAAAGAAAAAAGGTAAATTATCAGCAAAAGTTGCTACTATAATGACTGACTTTGCACCACATGATCAATGGCTTGTTGGTAACAAATATATAGACTATTATTTTATTTCTAATGAAGGCATGAAAAAACCTTTAATAGATTTTGGTGTAGCACAAGAAAAAATACATGTAACCGGAATCCCATTATCTAGTAGATTTTTAAATAAATATAATAAAGAAGAATTATTATCAGAATTTAATTTAAGTAAAGATAAAAAAACTATCTTATTTTTTGGCGGTGGAGAATTTGGACTTGGAAAAGCAAAGACAGTTGAAGTTTTAAAATCGCTTTTAGAAAATTATTCAAATATTCAAATAATTGCTATTGCTGGTAGAAATGAAAAGATGAAAAAAGCTTTTGAGGAATTAGTTGAAAATTTTAATGCACATAATCATGTATTAATTTTAGAATATACAAATAAAGTTCCAGAATTAATGAGTATATCAGACGTAGTTATAACTAAACCTGGTGGACTTACAATAACAGAAAGTTTAGCTTCTAGTTTACCAATTATAATAATTAACCCAATTCCAGGCCAAGAAGAAGAAAATGCTGAATTTTTAGTAAATAGTGGTTGTGCAGTATGGATAAAAAAAGAAAGTAGTCCAAAAGAAATAATAGATGAAGTTTTATTAAATGAAGAAAAATTAAAAAATATGAAAAATAATTCAATTAAACTTTCAAAAAAAGATTCTACTCAAAATATATGTGAAATATTATTAGGTGATTAAATTTTTAACAAAAGAAAAATAAAAAATTGTTATTTTTCTTTTATTTTAATTTTGTCTAATTGATACTGTGTTTTAAAACTAGGTTTGACTGTCTTAATGTCAAATCTAGTTTTTTTGTCTAATTTTCTTATAATAAATTGTTTTAAATTTTATATCTTTTGAAACTTCTTAATTTCAGCTTATCCGCTAGCATTTTTTAATTTTAAATACATTTTTTTGCTTAATTATTATTGTTAATTTAATTCTTTTATGCAATTTTATTTTTTCTTTTTTAACATTTAAGTTTTTCTCATTTTTTAAACTTATTTTCTCGTTTCATACTTTACTCATAATTTTAAAATTGATTTAAGGTTACATAAACTTCCAATAATTGATTTAAATTTTACTTTAAAATTTGTTTTATTTTTTAATTAATTATTTATTTAATTATTTATTAATTAATTATTTATTTATTATTTATTTATTAAATTATTTATTTAATTAATTATTTATTATTTAATTATTTATTTATTTAATTAATTATTTATTATTTAATTAATTATTTATTATTTAATTATTTAATTATTTATTAATTAATTATTTATTTATTATTTATTTATTAAATTATTTATTTAAAAATAATCTTAACATTTTTTTATTTTTTTCATATTATATTTTGAGGTGTATTATATATGTGTAAAAATAATTGTTTTGGAAAAGAATTAATTGCTTTAGCTAGTACACTTTCTATATACATATCTCAAAACAAATCTGCTGATGAAATTAACATTTTAGCTTGTTTGTTTACTGCTATAGGTGATAATTTAGCTATTATTGCAGCTACATGTCAAGAAGAAAAAAAAGAAGAGTTATAATTCTCTTCTCCCTTCTAATGCTTTTGCAAGTGTTATTTCATCTGTATATTCTAAATCACCACCGACAGGTATTCCTGCTGCAATTCTTGTTACTACTACTCCTAATGGTTTTATTAATTTAGATAAATACATAGCTGTAGCTTCGCCCTCAACTCTTGGATTTGTCGCTAAAACTACTTCTTTAACTTTTCCGTCCATTAATCTTGCTAATAATTCTTTTATTTTTATATCATCTGGGCCAATTCCATTCATTGGAGAAATAGAACCATGTAAAACATGGTAAACTCCTTTAAACTCATGGGTTTTTTCCATAGCAATAATATCTCTTACATCTTCTACTACACATATAATACTTTCATCTCTTTTTGGATTTGAACATATAATACATGGATCTGTATCAGATATATTATAACATTTTGAACAATATTTTAAATTCTTTTTTGCATTTATTATTGAATTTATAAATTCATTTGTTTCTTCTTGTGTAGAATTCAATATATAAAATGCTAATCTTGCTGCAGTTTTATGTCCTATGCTTGGTAATTTTTCAAAACTTTCTATTAGTTTTTCTATTGATGGTGAATAATATGACATTATTTTGCTCCTCTTACATTAATCCTGGTATATTATATTTTCCCATATCTTGTGCTTGTGCTGAATCAACTTTTCTTAATGCTTCATTTATGCATGTTAAAATTAAATCTTGTAACATTTCTACATCTTCTGGGTCTACTACATCTTTTTTTATAATTATTTCTTTGATTTCCTTATTTCCTGAAACCTTTACGCTTATTGCTCCTCCACCTGCTGATGCATCAAATACTTTTGTTGACAATTCTTCTTGAGATTTTGTTAAATCTTCTTGCATTTTTTTTGCTTCTTTCATAAGTTGATTTATATTCATTCCTCCAAATCCTCCCATTCCTGGAAAGCCACCTCTTTTTGCCATTTTATAATTCCTCCTTTAAAATTATTCTTCTATAATATCAATTGGTATATCCAATCCTTTAACTAAATTTTCTATATCATTATTATTTTTAATTTCTATTTTTTCCTTCGTTCCATCTATATATTTTATTCTCATTTCTTTACCAGATTCAATAGAAACTAATTTTTTTAATTCTGACATACTTTCTGGTTTTTCTAAAATAGTTTTTCCAAATGGTGTTATGCCATTTGAAAAGTTTATTCCAACTGTCATATCATCTAGTTGTATAGCACTAGTATTAATTAAATTTGTATACAACATTATTTTTCCTTCTGTTTTAAGTTCATTAATAATTTTAGGCCAATATTGTTCTGTTTTTAAATTACTATTATTTAAATTTTTCTTAACTTCTATTTTTTTAGGTTCAACTTGAATATCATCTTTTTTATTTTCTTTTTCTATTTTTATAGGAATATTTGGATTATTATTTACACTACCATTTTTTATACTATTTTCTAATAATTCAATTCTTCTTTCTATATTTTCTTCATCTTTATTACATAATTTCATTATTCCAACTTGCAACATTATGCTTTTTTGTGAAGACCATTTCATATCATTTTCTAGTTCAGATAAATTATAAATCATTTTTAATAATCTATCTTTTGAAGTTTTTATAGACAAATCTTTTATATCTTCTTTTTCTTTTTGGCTATATATTTCAATGTTTCCTATTGTTTTAAATAATAAAATATCTTTAATATATTTTATTATTTCCCATATTAAATTATTAACATCTTTTCCTTCATTTAGTACTATATTTAAAGCATTTAAAGCTTTTTCAACATTATATTCTATAACTGCATTTGCTATATCTTTTATAAAAGTAATTTTAGGAATTCCAACTAATTCTTTTACTTTATCTTCATCTATCTTATCTGTTTCTTCTTGAAGGCATCTTTCCAATATGCTAAGTGCATCTCTCATTGCCCCTTCTGATAAAACTGCTATTGTTTCTAATGCTTCTTTAGTAATTTCAATATTTGACTCTTTGCAAACAATATTTAATCTTTTTATAATGTTTTCATTTGATATTCTTTTAAAATCAAATCTTTGACATCTAGATAAAATTGTTGCTGGTAATTTTTGAGGTTCTGTTGTTGCCAAAATAAATTTTACATGAGCAGGTGGTTCTTCTAATGTTTTCAAAAGTGCATTAAAAGCTCCAATTGAAAGCATATGTACCTCATCTATTATATATATTCTATATTTTGCAAGTGTTGGCAAAAAATTAACTTCTTCTCTTATTGAACGAATATCTTCTACACTATTATTAGATGCTGCGTCCATTTCCACTATATCTGTAAGAGATCCATTTATTGCAGCCTTACATATTTCACATTCATTGCAAGGTTCCCCATTTTGTGGATTTAAACAGTTTATTGCTCTTGCTAAAACTTTAGCTGCAGTTGTTTTTCCTGTTCCTCTTCCCCCATTAAATAAATATGCATGTCCTACTCTTCCAGACATTATTTGATTTTTAAGTGTTTTAGTTATATGTTCTTGTCCTACCATTTGTTCAAATGTTATAGGTCTAAATTTTCTGTATAAAGCTGTATATCCCATAGATTGCCCCCCTCAAATCTTTATTTTTTCCTTTTAAAGAAAAAATGGTTTAAAATATTGTAATTCATTTCTCTATAGAAAGTATTTCCACATAAAAGACACCACTTATCGCTGCTTTCTTCCGAACCTGACGAGATTCATAGCTTTTTATTGGAAATACTTTCTATAAAGAAACTTATCATTAACATCTTAAGCCACCTAAATTATATATTGTTTTGACTATTTTATCAATAGAATATATTAAAATATTTTATATTCTTTTAAAAATAATATCTTGCATATCTATCTTTTCTATGTTAGTAGTTCCTTGCTGTATTATATCTCCACAAGGAAGTTCTAATACAATATTTGCTTTATATGATTTGTTTTCTAGTTTTATTATTAGGTCAAACGCAATTTTTCCTTTAATTTCTTCTAAAGTAGTTCCTGTTTTACTAATTAAAGTTCCATCATGTTTTATTTGTTCTTCTTCATTTGAAATATAATTACCAATTTCTTCATTTGAATATCTAATACAAATTGTTCCTCCTATATTAGATATTTCCAAATTTTTTAAATCTGTTTTTGTATTTCCTCTATATTCTAAAGAATCTTCTAATAAAAATTCTTCTGTATTTATAAAAGTTCTCCCTTGCGTACTATTTGGCATATATTTCTTAAAAGTACCTTTTATCGGAGATTGTATTTGACTAAAATTTTCAAAAATTATTTTTTCTATTTTTTCACTTTTTTTATAATTATCATTTTTTTCTATAGTTATATAAATATCATTATTTTGTACTATATTAAAATTCCATTTGTTTTCTGTATCAGCATTTTGCATTCCTTCTGCAGTGCTTACTACAACTATTTTTGAAAGATTAAATGGCATATTTTTTTCGCCTTCTACTTCATATTTTAATATTATTAACCCAATTATTGCAATTAAAACTACAATAATAGTAGTAACAATACATATATGTATTATTTTTTTCTTTTTAGTATCCTCCATTATTTTTCCTCCGCATTTTTTTGTTTTTTTATTTTTCTTAATTCTTTAAAAAAACTTTTTAATAACATTTCACATTCTTCTTTTAAAATTCCAGTTTCTATTTCTAATTTATGATTAAATTCATAATCTTTGGCTAAATTTAGAACTGACCCACAGGCTCCTGTTTTTTCATCCATTGTTCCAATATATACTTTTCTTATTCTTGATTGAATTAATGCTCCCATACACATTGGACAAGGTTCTAATGTTACATACATATCACAATCAGACAATCTCCAAGCATCTAATTTTTTACTTGCTTTTTTTATTGCTAATATTTCAGCATGATTTATTGTATCTTTTTTAGTTTCTTTTAAATTATATGCCCTTGCAATTATTTTATCATTTTTTACAATTACAGCACCTACCGGTATTTCTAATTTATTATATGCTTTTTGAGCTTCTTTTAAGGCTTCTACCATAAATTTTTCTTTGTTATTCATATATTCTCCCGACCTATATCTATAATATAAATTAATTTTTTGCCAGAACCCTTTTTTGTATATTTTGTAATTTTGATAAAATACAAGATATCTACTTTATTTTTGCTTTTTTAAACTCCTACTTTTATCTTTTTCTAATTGTTTCAAACTTTTCATAGGTGTAGATAGTTCTTCTGGCATTGTTCCGTCCTGCTTCTTTAATTG
The DNA here is from genome assembly GCA_964455975.1 of uncultured Lachnospiraceae bacterium. Taxonomy (GTDB): domain Bacteria; phylum Bacillota; class Clostridia; order TANB77; family CAG-508; genus JAETTH01. The sequence goes on from CAYVYP010000009.1 coordinate 32,744, forward strand.
CTTTTCTAACTATTTTACCAACTTTTTTATGAGTATCACAAGCTTCTTTTTCACTACTAATCTTATCTCTTTTTAATCTTTGTTCTGTTTGAGAAATTCTAAATAAATTAGCTATAAGTTCGTCACTTCCCATATTATCTAAAATATCTTCTCTATATCTCAATCCTTTTCTTTTAGCAATGTCATCTGCTGTTTCTCCATTATATAATCCTTTATATCCTGCATTATGAAATCTATCAAAATTTTTGACTCCTGCATTTTTTGCAGTTTGATTAAGTGTGTGATTTCCTTTTTTTGTTAATTTTCTTTGATAAAATCTTTTTTCATCTTCTGTTAATTCAGTATATTCTTTTTCGCTAATTTCTTGCTTTCTAGTTTGAATTGCAAAATATGTTTGTGCAAGAGCAATTACTTTTTTTCTTGAATCTCCATTTTGTGCTATTAAATAACAAGCATATCTGCTTAATATGTAATCTTTAATAACTTTACTTGCACCTTTGGGCATTTTTATCGTTTTGTCTACGTCGACAAAATGTTCAACCACACTTATATCACTATTTTTGCAAGATTCCATTGCTTTGTTTATAACATTTTCAAATTTTCGCCATTCTTTATACTCTAAACCTAATTGTAGT
>CAYVYP010000010.1:0-32048 GCA_964455975.1 uncultured Lachnospiraceae bacterium
TTTTTCTGATTTTTATCTGCTTTTTGGCAAATAGCTTTTCACTTGCTTTTATTTTTTACAAAGGTATTTATTTTTCAATGTTCGAAGCTATCTGTTTTTGGCAGATTTGTTTTACACTTTATATTCTACCTAATAATTTTATTTTTGGCAAGTAGTTTTATAAATTTTGTGATATAATTTGCTTTTCAATTTACATTTATTTCATTTTCATTGAAAGTAATTTACTTATTCCGTTTTCCTCCATTGTTACTCCATACACTGTGTCTGCTGCTTCCATTGTTCCTTTTCTATGTGTTATTACTAAGAACTGTGTTTGCTTTGCAAATTTTTTCAAATATTCTGCAAATCTATATACATTAACATCATCAAGTGCTGCTTCTATTTCATCTAATACACAAAATGGTGCTGGGTTTATTTTTAGTATTGCAAATAGTAATGCTATTGCTGTAAATGCTTTTTCTCCACCTGATAATAACATCATATTTTGCAATTTTTTACCTGTTGGTTGGACTTGTATATCTATTCCACATTCTAGTATATTCTCTTCATCTTCTAATACTAATTCTGCTTTTCCTCCACCAAATAATTCTTTAAATACTTCATCAAAATTTTTATTTATAATTTCAAACTTTTCTTTAAATCTTTCTTGCATTGTACTTGTAATATCTGTAATTATTTTTCTTAATTTTGCTATTGTATTTTCTAAATCTAACCTTTGCTCACACAAAAAGTCATATCTTTGTTTTGTTTGTTTATATTCTTCTATTGAATCTACATTTATTGAGCCTAAATCTTTAATTTGGTTTCTAATGCTATTTACATTTTTTTGTGCTACTGCTATATTGCTTGGTTTTGTATATTCTGTAGTACTATTTGGTGTTAATTCATACTCTTCCCACAATTTATTTACCACTTGTTCTAAGTCTTGTTCTATTTTCGTTTTCTTTACATCTATTTTTATAGACTGTTCTTTTATTTCCTCTAGTACTTTAAATTGATGCAAATATTGTTCTTCTGCTTTTGATAAAATTTTATTTTTTTCAATTCTTTGTTCTTTCAATTCTTGAACTTTTGATGAACTATTAAGTACATTTTCATCTATTTGTTTTATTTGTTCTTGCATTTGTATCATACTTTGTTCTAATTGCTCATTTTCTGTTTTTATAATTTCAATTTGACTATCTTTATTTTGAATACTAGCATTATTATTAGAAATATCTATATTAATTCTTTCAACTATTTCATCTATAGATGCTTTACTTTCATCAAATGAAGATACTGATATTTTTAGATTAGTAATATCAAAATTTAAGTCATCAATATACTTTTGTTCATCTTTATTTATTCTTGCATAATCTTCTACTTCTTCATTTATAGATTTATTTTCTTCTTCTATTTTTAGTATTTTAGAATTATCTTCATCTTTACCTTTTAATGTTTCTTCTTTTGTTTTTGCTATATTTAATAATTCCTCTTTTAGTTTTTCTATTTTTTGCTCTTGTTTTAAGATATTTTCTTCTACTGATAATACTTTTTGCTTTTCTGTTGCATATGTTATGTCTGTTTCTTGCATTATCTTTTCTAGACTTATAGCTTCTTCTAAAACATCTTCTATTTTTTCTTTATATTCTTCTTTTTGAGCTTTTAAGTCTTCTATTTTTAGAGTTAATTTCTTTATTTCTTTTTCTAAACTTTCTATTTCTCTACTTCTACCTAAAATATTAACTGTTTTTTGTGCTACTGAACCTCCTGTTATACTTCCAGATGGATTTATAACATCTCCTTTTAATGTTACTATTTTAAATGAATAATTATTTTGTTTTGCTAAACTAATTGCTGCAGGCATATCATCAACTATTACTGTTCTTCCAAGTAAATTAAAAATAATATTTTCATATTTTTTATCATATTTTATTAAATCTGCTGCAATTCCTATTACACCTTGAATACTATTTTTTATTATTTTATCTACTTTTTTTCCTTTTACAGAAGATATTGGTAAAAATGATGCCCTTCCTAAATTATTATTTCTTAAAAATTCAACTTGTTTTTTAGCATCTTCTTCTGTGTCTGTAACAATATTTTGAAGTGCTTGTCCTAAACACATTTCTATTGCTGTTTCATATTCTTTTGGGGCTGTAATTATATTTGCTAATACTCCATGTATTCCATTTTTGTTTTTTTCTGCTTCTAAAAGTATTGCTTTAACACTTCTTACATATCCTTCTTTTTCTTTTTCTGTTTCTACTAAGAAATTATATCTTGATTGTTTCATTCTTAGTTCAGATTCTAAAGAATTTATTTTTATGTCATAATCTTTAAGTCTTGTATCACTTTCATTTTTCTTTGTTTTTACTATTTCTAAAGATTTTAATATTTCATTTCTTTTAGCTTCTATTTCATAAAAACCTTTTGAAATTTCACTCTTAGTTAATCTTAAACCATCTAATTCAGATATTCCTAATTGTATTTCTGTTTTTACTGTTTTTTCACGTTTTTCTAAGTTTTCATAGTTTGCTTCCTTAGTACTTATATCTGCTATTAATTCATATTTTAAGTCTATATTTTGTTCTACTTTTTTCTTTTTTTCTTCTATTTCTAATTGTTTTCCAGATAATTTTTCTGTTAGTTTGTCTAATTCCTGCTCTTTTTCTTCTAACTCTTTTTGGAACTTTTCTTTATTGGTTGTTAAATTTTCTTTTTTTGATAATTTTTGCTCTTTTTCTTCTTCTAATTCTTTTATTCTTATTTTTACTGTTTCTAATTCTGATTTATATCTTTGCGAATTTTCTTTGTTATTTGTTATTCTTTGTTTTGATAATTCTATGTTTGAGCTAATTTGTTCTTTTTGCTTTTCTGCTTCAAATCCAATATTTTGCATACCTTCTACTTGTTCATTTAATTTTTCCAATTCTTGTTTTAATGTTTCTTTTAAAGTACTTATTTCTTCTTGCTTTTTATTTTCATCTTCATATTGTGTATTTATAATATCTAAATCTTCTACTATTTGTCCTAACTTTTCTTTATAACTATCAATATTAAATAAAAACAATCCAACTTCAATATTTTTTAATTCTTCTCTTAAATCTAAAAATTTCTTTGCTTTTTCTGATTGAACTTTTAATGGTTCTATATTAGATTCTATTTCTGATAAAATATCACTAATTCTTAAAAGATTAAGTTTTGTTTGTTCTAATTTTTTTTCTGATTCAGCTTTTCTTACTCTGTATTTTACTATTCCAGCTGCCTCTTCAAAAATGTGACGTCTATCTTCAGATTTATTACTTAATATTTCATCTATTTTTCCCTGTCCTATTATTGAATATCCGGTCTTTTCCTATTCCTGTATCCATAAATAATTCCAAAATATCTTTTAATCTACAAGGAACTTTATTTATATAATACCCTGTTTCTCCACTTCTATATATTTTTCTTGTAACGGTTACTTCTGAATATTCTATTGGAAGTTTTCCATCTGAATTATCAAAAACGATAGAACTTTCTGCAAATCCTAAAGATTTTCTATTTTGAGTTCCGGCAAAAATAATGTCTTCAGATTTTGCTCCTCTTAAAGACTTCATACTTTGTTCTCCTAAAACCCATCTTATACTGTCAGATATATTACTTTTTCCTGAACCATTTGGCCCAATTACAGTTGTAATACCTGGCATGAATTCTAATATTGTTTTATCTGCAAAAGATTTAAATCCTTGTAGTTCTAATCGTTTTAAATACATTTTTCTACCGCCTTAAATGAAAATACGACAAAATAATTACTATTTCATCGTATCTATAATATATTAAATTTGTTCATAAATCAAGATTTTTTAATTGATTTATATTTTATTGTTTTTATCTTCATTTTCACAATCTGCTTTATTACACTTTCTTGGTTTTATCATTGTTTCATATCCACCTATTGCTCCCCATAAAATTGGTATAATGTTTAGTATTCCTATAATTATTGATAAAACATCATATTTTCCAAGTGCTATTACTCTTACTGTTCCTATTAAAATTGACATTATCAATGCTATTATTTTAGGATCAACTTTTGTGTATTTTTTTATTAATTGTGTAGTTGCAAGTACAATTCCTACACATCCTGCTAAACTTAATATAAGTTGTACTGTTATAAACTCATCCATTAGCTTTCTCTCCATTTCTATTTTCTTTTATATTATTATATGAATATTCTTAAATTTATGTTTTATTTTGTGGCGTTTTATTTTTTCATTTAATATATTATAATAAGAGTTTTACTCTTAATTAATTTTGAAAGGATGAAAAATATGTTAGATGATAAAATTATTGAAGAATATACAGATGAAATTTCCGAAGTTCCAGAAATTTTAGAAAGTGTTATAGATGATACTATTGTAAATGAAAATGAATTGGAGGCTGAACCTAATAATGAGTAATGTTTATTTTAGTCAAAGAGATCCTAGATGGGCAAATAAAATGTACTCTAGTGTTAATAATGCTAGTCAAACAATTAAATCTAGCGGTTGTGGACCAACTTCTTGTGCTATGCTTGTAAGTTCTTTAACAGATACTATTATTTATCCAGATGATATGGCAAATTATTTTGTTTCTGCTGGTTATAGAACTTCTAATAATGGTACTTCTTGGAGTGCTTTTGGTCGGAGCTGCAAAAAAATATGATTTAGATTTTAAACAAAGTTCTAGTATTGATGATGCTATAAATTGTTTGCAAAATGCTGGAATGGTAATTTGTAATACTCGTGGTGGAGATACTGCTTTATTTTCTACAAATGGTCATTATATAGTTTTAATTAGAGTTCAAAATAATAATTTTGTTTTATATGATGCTGATTTGTATAATGGAAAATACACTATAAATGGTAGACAAGGAAAAGTTACTGTAAATGGTAATGAAGTGATTACTTCTTTTGAAAATATGAAAATTGAAGCTAGACAATATTTTTGTTTTACTCCAAAGGCAAACAATGTTATAAATACAACAGCAAAATATGTTAGAGTTAATACTTCTTTAAATATAAGAAGTGGACCAGGAACTGAAAATAGTATAATTGGTGGATTACGCAATAATACTTTAGTAACTGTTTTTGAACAAAGTAATGGTTTTAGTAGAATTGGTGAACGGAAAGTGGGTTTCCTCTGCATATTTAAAAGATTCTCCTTCTGAAACTTTTACTTCTAAAGTAATGACTGTTGTTCCTAAAATAGGTTTAAATGTAAGAGTTAGCCCTTCTACTTCTTCAAAAATTGTTACTGCTTACCCAAAAGGAACTCGTGTTAGTATTTATGAAATAACAAATGGTTGGGCTCGTGGTATTAAAGGTTGGATGATGGCTAAATATTTAGCATAATAAAAAGCTCGTGATATTACGAGCTTTTTATTATTGTATTATATCAATTGCATTATCTTTATTCATTCCTTCTAAATTATAATAACTATTAGGTACTGTTCCTACTATTACGGCTTCTGCTAATAAAACCTGGTTTACTATACCTTCTGTTATTGTATTTATAGGTGTTAATATAGTTACATTGCATTTTATTTCCAAATATATTCTATGAATAGTCTGATTTATTCCAGCTGACAAAAATTGAGATTTTAAAGTTGTTTCTATATCTCCTATTGAAGATATTTTTATTTTTATATTTGGTCCTAATCCAGATATTAATTTTATTCCTGTAAAACTTCCCAACCTTATATAAAATTCTGATGTTTTATTTTCTTTTAAAGAGTGTTGTAATCTTACTGGTATTTCTGATATTATTTCATTTATTGGTATAATATTTGCTTTTATTAATGTTATATTTCCATCCTTATCTTTTTCTATTGTAGATAAATCTTTATATTCATATTTTTTCATTATTTCTGTAGCAATATCATTTGATAAAATTGTTGATATTTCTTTTGCTTTATTGCTACATTGCATTTCAAATATTGGATATATTGCGTTTATTATTGTATAAAACACAATAATTGCAATTATTATAATTGTACTAATTTTACTTATTTTTCTTAGTTTCAAATTATTAAATTTATTATTATTTTCATTAAAAGAAAAAAACATTTTAATCTTTGGAATTCTTATTCTCAACCTAGAATAAATTTTATCCATATCATTTTCCTTTTCTTTTATGCTGTTATTCTATTTTGAACATATCTTGGTATAAATAGCTGTTCTCCTGGCATTATTTTGTTTGGATCTTCTATTTTATTTACTTTTACAATATCATCTATTGTACTTTTAAATCTTTTTGCTATTTGCCATAAACTATCTCCTGGTTTTACAAAATATATTATAATACTGTATGGATTTTGTTCTCTGTTTTCTATTTCTTCTACATCATCAATTATATTAATAACTATATTTTTAGATGTATTTACTATAAAATTTAAATCCACATTAATGTCAACATTATCATCTGGCATTATTATAAAGTTTTGAGCATTTACTTCTAATGAAGTTTGAATTGCTGTACTTTTTGTTATTTTAGGAATATTCATATTAAAATTATATGGAATTGTAACTGTTTTTGTATCTATACTTACAGAATTTGAAGATGAATATATAAATTTTAATGCTACTTCTCCTTCATATACTACTTGCTCATTTAATACATCTTGTTTTAGTATTGTTGGTATTACTTCAACATCATATATCTTATTTCCTACTATTTCTGGTATTTTCATACTTTGTCTTATATTACATATCTCTTTATTTTCTTGTTTATCTATTAGAGTTTTTATTTGATTTTGTTTAAATCTAAAATCTCTTGTTGGACTATATAAATCTTGAATTATATCTATTTGCTTATTTTGATAAGCTTTACATGAAAGTTCAATTTCTGCTTCTACATAAATTGAATGCTCTTCTGTTGTATTTGGTTTTATAACTAAGTTTTTTAATTCATAATTTGTATCTATAATATTATCATCATTAACATCTTGAATATCTACAAATCCTATTGCAGGAATTTTACTTTCTATACAATTAATTCTATCATCTTCTGTTAAATACATTATTTTCATATTTATATCTGCTTTTGCTAAAACTTTATTATAGCTAATTTTTATATCTTTATTTATAATTTTCATATCTACTTTTAATATTTCTGCTAAATTATCAATATTTTCTATCATTAATGTATCTTTTGCATATATTTTATTTGTTCCAACTCCTATTAAAGAATTAATTCCAAAACTTTTGTTTAAAACTTGTATATCTTCTTTATTTGAAACACTTTTTATATAATTTTTAGTTTCATTTGAATATACTCTTTGTTTTAATTCTACCATAACTTTTATATTTACTTTTCTTCCATTTAAAACTTTGCAATCTATTTGTTTAATTGTTGGCTCTATTTCTAAATTCATATCAGATTTTATGTTTTCAAAATCTATCATTTCAGAAAAATCTATACAAGTATTTAGGCTTCTTACTGTGCTTACTTCACCATCTGCTAAATACATTATATATATATTCGTACTTCCTTCTATTTTTATTTTTCCTTCTAATGCTTCTTTTTTATAAATAAATACATTTCCACTTGTATGAATTGTATTTAATATATCAGGTTTTATGTCTGGAACAATAACATCTCCTGAAATTGTAATATTTTCTATTTTTTGTCCAACTATTTGATTTATGCATAGACTATCTTTCTCAAAATCTATTGGCATTTAAATCCCTCCTTAATATTTTGTATATATAATGTATATTAAGAAGCAAAAAAAAAATTCCTAAAATTAGGAATTCTTTTATTATTTTTAAACTTCAATCATTTTATGTTTTTTATTATCAATTGCTGGTGGTATAAGTGGACTATAATTTTCTCCGTCATAAACTTGTACTTCAACAGTTCTTGTTAAAATATCTGTATAACTATATGTAACATTTCTTTCATTTTCCTCATATTTTACAACAAAAATATTTGGATAAACTTTTTCTATAGTAGCTTCTTTTTCAAAGGTTTTACTTCTACCTAAAGATCCTTTAACTATTATCTTTTGCCCCATTTTTTCTTCAATGTCTGTTTTTAAATTAGATATGTCATTTTTGCAAATCATAATATCACCTACTTTATTAAGATGTGCTCATTGTATCACTTCTAGGGTAAAATGTCAAAGTGTGTAACTTCTTGTAAAGTTATGAAAGTATTGATAATACTATGATTTAAGCTTTTGCTTTTATTTATTACAATTGTGTTACATTTATATTTCAGTTGTATTACATATATGTAAATAGGTATATATTCAGCACTTTTAATATATACCTATTATTTATTTATATATTATTGTTTTTTTTCCTCTAGCTCCTGTTCCTCCAACCCCTCTTGTTCCATCTCTTAATTCTTCAGCTATATCATTTATACTTATATATATTTTTTCATCTGTTAAAGCTACTTTTTCTGCTACTATTAGAGGGTCAGAAAAGTCTATCAATACTCTTGCTGGAGATGATGCAAAATTAGCACCAGCATTCATTATTGCTTCAAAATAGCTTTGACATGCTCCGTGCAAAAATTACTAAATCTTTTTTATCTACTGCCCAATTTCTTGCTTCTTTTACAGTATTAATAAAGTGTCTAGAATTTCTATAATTATATATATTATTATAATCTGTTCCATTTCTTATCATTCCGGTCATGACCTGTTATTACTAATATATCTGGACTGTATTTATTTAGTAATCCCTTTATTAATATTGGTTGTTTATTTTCAGGAATATTTTTTACTATTGCATTTATTCCAACCATTTTATAATATTTATCTGATTTATCACTATACTTTTTATCTCCATCTAAATGAAGGACTCTACCTGTATACAGCAATTCTTCACTTCTTTTTTCAATTTTATTTTCAATATTTATTATCTTTTCTCTTTTAGATATACACCTTTTTATTCTTAATTCTAATTTATTTTCTAAACTTCTTAAATTATTTTCTATTCTTTCTCTTGCAACTAATTCTAAATCTGAAATTGGACTATCTGCCTCTATACGTATTGTTAATCCGTTTCAATAATGCAAAACTACCATTTGTACTTTTTACTATTTTTTCTACTATAAAAAGTATATCTTTTCCATAAGATTTTCTCCCTACAATATCACCTTTTTTTATTTTATCCAAAATATATCACCTCGAAATTAAGCTATTATATTTTATGTCGAATTTTGTAATAATGTGACTCTTAAAATTTAAACTATTTTTGATTTTTTACTTGTATATTATTTATTTATGTGTTATAGTTATAAGCGAAGTGAAACTTCAAAGAATTTAATTATTTATTTATATAGACTATTTCCTTCTTTTTAGATAAAAGAGTCGATATGTGTCATAAGTAAAAAAAGTTAATTCGAAAATCTAAAAAGGAGGTACTATACACATGGCAGACAAAACTTTAGTATGTAAAGATTGCGGTGCAGAATTCGTTTTCACAGAAGGTGAACAAGCATTTTACGCAGAAAAAGGTTTCACAAATGAACCTACAAGATGTCCAGAATGCAGAAAAGCAAGAAAAAATCAAAGAAGAAATAACAACAATTATTAATTCTTTAAAAGCTACCTATTTAATTAGGTAGCTTTTTTGTTTCTACTTTTTATAATTTATCCTGCCTTATTATCTTCATGGCTATATTTTAATTTTGTTGCCATACCTCCTCTTATATGTCTTTCTGCCTTATTTTCATCTAATATCTCTCTTACTTCTTTAGCTAAAATTGGATTTATTTTTAATAATCTTTCAGAAACATCTTTGTGTACAGTACTTTTACTTATTCCATATTTTTTAGCAGCTCCACGAACTGTATCTTTTGTATCTATAATATATCGTGCCAAATTGCAAGCACGTTCTTCAATTGATATACCTTTCATAAAAGCAAAACCTCCATACGAATTACATTTGTTTAATTGTATTCGTATGAAGGTTGTATTAGAACGAAAGTTTTTTGGGCGGAGAAAAAGTTACCAAAATCATATTATTTTTTTAATATCATCAATACTTAAATTACTTAAATAAGGATAAATTACAAAATCTTTTTTTCCATCTAAATTATTAAATTTAATTATTGTATAATCTGTATATTCATATATTTTACTTCCACCATCTTTATAATATCCATAATAACATACTCCTGCATCTGCATCAATATCTGCTTGTTTTAAAATTTTATCTATTAAAATATCATTAGAATTTAAAGCATCTGTAAAACTATATAGCATGTCTCCATCAATTGTAATAGTTATATCTCCACCTATTGTATATACATTATAATCATATTTGTCAGATATATCTTTATCTATAATTTTCTTAACACCTAAGTCTTTTCTTCCTACAAAATTAATTTCAAAATCTTTTTTATACCCTGTTGCTGATAATTTGTAACTACAAATATATGGTAATCCTGCTGTATCTGTATTTTGAAGAATTAATCTTTTCCCTAATAAAATATCTATCCACTCTTCTCCATCTTCTTTTTTAACATATTTTTTTCCTATTTTATATTCATATAAAGAATATTCTTTTGTTATTACATCTTCTACTGAATACTTGTCTCTCGAGCTATCATGTATGACAATTAGTTTTGAATTTTTAAACCAATTTTCAATAGATGTTGTATCTGGTACATATTTTAATGTTTTTATTATTGGATCTCCTTCTGTGGTATATTCAATAATTCTTATTACTTTTTCTTCTACTACATTGTTATTAATATTTTCAATTATTGTTACATTTTCATTTTCTAATTGTTCTTTATTACTACTTGAATTTGGAATATAATAATTATCTGTATATTTAATAAACTCATTTAATTTGTTAAAATTAAAAACATTATTCCAAGTAATTACTACATCATTATAAAATTCTTCTTTAATTCCTGCTTCTTTCATTTTTTCTATTTCTGCTTTTAAAATTTGATTATCTTCTATGCTACTTATAATATTTAAATTTTCTTTTTTTATTTTTGAATTATTTTTAATTATAAAATAATCACCTACTCCTAATACGCAAATTATTAAAATAATAGTTATAATAATGATAATTTTTTTTTTCATTTTTTTACCTTCTTCCATAAAATCACTATTAAATATAAAACTATTGTTGTAAAAGAAATGATAATACAAATTTTGTGTAGTGTTGTAATGTGATATTCTACATTTATATTACCTTTAATATCTGAATTTAAGTTTACTTGAACTAATCCTTTATCAGATTCTACAGCTTCTAATATAACTTTAGTATTAGTTTGTTCTGATGTATATGAAATTTCATATCCTTTATAAAATAAATATGGTAATTCTAAAGCGGTATTTTCTTCTACATCACTTATATAAAAACTTAAAATTCCATTTTCTTTTGTTTGATTTTCTATTGTGGCATTTCCTGATATAAATGATACTTTATCATCTCTATCTACTATATAATCGATAGAATCTATTGCTTTTTGTGGCCAATATTCTAAAAAAGATGAATACCTACTTACTTGATTTTTTGTATCTATAATTTCATTTTCTTTATAAAATTCGTTATCAGCATTTTTAAAGTCTAAATTTAAAATAAATGTTAATGCATATATACATGATAAAACTATAAATATACTTAATATTATAATTTTTAAGATTTTTTCTTTACTATTTTTTTGTAATATTTTTTCTATAAATTCAGCTATATTAATTCCTCCTATTATAGAAAAACAAAATATTATAACACCTAGCAATCTCCATGGAAACTGTACCATAAGTAATATATCTGGCATAAAAGTCCATGGAAATAAAAATGTTGACATTATAGTTGCAATTACTCCTACTATATAAAAGAATTTGTAATCTTTTTTCATAGTATCTTTTATTTTTACAAAGAATGTTAATATTAAACTAATTATAATTGGAATTCCTATACAAAAATACATAGAAGAATCTGCTCCTTGAGCATTTCTTAATAACAATTGTAATGGATTTAAAGCATGACCCATAACAGAATCTTTACTATACATCTTTCCATAACGGAAAACCTCATATTCACAACTTGATTTTTGTTCTAATAATGGAATTTCAAAAAATGAAACTGCTAAAACAATAATTAATGTTGAAATTATCAACGTTTTCAATATTTTTTTATCTTTTAATTTTTTTATATTTATAAGTACATAGAAAAATCCTAATATAAAAATTAACATTGTACTAATATTATGTGATAAAACTAATCCTATAGTACCTAATACATATAAATAAGATTTTTTTATATCTCCATTTATAATATTGTAAACACCTCTAAATATAATAGGAATAAAGATGAAACTTGCCATTTCTCCTACTGCTACTCTTGTATATGCATTTAGCAAACGGTATGGTGCGCACATATATATAACACTTGAAATTAAAGCTGCTGTATTATTTTTTGATATTGTTTTTACCATTTTAAACATGGCAATTCCTGAAAATAAAAATGTACAAAAAATAAATAATTTCATTGCAATTACCACATTACTTGTTAAAAATGCAAAAAATAAATTTATAACAGTTGATACTGGTGGATAAAATAAATTCCATCCAAATCCTAAATTATTTGAAAAACGTGAAACTATATATGGACTTTGTCCATTTACTATTTGTTCCATTGTTCCTATAGTTCTAGAAATATGAAAATCCCCATCATGTCCAGTATGTATACCAGAATTAAATAGTGGTATAGACATAGCTATTGCAACTAACAGTATTATTATATAATAATATATGTTTTTTTCTCTTAACTTTTTCATAGCATCTCCTTTTTTATTTTTGATTTATATATATCTTATCATACTACTATTTATTTGAAATAATTTTTAAGTGTATTATAATAATTATTTTCTAATATTAATTTTGAAATTTGATATTTTTGATAAATAATTGTACTTATTTTATCTACATATTCATTTTCTACCGCTACTCCTTCATTTGATGTAAACTTCTTTGTAACTGAACTATATCTTCCTTTATCTGTTATAAAACTTCTATCTGAAAATATAACAAGTGGATCTGAATTTGATAATATATCTGTTCCCATTAAAAATCTTGAATCATATTTAACACCAAATAAGTTTAATAATGTTGGAAGTACATCTAAACTACTTCCTAATTTTTCTACTTTTATTGGTTTTTCCATTTTACTATTCCATACTAAAAATGGCATATGATATTTTTCAAACGTATTATCTCTAGTATAAGTTGATAATTCATTTATTTCATCTAAAGTTAACCCATATGGATAATGATCAGCACTTATTGCAATAACAGTATCTTCTAATTTACCTGCTTTTTCTAATCTATCTATCAATTCTCCTATTGCTTTATCTAATTCTATTTGTGTAGCTAAATAAGATCTTGCTTTTGCTGAATATGGAAGGCTTTTTACTTCATCCCAATTTTTATTTGCTATATAATTTCCGTTTGTAGTATAATTTAAATGTCCGCTTACAGTCATATAATAACTAATAAAATTCTCATCTTGTATATAATCATCTGTTGTTGCTTGTATCATTTCATAATCACTATTTGGCCATCTTGTACAATTCATTCTTTTTTCTAAACCATTTCCCTTTGCTAAATATGAATTATATCCCATACCTGCTATATATTTATCTCTATCATAATATGTATATGTATGATCATGATAAGCTTGTGAAGTATATCCTAATCTTTCAAATACATTTGCATATGAATATGGCATATAATTATTTTGCACTTTTGATAAGCTCCACACTCCTTCTTTGGGAATTAATGATGTATCTGTAATATATTCTCCATCTGCTGTACTTACTGGAAATATTGGAGTATAAAAATTATCAAATTGAAATCCTTCATTATATAATTTATATAAATTCGGAGTTAAGTCTTCTCTTATTGCTAAACTGCTAAAACCTTCTGCTACAAATACTATCAAGTTTTTTCCTTCAAACATTCCTGTATATTCATTTTGTTTAGTTGCTTCACTAGAACTAATGTATTCATTAATTTTTTTAATATTTGAATTAGTAGTTGCATAATTTAACGTATTAAAATCTATTTCTATTTTATTATATTCATATTCTTTTATTTCTGGCTCTGGTTCTGATTCAGGTTCACTATTTACAGTTAATGTTTCTTCTTCAAATCCTAAAAACATTCTTTGAAGGTCAAGTCTCATTTCTGTAAATATTCCAAATGTTTGTACTGTCAAATTTGGTGCATGCATTTTGTAATATAAATTGTAAGGGCTATATAACTGTCCATTTGTAGGTATTAAATTTAATATTCCTATTGGTATTACTTGAAAGATTACTATTAACAAAATAACTACTATTCTTTTTTTATAATTACTTTTTTTAAAATCTATTATTTTAAATATTTGAAATGACATTAATAATAAAATTGGAACTAACATTGCCGTTATTGGAATCCAATTATCTAACACAGTTTTAAATATCATATCAGCAAATTGTAATATTTGCCCTCCTCCATTAAAGGCTGAAAAAAACGATATTATAGATTGATATATAATGTAATAAATAAATTGAGCACAAAATACAAATTCAATTATTGCTATTAAAATATATGCAATTACTGCATTTACCTTTTTACCAAATATTCCAGTAACAAAATTCAATATTAATCCTATTGGTAATGAAAATAATAATATATACATCATATTTTGTGGAATCATTCCAAATGCTACATAAGAAAATATTAATTCTTCATAAATTATAAATAGTACAAAAAAAATTGTTAATCCGATTCTTTTCTTCATCTTTTCACCCTATAATTCTTCTTTTATTTGCTCAAGTTTTCAAATTCCTTTAATCTTTGATTATAACTTTCCATTATTTCTTTTTCATATGCTAATTTAGGATTTTCTACTCCCATTTTTTCTAATAAGTATTTAGTAAATAATGGATTTAATATTAATATTGGTCCTAAAAGATATGTTCCTATAAAATTATTTATTTTAATTCCTTCTAACTTTGTTGTTTCATTTAATCCTTCTCCCATTGTTGTTTGAATAAAATAATTATTTTCTATTTCTCCATAACTTTTTGTAAATTGATTTTTAAATCCAACCATTTTTATATTTTCAAATGTTCCAAGTATCATATCATTAAACCTATGCATCATATCTCTTTTTGCATATGTATTAACTATACCAAGTCCATCAATTTTACTTTCATCTTCATTTTGTATGTATTTTCCAAAGATTTCAAAACTATTTCCTGTTAATAAAAAACATACATTAGAATTAATAAGTTCTTGTATTTTTTCTTTATATCCCATAAGTTTTTTAATTACCTTTTCTTGCATTTTTTCTGTCATTGGTCCTAAATATATTAAATTTATATTTTCATTTACAAACCTAGGTATTTCATCAAATGAAGTTTCATAAAATTCTGCATCTGGTATGCACTTTTTTAAGTATTTCATATTGCTTATATCCCCAAAAAGATTGCAAAACTCTGGAAATAATACTTCTATTTTCATGCTATACTCCTTTTTTATTATTTTCTAATATTATTTTATTTCTTAATTTTTCTTTTACTTTTTTAGCTAAATCATATGCATATAAATCATGTAAAATAAAAATTTTATCTATATCTTGTAATTCTATATAATCTACTGTTTCTATTTCGTCTCTTATACAGATTAACTTCTCTTCTTTTATTCCTGCAATAAGTAATCTTATTTTGTCATCTAAATATCTAGCTCCAGCTACAACAATTTGCTTTATATCTTCTCCATTTAAAAATTCAAAGTCACAATCATATAGCCAAGATATATTTTCGGATGAATTTGCTGCATCATGAAGATCATCTAATAATAATATAACAACTTTATTTTCTTTTTCTTTTCTCACATAGTCAAATACCCTTGAGCAAGCTATTGGATTTTGACCTTTTGCTAAATGAAGTATTACTTTTTTATCTCCTATTTGTTCTTCAGAAAATCTAGTTTCTACTATTTTAAGTTTATCCATAGAATTATTAATTTCATTATGAGAAAGTCCAAATTCTCTAAGTACCGTAATCATTGCTAATTGATTGTAAATATTTATAATATTATTAGTAATTAATTTATAATTTTCTTCCTTCCCATTTTCATTAATAGTCATTTTCATATTTTCTAAATCTATATTTTTTACAAAATAATTAATTTCAGGTGATTTAAAATCACAGTTTGGACAATGTGCTTTTCCTATATGATTATATCTTACATAATCATATATTAATTTTGAATTACATTTAGGACATACAATAATATCTCTTGCTATATTTTCTAATTTATCTGTATCTGTTTCTAATTTATCAATTCCAAAATATACTCTATCGTTTTCTGGTGCTAAATTACTAACTATTAAATCATCTCCATTTAATATTAATTTAGTCTGACTTGGAATACTACTATTTAAAATATTTGCAATAAATTCTGTATGAGCATTTCTTTTTAAAGAATCTCTAAATAAATTTGTACAAATTAAATAATTAGGTTTAATGTATGGGTATATCTTTTTTGCACTTCTTTCGTCTAATTCAAGTACTGCTATTTTCTTTTTTGATTTTCCTAAAAAAGTACTTCCTTCAATTAAAGTAGATGCTACACCTGCATTTATATTTGCTCCTAATCCATTATCTAAAATATCATATCCATTATCTTTTAAAATATCTTCAATCATGTTGGATACTGTGGTTTTTCCATTTGTTCCTGTTACACCTATTATTTTTTCAGGTTTTCCTATTTTTCCTAAAAAATCAGGACATATTGTTATTGCTAACTTTCCTGGGAAATATGTTGCATCTCTTTTTATCATTCTTAATAGCAATTTTGCTAATTTTGCACTCCAAAGTGCTATATAAAACTTTAACATTTTATTATTCTCCCTATTATCTTTCTTCTTGTTCTTCCTTTTCAATTATTTTTAATTCTTCTTCTAATTCTCTTGCTTCATTTTCTAAAGCTTCATCTTCTTCTAATTCTTCTTGAGTATATGCTCTTCTACTAGCATTATTTTCTATATTTGTTCTTCTATGTCCTATTTCCATTAGTCTTTTTTGTATTTCATATTTTTTCATAATACTCTCTCCTTTTATAACTTATATTCTATATTTTTTTTGTAATTTAATCAAGCTATTATTAATATTTTTAAGGTTTTTTAAGATTTATTTGTTCTTTCTAAAATAAACAATAAAAAAGTTGAGATAAAAACTCAACTTTTTTATTAATTTTAAAATAATTCATCTAATTTATATTCTTTTTCTAATTTCTCATTTAAATATATTTTTGATATTAATTTTAATTCTTTTAAACTATCTTCTGAAACATTAAATGAGTATAATTTTTTAGCAGGTGCTAATACTATGTATTTAATTGATTGCTTTGTTCCTTCGTTCATTTTTACTGCTGCTGTATCTTGTTTCCCACAACTACTACATTTAAATCCATTATCTTTAAAGCTAAAATATTCTATATTTTCTTGTAATTTACAACAATTGCAATTTTTAATATTAGGTGTAAATCCTATAATTGAAAGTAATCTAATTTTAAATACTGATAAAATAAATTCTAAATCTGTATCAGTATTTGCTATCATATACAATGTATTTAAATAAAGTTGTAATATTTTATATGAATTTTGATTTTCTGTAGTTACATCATATATTATTTTATTTATATGTATTGCATATTTTAATTTATCTAAATCACACCTTATATTATAAAATAATTCTATTGTTTCGCAAGAATTAATATGGTATGTTTCTCCACCTTTATATAACATATATTCTCCAAAACAAAATAGCTGTGTTCCAGCCATTAATTGACTTTTACTTCTTCTTGCACCTTTTGCAACACAAGCTATTTTACCAATTCCTGGAGTTAAAATTGTAACCATTTTATCAAAATCTCCAGAATTACTTTCTGAAATTATAATTCCACTTTGTTTTGTTGTTCCCATTTAATTTCCCTATCTAATTCACATATATTTTTTCTTGTTCCTAATATATCTTTTTCTAAATCTTCTACTTGCATTAATTCCATAAATGTATCTATATTTCCTGTTTGTTTAAAAGTATTCCACGCTATTTGTTTTATCATATAATCAAGCTCCTTCTTAAAGTAATTTTTAATTATCTTTAATTTATCTTTTGCATTTTGAAAAATTTTATACTGGATTTTATTACCTCATTATTTAATTCATTTTAAATTTTTTTACTATTGAATCATTATCTTGCCAGTCTTCTTTTACTTTAACCCATACTTTAAGGTTTATTTTTGTCCCTAACATTTTTTCTAAATCTTGTCTTGCATAAGTTCCAATTTTCTTTAGCATTTGACCGCCTTTACCTATAATAATTCCCTTATGCGAATTTCTTAAACAAAAAATTGTTGCTTCAACATCATATATTTCTTCTTCCGCTTTTGTTTTTCTCAAATTCATTTTTTCAACTTCAATATATAATCCATGTGGTACTTCATCATCTAATAATTTTAATGCTTTTTCTCTTATTGTTTCTTCTGCTAGCTGTCTTAAAGTTTGGTCTGTATATTCTTCTATATCATAATATGCAGGACCTTCTTTTAAGTTCTTTTCTATTTCATTTAAAATATCTTCAATATTTTTATTTTTATCTGCCTGTACAGGTATAACTGCTGTAAAATCGTATTCTTTACTATAAATTTCGATTAGTTTTGCTAATTCTTCTTTTTTAACTAAATCTATTTTATTAATAATAAGGATTGTTTTTTTATGTGCCTCTTTTATTTTTTCTAATATTTTAGAATCTCCTCTTCCTATATCTTTAGAGTTAGCTTCTATTACAAATAGAACAATATCAACATCACCAATTGAGCCAAATGCACTTTCTATCATAGTGTTACCTAATTTTGTTTTTGGCTTGTGAATTCCAGGAGTATCTATAAATACTATTTGTGAATTTTCTCTATTTATAATTCCTCTTATTTGAGTTCTAGTTGTTTGAGTTTTATTTGCAACTGCTGCAACCTTTTCTCCAACCAACCCATTAATCAATGTAGACTTTCCTACATTTGTTCTTCCAACCACTGCTACAAATCCTGATTTAAACATGTTTCCTCCAATTTTTTATATTTTATCACATTACCCTTTATTTTAATCTATAGTATTATTTAAAAACATCATAATTATAATCACTTATTTTTGCTAAATTTGTAAAAAATAATCATAAAATTTTATATTTTTTTCGATTAAATTTACTTGACAATTAGTATTTTATCACAATTAAATAATTTTTTCCATAAAAAATATCTTTTCTCATATAATCTTGAACTTTTGGAAATAATTTTATATAATACTAAAAATTAATATTATAAGGAGATTGATTATATGGAAAAATTAGTTATTAAAGATTTATATAGAAATTTTGAAAAATTTGAAAATAAAGAAATTTCTATTTCTGGTTGGGTTAGAACGATTAGAGATTCTAAAACCTTTGGTTTTATAGAAATAAATGATGGTTCTTTTTTTAAAAATGTACAAGTTGTTTTCGATGAAATTTTAAATAATTTTTCTGACATTTGTAAATTATCTATTAGTTCATCTATTAGTGTTACTGGTAAAGTTATAAAAACAGATGGTGCAAAACAGCCATTTGAAATTAAAGCAAGTAAAATAGATATTATAAATGTAGCTGCTTTAGATTATCCACTTCAAAAGAAAAGACATTCTTTTGAATATTTAAGAACAATATCTCACCTTCGTCCTAGAACAAACACTTTTAGTGCCGTTTTTAGAGTTCGTAGTGTACTTTCTTATGCAATACATAACTTCTTTCAAGAAAGAGGGTTTGTATATGTTCACACACCAATAATTACTTCAAGTGATGCAGAAGGTGCTGGAGAAATGTTTAACGTTTCTACACTAGATTATACTAATATTCCTAAAGCTAATGATGGAAAAATAGATTATTCAAATGACTTCTTTGGAAAACCAGCTCATTTAACAGTAAGTGGTCAATTAAATGCTGAAACCTATGCTTTAGCATTTAGGAATGTATATACATTTGGTCCTACATTTAGAGCAGAAAATTCAAATACAGTAAAACATGCATCAGAATTTTGGATGATAGAACCAGAAATATGTTTTGCAGATTTAAAAGATGATATGAACTTAGCAGAAGACATGGTTAAATATATCATTTCTTATGTATTAGAAAATTGCCCAGAAGAAATGGAATTTTTTAATAATTTTGTAGATAATACTTTACTTACAAGACTTGACAATGTTGTATCTTCAGATTTTGGAAGAATAACATATACAGATGCAATTACTGAACTTGAAAAGCATAATAGTGAATTTGAATATCCTGTACATTGGGGAACTGATATACAAACAGAGCATGAAAGATTTTTATGTGAAAAAGTATTTAAAAAACCTGTTTTTGTTACAGATTATCCTTCTGAAATTAAAGCTTTTTATATGAAACAAAATCCAGATGGTAAAACAGTTGCAGCATCTGATTTATTAGCACCAGGAATTGGAGAAATAATTGGTGGTAGCCAAAGAGAAGATAATTTAGAAAAATTAACTAAAAAAATGAATGAACTAGGAATGGATGAAAAAGACTATTGGTGGTATTTAGATTTAAGAAAATATGGTAGTGTACCACATGCAGGATTTGGACTTGGTTTCGAAAGAATGATGATGTATCTAACTGGTATGCAAAATATTCGTGATGTTATACCATTTGCAAGAACTCCACAAAATTGCGAATTCTAATTGTTGACAATTATGTAAATAAAAAAATTCATCAGTATAATTGATGAATTTTTTTATTTTCTATATTTAGAGCACTTTTTACAAGTACCAGTTAATTCTATTATAGTTGTATCTACTATAGCATCATATTCTGATGTTAATTTTTTTATATCATTATCTAATCTTTTTATTTGTGGTTCATATAAAAAGATATTCTGCACATCTTGGCATCTACTACATGTAAAATGGATATGTGGAAGTGTACAAGCATCATATTTATCTGGTCCAGACCTTGCTTTTATTCTTATTATTACTCCTTCTTCACATAACTCGTCTAATATTCTATATACAGTATTAATTCCTAAACTTAAATTTTCTTTTTTTAAGTCCATAAATAATTTTTCAGCAGTTGGAGTATCTTTTCTATTATTTAAAGATTCTAAAATCAAATCTCTTTCTTCACTTGATTTCTTCATTTTACATCTCCTTAATACTATTAATATTAGTAGATTTTATATCATTTTACACTTTATGTCAATAAAATCAAATAAGTTTCATTTTTATGTTTTATTTTTCATTTTTTTATGTTACAATATAATGCATAATAAATTTATGGAGGTTTACTTATGGAATTTAAAAAATGTAATCGCTGTGGATGTTTTTTTCTATCTAATGATAACGTATGTTGCAATTGTATGCCAAAAGATACTTTTGAATTAGGAAGTTTAAAAACTTATATTGAAAATACTGATAAAATTACTTCATTAGAAACAATTTCTTATGATACTGGAATTTCAGTAAAAAATTTAAATAGATATCTAGGAAGAGAAGAATTTATTTCTTTATCTCAAAAAATAAATCAACAAAAAATACAATTATAGGAGGATGTATAAATGTCAAATGTTTTTGATACATTATATGAAAGAGATTTTATAGAGCAAATGACTGACCCAGATGAAGTTAAAGCTCTTTTTGAAAAGGAAAGTGTTCCATTTTATATTGGATTTGATCCAACAGCAGATAGCCTTCATGTTGGACATTTTGTTTCTATGATGGTAGCTAGTCATATGCAAAAAGCAGGACATAAACCAATCATATTAATTGGTGGTGGTACTGCAACTATTGGTGATCCATCTCGGAAAGTCAGACATGAGAAGAATGATGTCTCGTGAAGAAATAAATCATAATGTTGAATGCTTTAAAATTCAAATGTCTAAATTTTTAGATTTTAAAGGACCTAATGCTGCTATTATTGTAGATAATGGTGATTGGCTTTTAAACTTAAATTTTATAGAATTTATGAGAGATGTTGGTTCTTTATTTAGCGTAAATAGAATGCTTTCAGCAGAATGTTATAAACAAAGAATGGAACAAGGTCTTACATTTTTTGAACTTGGCTATATGCTTATGCAATCTTACGATTTTCTATATTTACATGATAAATATAATTGTAAATTAGAAATGGGTGGGAACGACCAATGGTCTAATATTATTGGTGGTGTTGAATTAATTAGAAAAATAGGAAAACAAGATGCATATGGTTTAACATTTAAACTTCTTACAACTAAAGAAGGCAAAAAAATGGGAAAAACAGAAAAAGGTGCCTTATGGCTAGACCCTACGAAAACATCTCCATATGAATTTTATCAATATTGGAGAAACATAGCAGATGAAGATGTTAGAAAAGTTCTTTGCTTACTTACTTTCTTACCAATGGAAGAAATAAATAGATTATCTAATTTAAAAGATGAAAAAATAAATGAAGCAAAAAAAGTTGCAGCATTTGAGATAACAAAATTGATTCATGGACAAGAAGAAGCAAAAAAAGCTGAAGAAACTGCAAATGGATTATTTAATGGAAGCGGAAATATAGAAGGCATGCCTTCTACTAAAATAGAAAATGCTAATATTTCAATTTTAGATGCACTTGTTATTTCTAATCTTGCTCCTTCAAAGGGACAGGCAAAAATACTAATTTCTCAAGGTGGAATTTCTTTAAATGATAATAAAATATCTGATATATCTTATATTTTATCTGATAAAGATTTTAAAGATGGAATTGCAATTTTAAGAAAAGGTAAAAAAGTATATCATAAATTAGAAATTTAATAAAAATCGGCTAATTAAAGCCGATTTTTTATTTTATCAATATACTTAATTTCAATCTATTTGATAACAATTTTTCAATTCTTCTACTTGACTAATACACTCTTTATTTGAATGTATTGAACCTAATAAATCTCCTACTTTTACTTTATCTCCAACCTTTTTTTCTAAAACAATACCTGCTGTATAATCAATATTATCTTCTTTTTTTATTCTACCTGCACCTAAATCATAAGCTATTTTAGCTACTTTTAAAGCATCTATTTGTTTTATGACTCCTTCTTTGGCACTTACTACTGGAATTATGTATTTTGCTTTTTGAAACTTTTCTATATCTTCTATATGGCAACAATTTCCTCCCTGTTTTTCCACAAGTTCTTCGAATTTTTTAAGTCCTTTTCCACTTTTAATTGCATCTTCTACCATTTTTTCATTTTCTTCCAAATTTTCATTTATATCACCAAGTTTTAGCATATAACTTCCTAATAATTTTACCACTTCTAATACATCTTCTTCAATTTTACCCTTTAAACTATTTATTGCTTCAATTACTTCTAGATTATTACCTACAGCTTTTCCTAAAGGTTGCTCCATACTTGTTAAAATACAAACGGTTTCTTTATTTACTAATTCTCCGATTTTTTCCATTTTATTTGCTAATTGTTCTGCTTCTTTTCTTGTTTTCATAAAAGCTCCGCTTCCATAAGTTACATCAAGTACAATTTTATCTGCTCCAGACGCTATCTTTTTACTCATTATACTAGAAGCTATAAGCGGAATACTATCTGTACAAGATATTGCATCTCTTAGGGCATATATTTTTTTATCAGCAGGTGCTAAATTTAATGTTTGACCTATCATACTAATTCCTATATCTTTAACATTTTGAACAAATTCTCTTTCAGAGATATTCGTTTTATACCCCGGTATAGATTCTAGTTTATCAACAGTTCCTCCTGTAAAACCAAGTCCCCTACCAGACATTTTAGCTACTGGCACCCCAAGTGATGCAACTACTGGAAGTAAAATCAAACTAACCTTATCTCCTACACCACCAGTACTATGTTTATCAACAATTACTCTTCCGATTTTTGATAAGTCTAATATATCTCCAGATTTTGCCATAGATAAAGTTAAATCAGCTATCTCTTCATCATCCATTCCATTAATATATATTGCCATAATTAAAGCTGCCGCTTGATAATCTGTTATATTTTCTCTAGTATATGCTTGTATAAAATATTCTATTTCTACTTTTGTTAGCTTTTGCTTTTTTTGTTTCTTTGAAATTATATCTAAAATGTTCATTTTTACCTCTTTTCTATTAAATTATTAGTTATATATTTTTACACCTTATTCTTTCATTTATGTATTATTTATTTTTTAATGTAAGAAAGGTCTCCAAGGCTGGCTTCGAAAATCATAGATTTTCTTCGCTCGCGGGTAATCCGTGTGCCTCAAAGGGCTGTCGCCTCTTTCTATTAAAAAATAAATAATACATAAATGAAATTCAATAATTTTTTTAATTTAAATAAAATTTTTAGTAAAACTTCTCCTATGAATAGGACATAATCCATATTCTTTTATAGCCTGAATATGCATAGCAGTTCCATATCCTTTATGTTTTGCAAAACCATATTGAGGATATATTTCATCCCATTGTCTTATTATTCTATCCCTTGTTACTTTTGCAATGATAGATGCTGCTGCTATTGAATAGCATTTAGCATCACCTTTAATTATAGATTTATATGGAATTCCATCTGTATCTATTTTAGTTAAAGCATCAACTATTATTAAATCTGGCCTTATTTTTAAACCTTTAATAGCTTTTGTTAAACCTTCTTTTGTTGCATTTAATATATTTACTTTATCAATTTGCTTTTCATCTATTACTGCTGCAAAATAGCTTATTGCCTTACTAGTTATTTCTTCATATAATAATTCTCTTTTTTTCTCTGATACTTTTTTTGAGTCATTTACTCCTTCTATCATTGAATCTCTTGGCATTATACAAGCTGCTACAACTACTGGTCCGTGCAAGTGGTCCACGCCCTGCTTCATCAATTCCACAAATATATTTTACTCCATTTATATATAATTCTTCTTCTATTTGTTTTAATTGGTTTAATCTTTCTTCTTCTTTTTCTTTCATATATTCTCCTATTTTAAGCTTTTTTTAATCTTCTTTGATTATTATAACCTTATAGTAATTAAAAATCAATTACACAAATTATTAAAATTTTAAAATAATACATTTTTTTCACATATTTTTCACATTTCTCTTGTATCATAATATGCAATTAGGATAAGATAATAAAATAAATATTTTGGAGGTACAAAATGGAAAACAATAATCAAGATGAAATACAATCATCACCAAAAGTAGAAAAAAAACAAGAACCTTTTAAATCTAGTTATAAAACTGTATCTGGATTTAATGATGAAAAAAAGACTAAATTAAGTTTTGGAAAATCAATAGCATTACCATTTTTTTGTGGAATGTTAGGAACTGTTGTAGTAGGAAGTGTTGTATTAGGTATTCCTAATGTAAAAGAAAAAGTATTTGGCACAGGAACTATAATAACTTCAACATCTAATGGAAATACAACTACCCAAACTTTAACAGCAATTTCTTTAGCAGATTATTCTGAAACAGGAATAGGTGTTGCAAAAAAAGTTATGCCGTCAATTGTAGGAATAAAAGTTGAATATGTTGCAAACTCTGTATTTGGACGTTCTCAAACAGCTAGTGCTTCTGGTTCTGGAATTATTATTAGCGAAGATGGCTATATTTTAACAAATAATCATATTGTTAATTCCTCTTCAAGTTCTTCTTATTATGAACTTGAAAAAGCTAATAAAGTAACTGTAACTTTATACAATGATGAAACCTCTTATGACGCTACAATAGTAGGTACAGATGCTCAAACAGATTTAGCTGTTTTGAAAATAGAAAAAACAGGATTAACTGCAGCAGAACTTGGTGATTCTGATAGTATTCAAGTTGGTGAATGGGCTATGGCTATTGGTAATCCGCTTGGGTTAGATAATAGTGTTACAGGCGGTATGATAAGTGCAGTAAATAGATCTGTTACAGATGATGATGGTAAAACTTTTATTTTAATTCAAACAGATGCAGCTATTAATTCAGGTAATAGTGGCGGAGCATTAGTAAATTCTAAAGGTCAAGTAATTGGTGTAAATACTTTAAAAATACAAGCAACAGGTGTTGAAGGTATGGGATTTGCAATTCCTATAAATTCTACAAAAGATATATATTCTCAATTAATTCAATATAGTAAAGTAAAAAGACCTTATATTGGAATTAGTGGTATAGATTTAGATGAGAAAACTGCAACTTATAACAAATTAGTTGTTGGTATTTATGTAAAAGAAGTTGAAGATTTTTCAGCCGCACAAAAAGCTGATGTTAAAGCTGGAGACGTTATTATTGAAGCTGATGGAAAAAAAATAACCACTATGAATGAATTAAATGAAATAAAGAATTCTCATAAAATAGGTGATGAATTAAAAATTAAAATAAATAGAAATGGTGAAGAAAAAGAACTAAAATTAACTTTAGGAGAACAACCATAATTTTTCTGATTAATCACTTTTAGTTCACAAAATGGACAAAAAGGATTGATATATTATATTTATAGTAAATGTTATACCTATTTACTATAAAAAAGAAAACATCCCCTTTTATTTTCAAAAAGAAACTACTCCATTAACTTGAGTAGTTTCTTTTTTATCTTTTTAAAATGCAATTACATCATATTCTGATGTATAATTTTGATTTCCATATGCATATATTGCATAAATTCTCCCTGTTTTATCTACATAAAAATTTTCAGTCTTTGAAACAGTATATATACTACTTGTTAAATCTCTTTTATATGCACTATATCCTGAATTATTTAAAGCTTGTGCTAATTGGTTTATTTCTGTTATTCCAGTTTTTATCATTTTTTCTGCATCTACTATATCTATATTTTCTTTTGTAAATATATCATAAGCTGTTAAATTTTTTTGATTTTTTAAATCAAAACTATATGTTTGTATTTGTATCCTTTGTGCATTTTCCCCTTCTTTTATAGTTGATTTTATTGCTATTGATAATATATTATTAGTTATATTAGCAGTATATTCTATATTATATACTGTATATGCTTTTGATGAAGTTATTATTTCATTTGCTTTTAATATGAACATTGAATTTGTCGTTTCATTTAATTTTGATAATTCATATCCTTGTATATTAATTAATGGTATGTTTATATTTATATCATATTTATTGTCATTTTTTTGTTCTAACTTATAAGTAAAAACAAAATCCTCCTCTTGCTTATATTTTACTAAATTTGAATAATCATTTTCATCTTTATATAATTTATTATCAAATAAATTATTAAATTCTTCTTTTATTGCATCATAATCAGTTGTAATATTTACATGATCCTCATTACTTACATTATTTTGTTCATTACTAACTTTTTTATTTCCAGTAATCTGAAAAATTAAAGCCATAATTACCGCTATTACGCATATTGCTATTATAACAGCATATATTATTTTTCTTTTATTAAACATAATAGTTATCTCTCTTTCACTTTTTTTACCATTATAACATTACTTATTTGGCTTTTCAATTATTTTGTGTCCTTTTTGTAAATTTATGTTTTAACATATTGTTTTTAACTTCAATTCATTGACTATTTAAGCTTTTTGCTGTATTATTATAATATTATTTTATACAAGGAGTAAAATTTATGTTATGTTCAATTTGTAATAAAAATACAGCTGTAATTTATATAAATAAGCAAAAAGAAGATAATACTTTTGCTTTAGAAGGTTTATGTCTTGATTGTGCTAAGAAAAAAGGTATTAATCCAATAGAAGCTTTAGCAAAACAAGCTAATATTTCTGAAGATGAACTTAATGATATGTCTAAACAATTTGAAAATATTTTAGGTGATATTTCTCAAAATTTAGATATTGAGGATATAGAAAATCAAGAAAATAATACTGCTTCTTTAGGCTCAATTTTTGCAAATATGTTTGGAAAGTCAGTAAACAATGAATCTCCAGATGCAAGTGAAGATTCTTCTAATAGAAAAAAAGTTAAAGTAGAAAAAAAACCAAAAGATAAAAAAAGAAAATTTTTAGATACATATGGTACAAATCTTACAAATAAAGCTAAAAGCAATCTAATTGATATTGTGATTGGTAGAGATAAAGAAATTCAAAGAATGATACAAATTTTAAATAGACGTTCTAAAAATAATCCATGCTTAATTGGTGAACCTGGTGTTGGTAAAACAGCTATTGCTCAAGGTTTAGCAATTAAAATAGCTGCTGGTAAAGTACCTGCAAAATTATTAAATAAAGAAGTTTATCTTTTAGATATGACTTCTGTTATTGCAGGCACTCAATTTAGAGGTCAATTTGAAGGTAGAATGAAATCTATTATAGATGAATGTAAAAATTTAGGAAACATTATTTTAGTAATAGATGAAATTCATAATATAATTGGTGCTGGAGATGCAGAACATTCTATGAATGCGGCAGATATTTTAAAACCTTCTTTATCTAATGGTGAAATTCAATTAATTGGTACTACTACTTTAAAAGAATATAGAAAATACATTGAAAAAGATAGTGCTTTAGAAAGAAGATTTCAGCCTATAATTGTTGAAGAGCCAAATGAAGCTGACTCAATTTCTATTTTAAATGGAATTAAAAAATATTATGAAGATTTTCATAAAGTTAAAATATCTACAGATGTTATTAAACAAGTAGTAATTATGTCTGAAAAATATATACATGATAGATTTTTACCAGATAAAGCTATTGATATATTAGATGAAGCTTGTTCAAGAATAAATTTAGATAATAAAGAACTTTATAAATTAGAAATTTTAAAAAATGAATTAAAAAAAGTAGAAGAAGACAAAGAAGAAGCTGCAGAAGCGGATTCTCCAGAAGATTATAAGAAAGCTGCTGAACTTAAGACTAAAGAATGCAATTTAATAGAAGAAATTGATAAGTTAAATAATTCTTTAAAATTAAAAGAATTAACTGTTCAAGACATTGCAGAAGTTATTGAAAGTTGGACTAAAATACCTGTTAAAAAAATAACTGAAGCAGAAACATTAAAACTTTTAAATTTAGAAAATAACCTTCATAAAAAAATAATTGGACAAAATTCAGCAGTTGAAGCCGTATCCAGAGCTATTAGAAGAAATAGAGCTGGTTTAAAAAGCACAAAAAGACCACCATCTTTTATATTTGTTGGTCCAACTGGTGTTGGTAAAACAGAGCTTGCTAAAAGTTTAGCATATGAAATGTTTGGAAATTCTTCTAACATAATTAGAATAGATATGTCTGAATATATGGAAAGTCATTCTACCTCTAAATTAATTGGAGCTCCTCCTGGATATGTAGGGTATGATGATGCTGGGGGCTTAACAGAAAAAGTTAAAAGACATCCATATTCAATAATATTATTAGATGAAATCGAAAAAGCTCATAATGATGTATTTAATATTCTTCTTCAAGTTTTAGATGATGGAAGATTAACAGATTCTCAAGGAAATACAGTTAGCTTTGAACATACAATTATTATAATGACTTCTAATGCAGGATCAAATTTAAATAACAATTCTATTGGTTTTGGTAAACAAACAGTTGATAAATCAAAACTAGAAGAAGGATTAAAACAAATATTTAGACCTGAATTTTTAAACAGAATAGATGAAATAGTTGTATTCGATTCATTAACTAAAGAAGAATTATTAAAAATTGTAGATTTAATGCTAGATGATACAAAAAAAGCACTAGCTAATAAAAATATCAAAATGGAAATAACAAAAGAAGCAAAAAGATTTTTACTAGACAAAGGTACAAATTTTAAATATGGTGCAAGACCTCTAAAAAGAGCAATACAAAGATATTTAGAAGATGAACTTGCAGATATGATTCTAAAATCAGAACTAAAAAACGGTCAAACTATATCTGTAAATTCAATAAATAATAATTTGGAATTTAAAATTATCTCTTAATCTTGACAAATTTTGTAGTAAAAAATATAATATAATATGTAGAAATTTAGGAGGATTATAAAATGGCAAAGCACATTCCAAATATATTAACAATAATTAGATTTATTTTAATTCCATTTATTTTAAAGGCTGTTGTTTCTGGTAATTATTTATTAGCATTCATAGTTTTAACTATTTCTCGGATTAACAGATATTTTAGATGGATTTATTGCAAGAAAATATAATTTTATAACAAATCTTGGTAAGCTTTTAGATCCATTAGCAGATAAAGCAACTCAAATATCAATTCTTGGAGTTCTAGCTGTTGAAAAAGTTATTCCAATGTGGATTTTAGTTATAGTAGTTTTAAAAGAAATTTTAATGATTGTAGGTTCTGCATTCTTATATGGAAAGAATTTTGTTGTTTCTAGCAAATGGTATGGAAAACTTGCAACAGTAATATTTTATATAGCTATTGTATCTTCTCTTGCTGTAAAATACTTTAATATTGCATTTAAATTTGATGTATATATTTATTATTTAGCTTTAGCACTTACATTATTTGCATTTATTATGTATGTTAGACAATTAATAAAACAAGGTACTTTAAATAAAGAAGATATATTACAACAACAAAAAAGTGAAAATTAAAATTTTCACTTTTTTTATTCATAATCTTCTATAGCTTTATTTAAATTTTCTTTTCCATAAATTTGTATTCCATTTTTTAAATATATTTTATCTGCATCAGGCAATAATTTTGTAGAAATATTAGTCTTTTCTTTTAATTTTAAATTTTTATTTTCATCAATTTCATATATACTTATAAAATCATTTTCATCTTTTACTATATAGTGCTCATTACAATATTCATCAACTTCTATATATAAACAGACCTCTTTAGTTGAAAAAATTTTTATATCATATTTAGGATATTCTTTTTGCAATTCCTCTTTATTCATATTAATTAAATTTTCACTAACTATTTTTTTTTCTTTTATAATATGTGAACATTTTTTATAAAATTTTTCTATTATAATATTTGTATTTGGTGTTATTTTTTCTTCTTGAAAATTAGTATTTATTGTAGCTATATTTTTTATACTTTCAGCATATTCATCTGTACATTCATCACTTACTTGTGCCAATGTTTTTGTATTATTAACTTCAGTTTTCGCAATATTATTTAGTTTATACATATATATACCTGAAATTATTGCTATTATAATTAATATTAAAATTAAACTTAATATTATCAATTTATTTTTCATAATATTTTCCTCTCAAATAACCTTATATAAGTATTATTTGAAATTTTTTACATTTTATTCATTATTAAATAATTTTGTTTCTATTTTGTATTTATAATTTTCATTAATTTGTATTGTGATTTCTCCATCTAAATCTGTTCTATATATTTGTATTTTTCTATTTTTTAATCTTTCTAATACTTCTTCTGTTGGATGTCCAAAAGTATTGTTTTTTCCAACTCCTATTAATGCAATTTTTGGATTTACACACTCTAAAAATTCTTCTGTAGTAGAAGTTTTAGAGCCATGATGAGCTATTTTTAAAATATCAGCTTTTAATTTATCTTTATAGGTATTTACTAATATCCTCTCTGCATCTTTTTCTATATCTCCAGTAAATAAAATGCTAAAATTTTGAGAAACAAATTTTGCAGTTATAGAATTTATATTTAATCCACCTTTTCCATCATTTAATAAATCTTCTGTAGGATGCAAAATGTCTATATATTCACCATTTTTTAAATCTATTTTGTCTCCCTTTTTTAAAAATATCACATTTATTTTTTTCTTATTAACTATATTTATAATATTTTTATATTCTTCACTAATGCTAGATTGCTTTGCTATTAATAAATTTTTAATGCTTAAAGCCTCTAATACTGCAATTAATCCGATTACAATGATCTGAATCAAAATGTGAAATCATCACATAATCCAAACTATTTATTCCTCTATCTAATAAATATGGAAGCAAAATGCTCTTACCAACATCAAACCTTTCTATATCACTATTTCCACCGCCATCTATTAATATCTTTTTACCGCGATTTACTTATAATCAATGTACTATCACCGTTGTTCTACATCTATGACAACGCTATTCTTAATACAACAAAAAATTGTGAGTGAAC
>CAYVYP010000011.1:0-32006 GCA_964455975.1 uncultured Lachnospiraceae bacterium
TTATAACAAGCTGATCATCTGTATAATTTTTTATCATATCTATATCTATAAATACATTATCAGGAACTTTAATATATCCTAGTTCTCTTGCTGTATTTATCATATTTATCATACTTCTACCACAAATAGCTATTTTTCTTCCATATTTTATTGAAGAATTTACTATTTGTTGTACTCTATGAACATTTGATGCAAAAGTTGCTACAACTATTCTTTTGGTACAATTTTGGAATAATTTTTCAAAAACTTCTCCAACAGTACTTTCGCTCATTGTGTATCCTTTTCTTTCTGAATTTGTACTATCAGACATAAGCGCTAATACACCTTTATTTCCAAGTTCTGCTAAACGTCCTAAGTTCATTCTTTCGCCATCAATTGGTGTATAATCTATTTTAAAGTCACCTGTATGAATTACTGTTCCTGCTGGTGTATGAATAGCTAACGCTACTGCATCTGGTATACTATGTGAACTTCTTATAAATTCTACTTGCATTTTTCCTAAATTAATTGTTTGACCTTGATTTACAATTTTTAATTTTGTTTTTCTTAATAATTTATGTTCTTCTAATTTATTTTTTATTAATCCCATAGTAAGTGTTGTTGCATAAATTGGCATATCTACTTGTTTTAATAAATATGGAATTGCACCTATATGATCTTCATGACCATGTGTTACAACTAAACCTTTTATTTTATGTTTATTTCTTTCTAAATACGTTATATCTGGTATTACTAAATCTATACCTAACATATCATCTTCTGGGAAAGCTAGTCCACAATCTACTATTATTAATTCATCCCCATATTCAAAAACAGTCATGTTTTTTCCGATTTCTTCAATTCCACCAAGTGGTATTATTTTTAAACTTTCTTTCTTAAAATCGAAATCTAATTCTTTTTTATTATTACTTTTTTGAATTTTAGGATTTTTATTTTTTATTATCTGTTCTGTTTTTTCTGTCTTTACTATTTCACTTATTTCAATTTTTTTCTCATTTATTTTATTAGTCTCATTTATCTTATTTACTTCTTTTTTTACTCCTTTTCTTGGATATCTTTTTTTAAAGTTATTTGTTCTTTCTACACTTTTTTTCTCTTGAATATTGTTATTTTCGTTTGTCATATTTTATTTCTCTCCTTATAAATTTATCTCATTTAAAACATATATTTCATGTATTTTTGCACTAAAAAAATAGTTTAATATTATAAACTATTTGATTCTTCTCTAAAATAATTCTATCTCATTTATTACAATAACTATAAACTCTACTTTACATACAAAAACAATCTCCGAACAATGTATGTAATTTTTATAGAGTTTATTATATATTTTATTTTTATTTTCACGAATCAAATTTTTATAATTATTATTTGTTATTTATTAAATCTCATACTAAAATAACTCATATATTTTTAAATCTCTTCTTTACCATTTTGGTAATAACTGTTAATCATTATACTATTTTTTTATTGTTTTGTCAACACATATGAAATATAAAAAACAGCGATGTTATAACATTGCTGCTCCTATTATTCCAGCATCATTTTCAAGTAATGCTAGTTTTATAATTATTTTTTCATCTTTATTAAATACTAAATCTTTTTTATTTAATCGTTCTTCTAACTTTTTAAGTAATATATCTTCATAATGAGAAAAACTACCACCTATTCCTATTGCCTGTGGTTCAAATATATTAATTAAATTTACAAGCCCAATACTTAAATATTCAATATATTCATCTATTATATGTACTACTCCTTCATTTTGCATATTTTTTTCTATTAGTTCTCGTAATTCTTTTCCTGATATATCTGGGTTTAATTCTAAATAATTTGTTATTTTCTTTTTTAATACTTTTATTGATGCATATGTTTCAAAACATCCTAAATTTCCACATTTACAAGGATTTCCATCTTTTTGTATTATCATATGTCCAAATTCGAACCCAGAATTTTTTTGTGGAACTAACAATTTATGTTTTAAAAATGCTGCTCCTCCTATTCCTGTTCCTATTGTTAAAAATATATTATCTTCATATTCTTTTAAACCCCCATATAAATTTTCCGCAATTGCTGCACATTTTGCATCATTACATAATTTTATATTAATATTAAAATATTTTTTTAATCCCTTTATTATATCAAATTCTTTTATATTAAGATTAACTATATTACATATTCTATTATTCTTAATTGCTCCTGGAGAGGCTATTCCTATTTGTTCTATTTGTGTGATTTCTATATTTTTTTCTTTTAAAAGTTCTTTTATAATTTCTATTATTTTATATATAATTACATTTTTTATATCATCTTGTTTTTCTTTTAAAGTTAAATTATATTCTTTTTTTAATATAATTTTTCCTGAATTTTCAACTAAACCGAACTCCTATGTGACTACCACCAATGTCTATTCCAATCCTCATACGCTTTTCCTTTCTGTTTTTAGTTATGTTTTTGGGCAGATATTAAATCTGCCCATTTTTATTTTTATAAATTTACTGATTCAAATAAGAATGTACCCATGTATACTTCAATACAAGGAACTAATACTACTAATACAAAGAATATAAGAACTACACCAACTATTGAATATACCACTTGTGGTAATATTTTCATAATATTATCCATTATAACGTTTATATCAATTTCTATATATTCAACTAATTTTTCCATCATCTCTGTAAGATCTGTTTGCATACCAATTTTTAACATCTCTGTCATCATTGGAGATGATAATCCAGATTTTTCAAAAGGTTCTACCCAAGATTGTCCTATTAATATATTATTCATTGAAGTTTCAATAATTGATAACATTACATAGTTTTTAACAACATTTTTACTTACTTCTAATGCTTCTTGTATTCTCATTCCATTTTTTAAATTAAGAAGCATTGCTTTCATAAGTCTTGAAAAATCTAAACCATATATTAACTTTCCAAATATTGGGGCTGTATATTTAAAATAATCAAAATTATATTTACCCTTTGGAGTATTTATATATGCTATAATTCCTGCCACTATACCGTACAATTATTGCTGTAGGGATATACCAAAATGCTACAAGCCAATCTATAACTCCTGAAAACCAGACAGTTACTACTGGTAATTTTGCCGTACTTCCAACGCTGTCATAAACACTTTGTATCGCTGGTATTGCAACTATTGTACCAACAACTAACATTACTAATAGTAATGTAAATTGTAATATGTTTGGTATTAATATTTTCTTTAATTTTTTATTTATTTCTGAACTTTCATCTAAATATTTTACAGCTTGCTCTAAAGATTTTGTAAGTGAACCTGACAATTCTCCAACTTTTATCATATTAATATATATATAAGGAAATACATTTGAATAATATTCCATTGTTGTATACATATTTTCTCCGTGCTTCTACTCCTGCTAAAATATCTTCTAAAATTCCTTTTAATGATAAATTCTCTGTACTCTGAATTATTGTACTTAATGCATGTATATTATTAAAATTTGCTTTTTTCAACAAATAAAAATTTTGAGTAAATATAACTAAATCTCTATTAGTAACCTTCTGTGTTGCAGATAAAGCTAGATTTATCTTTTCAAGTTTAGTTAAACTTCTTATTTCTTGAGTTTTTCTTAAATTTGTTGTATCTACATTTTTTAATATATTTTCTACATTGCTTATATTTCTTTTTTGTGTTTTTTTGGATCTTCCAGAAAAACTAAGTTGAATTATATCTATAGGCATTAGTCCATTATTTTTTAGCCTTTTAACTAATGTTTGTTTACTAGAATCTTCAACCTTATTTTTTACTACTAGTCCACCTTTAGTTATTGCCCTATATACATATTCTGGCATCTTTTTGGCCTCCCTCCCATATAGCTTTTATTTTTGTTCTTTTTTTATTTTTAATTGCATAATAGTTTTATTCAATATTTCAATATTTTTTTCTTCTATTTGTGCTTTTGCTTGTTCTAAACTTATTCTATCTTCTACAAATAGTTTTGCTATTGAATTTATTAGCCCTATGCTTCCTTTTTCTAAATTACTTTGTATTGCATCTTCTATTTCAGAAACGCTCATTTTTTCTTTTCTTATTACTCCAGCTATTATATTATCTACTACCATTACCTCTGGAACTAATACTAAATCTCCTTTAGCTCCTTTTAGTAATCTTTGAGATACTACCAATTTTAATAATGATGACAATAAATATTTGATTTGTGCTTGATCTGAAACCTCATAAAAATTTATCATTCTATCGATTGTTTCAGCACAAGATTTTGTATGTAATGTTCCTATTACTAGATGTCCGAGATTCGGCCATTTCTATAGCTGCTTCCATTGTTTCTTTATCTCTAATCTCTCCTATTACTAGTATGTCACAATCTTCTCTTAATGAGTTTTTTACTCCATCACTAAAAGTAAGTGAATCTCTTCCTATTCCTACTTCTTTTTGAACAATTATTGATTTTTTAGAAACATGCTTAAATTCAACTGGATTTTCCAATGTTAATATTTTTTTATTTTGACTCTCATTTATATCATTTATTAAGGCATTTAATGTTGTTGTTTTTCCTGAATTAGTTTTTCCTGTAACTAATAGTAATCCTTGTGGTTGATATGTCATTCTTCTTACTATATCTGGAACTCCTAAGTCTTCATATCTAGGAAGTTTATTTTTTATAAGTCTTAATGTAAATATAGGTATTTCTTCTGATAAAGATATATTTACCCTTAAACGTATGTCAAGATGTTCATATGACATATCTAATCTTCTTCTTTCTTTAAACTCCTGGTCTTTATCAATATTTCCTCTTACAAAAAAATCATATATTTCCCACATATCTTCTTCTGTTAATACTGGAAACTCTTCTATTGATATTAATTCTCTTCTTATTCTTAACATTGGCTTTAAAGTAGAAATTAAATGAACATCAGAAGCATCTTTTTGCATTGCTATATTTAATATCTTTTCTATTTCTATCATTTGTAGTCCCCTCTCTTATTTTAATACATTAACAACTTTTTATTTAATTCTTGAAGTGTTGTTTGTCCACTTATAACTTTGTTTAATCCATCTATTACTAATGGTTTATAACTTTCATTTAGTGCTTCTTTTTTTATTTCTATACTTGAAGCATCATTTGTTATTAATTCTCTTATTTTATCTGTTAAAACTAAAACTTCAAAAATTCCAATTCTATCATAATAACCACTTTGATTACAATTTTTACATCCCACTGGTGAATATGTTTTTGCCTCTTTCAAATCATAATTAACATTATATTTATTTCCTATTTTTTCTATTATTTCTTTTTCTTCTTCAGTAAAATCACGTTCCTTCATACAATGTGGACATAATTTTCTAACTAATCTTTGTGATACAGATGTTGCTAATGTACTTGCTATATCATAATTTGAAACGCCCATTTTTCTAAGTCTTGTTATTACTTCAATACTATCTATTGTATGTATTGTTGATAATACATAATGTCCAGTTTGTCCAGCCTGCATTGCTATTTCTGCTGTTTCTCTATCTCTTATTTCTCCAACTAGAATTATATCAGGGTCTTGTCTTAAAACAGTTCTTAATGAATCTGAAAAACTTGTTTTTGAATCTATTTCAATTTGATTTAATCCTGGAATTCTAATTTCTACTGGGTCTTCTATTGTTGTTATATTTATTTCTGGTTTGTCTAAATAATCTATTATACTATATAGTGTAGTTGTTTTTCCTTCTCCTGTAGGAGCTGCAATTACTGTAATACTATTTTTCTTATCAAAACTTTCATGCAGTAATTTTTCATCATTTGGAAATCCTAATTCAAATATTCTTTTAATATCATTGTTCTTTTTTAATAATCTTAAAACAAATTTTTCTCCATATACATTTTTTTGTGAAGAAACACGTATATTATAATCTGAATATGAAAGAATTCTACCATCTTGTGATTCTTGCTTTTCTTGATGCATATTTGATATTGCTTTTAATCTTCCTATTATTTGAGCTTGTTTTTCCTTCTCTATTATTGCAGCAGTATATAATTCTCCATCTATTCTATATCTTATTCTTACTTTTTTTTCTAATGGCTCTATATGTATATCACTTGCTCTTTTTTCCATAGCAGTTTTTATTATACTATCAAGTAAACCTACTATATCTCTATTAGTATTTATATTATCAGAAGCTACTCCTTCTAAAGATTCAAGTATATTTTCTATATTTGTTTCAAATGTTATATATCTATCCATTACTAAACCTTTGTTTAATAATAATAATCTTATATTTTCAATTGATCTTCTATTTGTTGTATCTGCAAAACAAACTTTTATTTTTCCTTGAGCTATATCAAATGGTATTGCTTTATTTTGTTTTGCTACATCTAATGAAATATAATCTGTCATATTAATTGTTATATCTTTAGCAGTTAACAAAATAGCCCTTTCACCCATTATTTCTCCTATAGAACTTATAAGAGTTTCTGAATTGCATAAATTCAAAATATTTATAATATCCCCTATCTTTTTATTTGGATATTCTTTTTGGTATTCTAAAGCTTTTTCTATATCTTCTTCTTGAATTATTCCTCTTTTTACTAATTCAATTCCTATTGGTTGTCTTCTTTTGATATCCATTTTTGCCTCCTTCTTTTGTTATAATATAATTATACTACATTTTTTTATCTTTTTGTTTATATTTTTTTATTTTCATTAAATTACCATATTTAATAGTATTTTAATACATATTCTAATTTTTTTGTATATTTTATTGAGCCTTCTACTGCAAAGTCCATTCTTATTATTTGTTTTTCTTCTAAATTGTCTTTATTTATCCATTCAAAATATACATAACTAATATTTTTACATATTTTTACTTTATTTCGATAAATACTATTTCCAATATATTGGTATGTTGTACCATCAGATAATATCAATAATCTTTCTCCACATTCAGAAATTTGTATATCACTTTTTTTTATATCTTCTAATAAATACATATTAAATTTTGTTATTTGTGATATATTACTTCCTAATAAATCCATTCTATTTATATTACTAGTAAAAAAAGATGATATCTTTACAAGTATTCCTATTGACATTGTCATTAGAATTATATATATAGTTAAAGTTATTAATGTTATTCCTTTTTGAGATTTCATCTTTATTCACCTTGCCTTAAAACTCTTTTATTTTTAATTTAGTAATTTCTATTTTTTCTTCTTGTCCATGTATATTATATGTTATTGCTACTTTTACTTTTTTTATAATGTTTTGCTTATCTTTATTTTGTTCTTCTTCATTATAATTTGTTACCACAACTTCTTTTGTATATTCTCCTGGTAAATCAATATTTTCTAAATATTTTTCAATACTTGCTTTTGTTACTTCTTCATAATTTATTTTATCAGAATATTCTAAAGCAGAAATTATATATTGTGTTGCTTCTGCCCCATATGATATTTGGGTTTCTATTAAATAAATATTGTATATTCCTGTAACTACTATTCCTGCAAATAAAACTATAATTACTAAAGCAATTACTATATCTGCCTCAGTAAATCCTTTATTTGATTTAAAAAAACTTTTCTTGTTTAACATTATTTCACCTGCTTATCTTAAATATGTAATACATGCATTTGCTATAATATAAATTATTATATTTGAAATACACATATAACAAGCTATTGGAATTTCTTTTTTTGCTCTTATTGGTTTATTTTTCTGTTTACTTCCTATTTTCTTAATCATTGTAGATATTGCAATTATTAGCATTGTATAAATTACTGTTAATATAAATACTGTTTCATAGCAAAACACTGCCATAAATAAGCTTAATACTAATACCCATAATGTATAATTTGTTTTTCCTTTTTTCTTTAATAAAATAATATCTATAATTATAAAAATAAGCATAATGCTTAAATATATAACATATCTATACATGTTAATATCTTCTAATATATATAGATAAATCATATATATAACCTCAATAATAATTCCAAATAAAACAACTTCTTTTTGAACAGTTCTCTTTTCTTTGTCTATTCCAGCTATAATAAATAAACTTGCAATATATAATATTCCAAATACAAAATATATTATTTTGTTATTAGCTAAATTATTAAAATCTAAATTTAAGCTAATTGCATATAAAACAAATACCACTCCTGATAGTATTTCTAATATTAAATATCTTGGTCTTATTTTTTGCTTGCAATATCTACACTTTCCTCCTAAAAAAACATAACTAAAAATAGGTATTAAATCCCAAAATCCTAGTTTATGTTTACAATTAGGACAATAAGAATGTGTATGTGTTATATCTTGCCTTAATGGAATTCGATATACAGCAAGTGTAAAAAAACTACCAAATAAAGTTCCTATTATAAATATTATTGTATATATAAATATATTTACTTCCATATTTTCCTCTTAATTTAAAATTAGGGATATACATCTTTATAATGCATATCCCTTTTAGTTTGCCTTTTTAATTATTTAGTCATATTAGTAATATAATCTACTGTGTCATTTGTCAATTTGTTAAAATCAGCATCTGCATTTTTTGCAGCATTTTTAGCTTCTTGTGCTTTTGTAATTATACCGTTTTGATTAAATACCATAGAAAGTGATACTCCTGCTAGTATTAAAAGAACGATTATTGTTATTACTAAAGCAACTAATGTAATACCATTTTGTTTTTTAAACATAAAAAATTCCTCCTTATAAATTATTATTGTAATATATATTAAATTATATATATTCTAAAGTTATTTTGTCCCGGCTTCATTATAAAATGTTCCTGATGATCCGGAATTCGTTTTATTAGAATTTGTATTGCTTGAATTAGTTCCATTTGTAGTGTTTCCTGTAGAATTAGTATTTGTATCATCTAGTTCAAATGGATTAGCCTTTCCTTTTACATAATCACCTGATTTACTATATTTATTTAAATCACTAGCATCAACATCATATTTTACAATTACTTCTTGCGTTTCATTTAATATGGTTTCTTGCAGTTCATTTTTTATATTTTCTGGTGCTTTATATGAAATTTTTTCTGGCACAATTTTATTTGTTGGTATGTAACTATAAAAAATTACTCCCATAACTAATACTATTGCAATACATATTAATATCATTATAAAAATTTCTTTAAAAATTGATTTTATCATACTTATATTCCTTTCTATGAAATTATCAATTTGTTGTACTATTCATAGTATTTGTATTGTTTTGGTTGTTTATTGTAGTATTTCCACTACTTGTATTATTTGTACTATTTGTAGTTGTATTATTTGTAGTTGTATTTTCTTCTGTAGAATTATTTGTTTGTGCTTGTGTTTCTGTTGTAGTATTTATCATTTGTGTTGTAGTTAAATCAAATCCAATATCTTTTACTTTAAATGTTGCTTGAAGTTCTGTATTATCTGTTTGAGGTTTAAGCTTAAATTCTTCAATTTTAAATTCTAATTTTGTGTCATTTTCTATTGCTGTTATAAAATTTATTATTCTTACATATTGTCCTGTTATAGTAAAGTTTAAATCATAATATCCTGTAACTTTACTACTTCCATTTACAACACCTATACTCATTTTTACGCCTTGATCTTTTGCATGATTTCCTAAACGTATCCATAAAAATTGCATTACATATTCTGGACGTTTATTTGCTCGTTGCAATTCAGATTCAGTACTTACACTTGATAATTGTAAATATTTTTCTTTTTCTGCTTCAAGTGTCTTATATTTTGTTTTTAATTCACTATCTTTTGCAGGATAATCTTTGTCTATTTTTTCTTTTAGGGACTCTATTTGAGTATCTATATTATTACTTTCTTTAGATATTTGTTGTATACTTAATATTTTAAAATTTCCTATTTCTACTCCAGATATCAAAGCTTGACATGTTAGAAATCCCATTAAAAGTATTAGAACAATTAATAATATCTTTTTCATGACAATTCTCCTTCTATTGTAATTTTAACAAAATCTCCCTCTTTTTTTCCAGAAGTTGATACAACATTAGTTAATATTTCATCTACTCTAATTTTAACAACAAAATATCCTAATGGATCATAAGTTTTTGATTGTGCTTCTATTATTACTTTTTTTGATGATGTATTTTCTACTGATGTAATCTGAACATTAACTGGAATTGCATTCATAAGTTGATGTAATAATGTTGGTATTGAATTTTTAGTTTTTACACTTTCAGCTAACTGGTCACTTATTTGCTCTAAATTTTCTCTAGATTTAATGTATTGATTTGTTTTTTCATTTATTTTAGATATGTCAGAATCTATTGATTTTAACTGTGCAGTAGTTTGCTCTTCTACTACTTTTATTTCATTTTCTTTATTTTGAAATTGAGTATTTAAGAAAACAGAAAATACTGTATATATTAAAATTATTGCTAATAACCCTGTAGTTCCTCTTAATAGCATTGTCTCAATTTTATCTAGCTTTTCTTTTAAATCGAACTTAAATGAAAAGTTAAATTTACTTGGACTAGACTCTTTCAATTTTTTACCACTGCCGCCAATTTCAATTTTAGTCCATTCAGGAAGATTATCTACAAAACTAGATTTCTTAAAATTCATATTTTTAAGACCTTCTCCAAGTCCTTGTAAGGCTAGAGCTATTGCAGAATTAACCTCCATATAATCTTTTATATTTATTATATTTGATAATTCATTTATAAAATATGGTTTTAATATTTCGCATTGAGCATCTTTTATATATTCTTGAAAATATAAGTCTATATTATTTATTACTGAAAGTGTTCCTGTTATATATATTTTTTCGATTTTATTTAAGTTACCTTCAACTATATTTTTTACTTCATTTACAATTTTATATAATGTTGGCATTATATTTTCTAAATATAAATTTTCTTCTGTTTGTAGTTCTTCACCTTCTGCTGTATATATAGTTGTGCCTTTGCATATTTCATAAGCTTTCGCATATGAATTTTCTTTTAATCTTATTTCTTCAAGAACTTGATAACTACCCTCTTCTATCGTATTAATATCATATATTTTTTCATCTATTATTGTAGTAACTGTAGTTTTATTTTCTATATTTACAATTGCTATATTTTCTTTTTGTTTTGTTGAAACTATATTTACAATATCTAATGATAATGGTGATATTGTAGTTAATTTATATTCACTAAATTGCTGTGTTTTACTAGCTATATCAGATTTAGAAGTAGAAATATGTATTACTTTAATTTTTTCTTTATCCTCAAAAGAATTAACTAGCGCATATCTTGATTCAAGTGTTTTTTCATTTATTCCTTTGTCAAAACATTCTGCTTCAAATTCTGTTTGAATTGCTTTTGGCATATCTCTTTGGTTTAACAAACTAAACATATAAAAATAATTATAAGTTTCTTGAGATAAGTTAATACTTATTGGTGTTTTAAAACTATATGTTTCTTCAATAATTTGTTTTATTGCATCACCAAGTTTATCATAAAACTTAATACCAAAAGCTTCTACTTTGATTACATTATGATCTTTATCAACTTTTGCATATTTAATTAGGTTGTTTTCTATATACAATCCTAAGCAACTTGGCATTTTTTTCTCCTTTGTTCCTACATATATAAAAATATATATTTTATTTTATTTAATTACATAATAATACAATTTTCATACTTATAATTTTACCTGTTTTTACGCTAAAGTCAATATATTTAATTAAATCGTAATGCAATTGTAATCTTTCTGTAATATTAACTTTTGAACATAAAAAAAGAACTCTTTAAGAGCTCTTCTTTTATTAAATATATTTATTTTATAAAAACTATTCCTAATATTAAAATACCTATTATTACTCTATAAATTGCAAATACTTTAAAGCTTCCCTTTTTTAGATAATTAAGTAAGAATTTGATAACAAATATTCCAACTAAAAAACTAACTAATACTCCTATAAAAAATGGGATCGAAAATTCAAAACTTTTTAATTTGAATATTGTTGCCGCTAAAACAATTGGTGCTGACAGCATAAATGAATATTTAGCAGTTGCTTCTCTTGAAACTCCCATTAATCTTCCTGTTGTCATTGTTATTC
Source organism: uncultured Lachnospiraceae bacterium (assembly GCA_964455975.1). Classification (GTDB taxonomy): domain Bacteria; phylum Bacillota; class Clostridia; order TANB77; family CAG-508; genus JAETTH01. The sequence goes on from CAYVYP010000011.1 coordinate 12,069, forward strand.
CAGAACGTGAAACTCCTGGTATAAAAGCTAATGCTTGTGATAATCCAATTAAAAATGTTTGTTTTAGTGTCATATCTTTATATTCAGTTTTTGTTTTAGAATTTTTATCTGCAACATATAAAACTATTCCCATTACAATAAGTGCTATTGCTATAATAACTGGTTTAGTTAATAAATCGCCTGCAAATTTATCTAATATAAAACCTATTATTCCTCCTGGTATTGTAGCAAGTACTATATACCAAAACATTCTTCCTTCTGTAGAATCCTTTTTCTTTACAACTTTTTCAAATCCACCTTTTATTAAAGCTATCCAATCTTTAAAAAAGAAAATTCCAATTGCTAAAAGTGTTCCAAAATGTAATGCTACATCAAATGCATCTGGTATATTCCAATTCATTATCCATGGAATAATAAATAGATGTGCAGAACTTGATATTGGTAATAATTCTGTTAGTCCTTGAACTGCTCCTAAAATTATCGCTTGTAAAATACTCATTTTAATTCCTCTTTCCATATGTTTATTTTTAAATATATTTTATGCTTCTTCAAAAATATTATATAACGTTTCTTTTATATATTTTGCTGATGTAATTGGTGCTATTTTTCCAGGAAGAGCTAATGCCCAAATCGCGTTTATTCCTTTTTCTTTTGCAGCATTAAAATCTACGCCACCAGGATTTGATGCTAAATCTATAATTAAACATTCTTTTTTTACTGTTTCTAATCTTGCTTTATTTAATATTATATTTGGAATAGTATTTACTATAACATCAAATTTTTGTAAATTTTGATCTAACTCATTTAGCCTAATCGGTGTATATCCGTAAGCTTGTATCCATGCAATATCTTCATTTTTTCTTGCTTCTACATATATATTTGCATTTAATTTTTTTAACATATTAGATAAAATTTTTCCTATTCTTCCAAATCCCATTACTAAAATACTACTATTATGAATTGTTGTCAAAGTTTGTTCAATAATAATTTTTATTGTTCCTTCTGATGTTGATATTGCATTTAATATTGCCAATTCTTCTTTTTTTATAATATCTATTACTTTATTATTTTTTGAAAATTCTTCAAAAAATTCCTGATTTATACTTCCAGCTATAAAAATTTTATTTTTCATTTTTGAAATTAAGTTTTGTACTAATATTTTTTCTTCAGAAAATGGTGCTGTTATATACACTTTATCTGTTGAAAAGGGTATTGGTCCTATTATTATATCAGATTTTTCTAACAGATTTTCAATATTTTGACTTTTTTCTATTTTTTTTAAGCCTTCTGCATTTTCTAATCCATATATACTAATTTCAAATTCATCTTTCAATAACATTTTAGCAAGTTCAGAAAGTCTTAAATCTCCGCCAATTATCCCTATTTTTTTATTCATCAATATAATTCACTCCTTTTATATTAGTTATTATATTGATATAGCTTATTTTTATTACTTTAATCTTTACTTATTTCTTTTTCTTGCTTATTTTCTATTTTTAAATTTTGAATTTTGCTTTCCTGCACATTAATATCTCTAGTATTTAATTTACCAACTAATTCATAAGTTTGTTCTAAATGTTTTCTACAAGCTTCTTCTCTTTTTGCTTTTCTTGTAATTATTTTTTTATCTTTGCTAGGAATTTCTTTTGGAAGATTAATATAATTTAATATTGTAATAAATATATCATCTTTTTTTAATTTTTCTATTAATGTTGGTTCTACCTCTAATGCCATATTCATAAGACTTATTGCATTTTCTTTATCTTTTTTTATAAGTGCAATTTTTGATAAGTAGTAATATGAAATTCCTTCTAATTCTTTTGAATATAAACTTTTATTAAAATATTTTTCTGCTTCTTCTAAATCGCTATAAATTAATGCAATTTGAGCCAAATTATATTTTGGATTATATTCTAGTTCATTTATTAATGCTGCTTTTTCATATGCTTCTTTTGCACTTTGAAAATCATTTAATCTGGAATATGCCATAGCCAAATTATAATATAAATCATAATTGTATGGTGCATATTTTATTGCTGATAAATAAATGTTTGAGGCCTCTTTAAATTTTTCTTGTTCATATAATATATTTCCAAGTAATATTGATGCTTCATAATATTCTGGCTTTTTATTTAATAAATTTTCTAACATTTGTCTTGCTTCATCATGTTTTTCTAAATCATCTAATAAATATGCAATTTTATAATATGAATTATAATCTTTTGAATTTATATCTACTGCTTTAACATATTCATCTATTGCTTTTCTTTGTGCTCCCTCTTTTTCATAAATCTCTCCTAAATATTTATGTCCCATATAACTTTCTGGGTATTTAGTTACAAGTTTTACTAAAAACTTTTTTGCTTGTTTTGAATCTTTAAAAAACATACATATTTTTGCAATTGCTATATATATTAATTCTGAATAATTAAATTTATTTTTTTCTAATATTATTACTATTACTGGAATTATTATTGAAAAAACATACATTAATATTTTTAAAACAATTCCAAAATTCATTACTAAAATTAATTCTAAGAAATTGATAGCTATTCCAATTGCTTGAATTATAATCAAGCTTAAATAAATAGTATCATTTTTTCTTATCATTTTAAAAAATGTTATTATGAATAAGGTAAATGCTAGCAAATTGAATATTATTTTTTCAATCAATGGTTTTACCTCCTTTTATTCATTTTTATTTATTTTCAAATTTTTCTTTATAATTATCTATTGCACTTTGAATTATTTTTTCTGCTTCTTCTCTTCCTAATACTTTTTCTACAACTGTTTGTTTTCCTTCTAATTGTTTATATACTTCAAAAAAGTGCATTATTTCTGCTGAAATATGTGGTGGTACTTCTGTTATATCATTATAACAATTTAAAAATGGATCTGTTTTTGCAACTGCAATTATTTTTTCATCCATTTCATTATTATCTAACATTGTTAAAACTCCTATTGGATAACATTCTACTAATGCTAAAGAAACTATTTTTTCTTGGCAAAGTACCAAAACATCTAATGGATCATTATCTCCTGCATATGTTCTTGGAATAAATCCATAATTAGCAGGATAGTGTGTTGCTGTATATAATACTCTGTCTAATCTTAACATTCCTGTTGATTTATCTAATTCATATTTATTTTTTCCACCTTTACTTATTTCTATTACAGAAACAAAATCATCTTTTTTTATTCTATCTGCACTTATATCATGCCAAATATTCATCTTCTATTACTCCCTTTCAAATTTAATATAACTATTTTAAGACATTTTTTACCAAAAGTCCATAGTTATATATAAAAAATGATAAATTTTTAAGTATCGTCAAGTGAAAAAGTAAAAAATTGAATATAAAAAACTGTTTGACATATACTAAAGAATGTAGTATACTATAAACAACTTAAGTTAATCAGTTGATGTTAGATTGACGACCGAACTAAATGTGTGGTAGCATTTAGTTCTTTTTTTATGCAAAAAAAGAAGTGATGAGTGGTAGTTCCTTCACTTCCAAGATTATTTCTAATCTTTTTTTTGCTCATTAGCATCTGATCTTGTTTCTTTATCTTTCAAAATCAACTCTATCAAACGCCAAATCAAATCTGCTGATGTCATTGGTGCGACCTCCTTTCCTAAAGATTTCCTTTGAAAAGGATGAACATATTATATGATATTTTACAATAACTTTAATATATTTTTCTATAACATAAACTTTTCCTAATTTTTTTCTTATTACAAAGTTAGCAAATGGTTAGCAAATTATAAAAATTACGCAAAAAAAGAGAATAAGAAAATTGTTATCTTCTTACTCTCTTGGTGCAGATAGCCGGAATCGAACCGGCACGAGATTTAAGTCTCGCAGGATTTTAAGTTGTTCCATCAATTTTATGTTTAATAATGAAGTTTATTACTTAATAATTATTTTAATATTTTCCAATATCCTGATTTATTTGAACCTTCTCTTTTAATTATCTGTTTATCTTGTAATTGTTTTAAAATTCTTGAAATAGTCGCAGTTGATATTTTTGTTAGTTTATTTATTTCAGGTATTGTTAATTTAGGATCATTCATTAATACCATCAAAATTCGTTTTTCTTTATCATTTATCTTATCATTTATCTTATCATTTATCTTATCATTTTTATCAGTTTCATATTCAAAAGGATTTTCTTTATATTTAAAAGAAACTCTTAAAAAATGTTCCATAAATTTAAAACAACTTTTATCATACGCATCTAAAATTCTTAATACTCCAGATCCAATATTTTCAATTAATTCTACATCTTTAAATACTCTTATAAGTTCTTTATTTCTTGGTGCAGTAACACCTTCCAAAAATTCTTCTTGTGATAGTTCCTGAGGTAATCCACCTGCTGAAGTTATTTCAATTCTATCAGAGTATAATTCTATAATAGGTGAATTTCCATAAGAATAATCATTATGTACAATTGCATTTATAACAGCTTCTTTTAAAGCTTTACTATCAAGCATTTCTTGTTCTTTTCTACCAAAATATTCAATTTTAGCATATACAGTATTTTCAACTTTCAATCTATCTAATATATTATTTGTAGCAGTAATTAAGCAACGATTACCAAATTCTAAATTTTCTAATAATTCAAGTTTATTAGTTCCTAGATATTTTACAAGTTTTATTGAAACATTGTTTTCATCAGCTAATAAAAAGGCATTATAATTATATTTTCCTTCACTTGTTAGTAAATCCAAATTTTGTAAAAAGTTATTGTTTAATTTTAATTCGTGTTCTTCATAATAAATTTTTAATTGGTTAAATGTTAATTCTTGTCTTGGAGAATCAATTTCCTTTAATGTATTCTTAATTCTTTTAGAATACATATCATCAATCATTCTTTCTGTCATTCGTTCTTTACTACTTCCAACTCTTATATAGCATCCTTCTGGTATTCTACCTTTTTTTCTTAAATAATATGGTTTTTCAGTTCCACTTGAAATTACAACTTTTATAACTTCTTTATCATCTATATTTTCCACAATTACATCAAATAATCCTAAAGTTGATGGTTGTATATTGTTTTTTATTCTATCCTTAATTTGTAATTGTGTTAAATCGACATCTTGTAGTCCAGATACTTGTCCGTTTTTCTTTATTCCAACATATATCGAACCACCTTCTCTATAATTAAGAAAGGCTATTACTTCTTGTTCAAAATCTTCATTTAGTTGTTCTTTGTTTTCAATTCTGTTTGTTTCAATATTTTGCATAAGATCACTCCTTTTCTATCGGTACATTTATTATAGGTGTCTGATATCTTATTCTTCCATCTGGTAGAATTTCTAATATTCTACTATAAGAAATATCCATTTTATTTTTTATTATATCTATATATTTTTCAAAATATTCTTTATTAAAAGTTGGACATAAAATATCAAAAATATTTTTTCCGACCTCTGTAAGAGGAAATGCTTGTAAATGTATTTCACATTTGCCATCTTTTTTACCAAAAACTATATTATTGTTATATGTTAAATACTGTTCTTTTATATTTTCATCAAAACTTAAAACGGCACTAACACTTGCAGCAGAATTTATTAAAGATGCTTCATCTAATTTTAATATTTCTCCGTAATTTATATTTACATATTCTAATAAGGAATCTTCATTTGGCAAATAATATATTCCATTGTATTTTATAATATAATTTGATATCTTTTTAAATGTTTCAGCTTCATCTCTACTTATATTTTTTAAACTTTCTAATGTTCTAATTGAGCATTTCCCCGGTTCTTTTATTTCTTCTGATAATATCTTACTCCATATCGTTTTCAAGTCATCACTACTTATTTCTCCAACAATATTAAAAAATCTGTTAATCCATTCTTCTTGTAAAAGTTCTTCCGAAACTTCTTTTTCTGTTTCAAGGTTATTATATGCTTCTGATACTATATCTTCAATATTCTTCTGTTTTTTAGCTTCTATAAATAATATTCTTCGTTCTGTTCTCTCTATAAATTCTTTTGTAGAAGTATCTACAACTAATTGACCATTGCTATATTGAATAGGCAATTCTGAATTTTCTACAGCAGTAGTTATAGTTTTAATTTCCTCCGCTCTTGCTTTGGCCATTTTCTTTATATGTGTAGGTTCATATAATGTTCCTATACCTTGTGATACTGTTTCAACTAGTTTTGTTAATGGTTTACTTAAACCTGCTAAATCTTTTATTTCCATTACTATTACCTCTATTTCTAACTATTTTTCTCCTAACCACCCATAAACCTCATCTTCTGTTAAAATTCCATGTTTCAACTTATTAACTCTATCTTTAGTATCCTTTTTCCATTTATCAAACTCTTTTTTCATCTGTTTATTATCTTTATTTCTACCAACAATCATAGACCTTTGTTGATAGATTCTTCTATATTCAGCAAGTGCCTTATTTGGTTTTAATCTTTCATTATATGCTTATACTTCACCTTGTTCTCTACAAGTCTTACTATCTTCTTTTGGATAATCACAATAAATTTTATCTAATCTTGATGTTGGAATAAAATACATTCCACAATTTTGACATTTTTTTATTAGTAAATTAGAAACTTATGCTATTTGCTTTACCTAAAATATTACTTAATCATTATTTTAGAAAAGTGTTAGAACTTTTGTTAGAACTCTATCAAAAATTACAAAAAAATAGATTTATCAAAACAGTGGATGTCTTGATAAATCTATGGTGCAGATAGCCGGAATCGAACCGGCACGAGATTTAAGTCTCGCAGGATTTTAAGTCCTGTGCGTCTGCCAGTTCCGCCATATCTGCATATTAATTTTGTAACTGACATTGTGTATTATAATACGATTTTATATAGATTGTCAATATTAATTTCAATTTTTTTAAATATTTTTCATAAAAAAGCTAAAACACAGGATTTAGCTCCTGTGTTTTTAATATGAATTCATATAAGATCTATATAATTCTTATTTTTTGTTAACTAAATCTTTTAATGCTTTACCAGCTTTGAATACTGGAGCTTTTGATGCAGGTATTTTTATTTCTTCTTTAGTTTGTGGGTTTCTTCCTTTTCTAGCTGCTCTTTTTCTTACTTCGAAAGATCCAAATCCAACTAATTGAACTTTGTCCCCTTTAACTAATGTTCCTGTTACAACGTCAACAAAAGCGTTAACTGTTGCTTCAGCATTTTTCTTTGTGTCTCCTGTTTTTGCAGCTATAGCAGCTACTAAATCTGATTTGTTCATTTAAATTACCTCCTATAAGATTTTGTTTATGTAGATGTTTTTCTTCTACTATTATGATTATTCGCCAATCTTCGATAAAATCCTTCTTTTTTTATTTTATTTTCTTCTTTGTAATCCTTTTGTCCCTAAGGATAGTTGATTGTTAATTACTATAACTCCTTATTTACAAGGCTTTTAGGCTTCTTTGTATATTCCGATTTTATTTAAAAGTTTGTATAGCTTTTGTCCGTAAGGAATCATATATATTTCTTCTTTGCTTAAAATTTTTAATATAAATAATGAAATAATATATATTGTAATTGCTACAACAATTGCTAATATTATAGCCAACTTTTCTGCTATTATACCAGTTAATATAGAATATATAAACCATGAACATATTCCCATTATTGCTGTTGCTATAGCTGGTTTTAGTATAAATTTTAAAAAGTTAAATTCTAATTTTATATTTTTTCTAAGTACACTATATCCTATAATAAATGCTACTAGATGGCATATTACTGATCCCCAAGCTGCTCCTGCTGCTCCTATTTCTGGTATTGGTACTAAAACTAAATTCATTACTAATTTAGTAAGTACTCCAACTCCCAAAGCTATTGCTGGAACCATTATTTTTCCTAATCCTTGTAGTGCTCCATTTATTGTTTGTTCTAAAACAGTAAATATTATTGTTAATGCACTTATAAACAGCAATAGTCCACCTTCTTGCGCATTTGGAAATAGTAAATATAATATTTGATTTGAAAATATCATCATTCCTACTGTACATGGTAGTCCTATAAGCATTGTTATCAAAAGTGAAAATGAAATTCTTTTGTTTGCTGTTTTCATATCTTTAGTAGCCATAGCTGATGCTATTGCTGGAACTAATGCTGTTGCAAATGCAACGTTAAATGAAAGAGGTAATGATGTTAAGGTATCTACCTTTCCACCTAAAATTCCATATTGAATTTTAGCTGCTTCATCTGACATAAAATTTTTTAATCCACCTACTACTGTTACTGAATCTATATTTTTATTTAATGATGACATTATTGAACTTAATGCCATTGGCATAGATACAAATAATATTTTTTTTACAATTTGTAATACAGTTTCTGGTTTATAATTTGTAGTTTCTTTTATTTCTGTTCCTAATTCTTCTTTTCTACTTCTATAATATAAGTATAAATATCCAAAGCTTAAAAATGTAGAAAATGTTGTTGCTAAGTTTGCTCCTGCTGCCATATATACAGTGTCTGTTTTAGATATTACAGCTACAATTTCAACAACAAGAATTGTTAAAAATGTTTTAAATATTTGCTCCAATGTTTGTGCTCTAGCTGTTGCTTTCAATGTTTTTTGACCATTAAAATATCCTCTTAAAACAGATGATATTGATACAAAGAATATTGATGGTGAAAGTGCTATTAATGTAAGTTCTGCTTCTGGTATTTGTAACCAATAATTTGCTATATATCCTGCTCCAAAAAATAGTATTAGCGTTCCTATTAAACCTATAACAGCAAATGTTGCAAATGCTATTTTAAATATTCTATGTGCCCCTTTATTATCTCCTAACGATACTCTTTCTGAAACTAATTTTGATATTGCATTTGGAACTCCTATTGAAGATAATGTAAGTAATAATGCATATATTTGGAATCCACTGCTGTATATTGCATTTCCTGCATCTCCAAATCCTTCTTTATTTGTTAAATATAGCTTGTATAATAATCCTAGTATTTTTATTAATATTTGAGAAAACATAAGTGCTGCAACGCCTTGCATAAAACTTTCTTTTCCCAACTTTTTCTTTGTTTTTTCCATTATTTGTTCCTTTCCTTTTTTCATTTTTATATTATATTAATTAAGTTTATAACTTTCAAGTACTTTTTATGAATTTATCTAAATACTTTATTATTTATTTCCTACTTTTTTACTCATTTTACTTGCATTTTTACCTATTTTATAAGATAATATATATGAATATAATATATAAGTAGAAAGTGGGCGTACACCTATATGATGAAATATATAGATAAATTTTTAAAATTTTTAAAAACAGATAGAAATACGTTTTTAACATACATATTAACATTAGCAACAATTTACATAGCAGTAGATAGAGTTGTAGAAATTTTATTTTTAGTTTTTACAGGAATGTCTCTTTCATATTGGGGACCAATTGCATATACTTTGGCTCTTGCTTGTCCTGTATTTGCATTTTTATTTTCTGGAAGTTCAAAATTTGTAAAAGGTGGTCAACTTAAAATTACATTTTTTTATTTGTATTGTATTGCATTATATTTAATTAGTTTATCAATGATAATGCAATGGGTTAACCAATTTGTTTGGTTATTTATACTTTCAGTTCCTAATTATTCAGTTATTGCTACTCAATTTTCTGAATTGTTTTCTCCAGCATTTACAGCAATTGCAGTATTTTTACCACTTACAACTTTTTATCCGGTATTTAAATGGTTATTTACTACTATTAATAATACTAGAGATATTCAAGATTCTATTATGGATTTTGGTGGTTTAAATTTAGCTGAAACAAAAGAAGGTACTGGACCATATACTTGTGAAGTTGTCCTTTGTAAAGATTCTGATACAGGTAAATTAGTTAAAATTCCAGAAGTAAGAAGGTTTGAATCTTTATTAATTATTGGTGCTTCTGGCTCTCGGCAAGACATCTATGCTGTTCGAACCAATGATGGCTCGTGACATGGAAAAGAAACATTTTTTTAATCAAATGGCTAAGGAAATGGGATTTACAGCATTAAAAACTGGTATAGCTTCATTAGATTGTCCTTATGATAATGATTATATAAATAAAAACTTTAGTTTAAATATGTTAGTTCCTAACTCTAATAAATTAAAGTTATATAAAGCATATATGAAAAAGATAATTTATTCAAACTCTGGAGAAGACAATTTTACATATAAAAATTTAGGTATAACATCAATGTCTCCTGATTATGAATCTACATCTAAATTACTCGATGTAGCAAAAAACTTTAATTTGCCAGTAAATTTAATAGATCCAGAAAATCAATCTTCACCTGGTTTGAACCCTTTTATTTATGAAAATCCTCTTCAAACAGCAGTTGCAATTTCTTCTGTTTTAAGAACTTTATATGGCAAAACACATACAGATATGGATGAAGCTTTTAAAGAAAATGTATCAATACAAGCAATTGAAAATCTTTCAATATTGTTAAAAGAAATGTATCCTAGACTTAATAATGAAGACCTACCTAATATGGAAGATATTTTAGATATGCTTAATAATTTTGATTTAGCAGAAGATATGTGTAAAAAATTAGAAGAAGATGAAGAATTAAGAAATAAATATAAAACTCAAATTTCATACTTTAAGAAAAACTTTTATAAAGATGGTATTGGTAGAGCAGATACGGAAAAATATATTTATTCTGCATCAACACAATTAGATAACTTATTAAGACATCCTGGAGTAAAAAATATTTTATGTAATAGAACAAATAATATAAATTATGATAAAGCTTTAGCAAATGGAGAAATCACTTTAGTATGTACAAGAAGAGGAGATTTAGGAGAAGCTGCAAGTGTTGCTTTTGGACTTTTCTTTATACTAATAATGCAATATTCTGTATTAAGACGTCCTGGAAATGAAAATACAAGAATTCCTCATTTCTTTTATATTGATGAATTTCCAGACTATATATCTAAAGCTACATCTTCTATATTTACTTTATATAGAAAATATAGAGTTGGAACTATAATATCAGCACAAAATTTAGATCAATTAGGTAATAAAAATACATCAAAATATAGACAAACAATTTTGTCTAACTGCGGTAATAAAGTGGTATTTGGTGGTAACACTTACGAAGACAATGAGTGGTGGTTCCATGAATTTGGTACTAAAAGAAAATGGAACTTTAAAAATGATTATCATAAAAATCCAGCTAAAGGTGAAGCAGGTTATGATGAAAAGCTTGCTGGAATTGAATGGGGTTGGCAGCCATATTTCAAACCTGAGAAGCTTCAAACTCTTAAATTTAAAAGTTGTGCTTACAAAATAAGAACAGTAAAAGGTACTTTACAAATTGGTCCTGGTTCTGTAGATTTTTTAGAATCAAAATATAAAGAACCACAAAACGATAAAAAATATAATTTTGAAAAATTTACAAAAGGAATAACTTCTGATTATACTGACAATTTAAAGAAAAATCGTAAAATTACTACAGAAACTTTTAATGTAGATGATAGAGGCGATTTAGATCCAATTAGAACTGATAATACCGATTCAAAATTCTTACTAGATAATGATGATGCAGTAATATTTGATTTAAAAAAGAATAATCCAAATGGATAAAAAAAAAGAAGCACATGCTTCTTTTTTTATCCATTTTACATTCCTAATAGTTTAATTTGTATATCTTCCATTTTGTATTTTTTAGTTGTTTCATCTATTTTAAATTCAACTAATGTATTCTCTAATGTTTCATTATTTTGTCTTAAATCTGTAGTAAAATATAATTTTATTTGTGCTAATTCTAATTTGTTTACCACTATTGTTTTAAATGTTTCTGCCATATGTCTTTCATCTTCACATACAAATATTATTTGTGGTATTGTTTGAAAGCCTGAATCTAATACTACAAAATTTTCATAAAAATCTTTATATAATTTCATTTTATCTACTAATTTATTTTCCCAATCTTCTTCTCTTCTTACTACTTCAAATAAAAACACTATTGATTTACTGTTTTTCGTTAATTTAACACTTCCACCTGTTGCTTTAAATTGCTTTCCTGCTACTTTTGCTGTTATACTTGGCTTTACTGTATATGAATCAAATGCTTTTACTTTTCTTAAATATGCAATTATTGTTTGATTTCCTGCTAATCTCTTTTTTATCATTGGAACAGGTTTAGTATTGTCTGTTGGTTGCCATTTACATTCTATTTCTTTAGAATTTAATAAATATTTTCCCATTTTTTCTAAACAGTATATTCTATATATTCCTTTTCCATCTTCTGAATTAAAATAGTATCTTGTTAAAATTTTAGATTTAACTAATTGTTCTAATTTATTATTTAATTTATCTTGAGATTTTGGATCAATACCTTTTATTTCTAACATTTGATATATCTGTCTTGATGTCATAAATTCAAATTCATTTACAAGTTCTAATATTTTAAAATGTATATCATTTATATGTCCTATATTAATTTTGTGTATTATTTGATTCATAGAAACATATCCGGTCTTTACCATCGAATACTTTTATTTCTCCTTCTCTTACACTAAATGGTGATACTGTTGTTTTTATTTCATTATCATTTACCATTTTTACTTCCTCCTTATTTATAAAAACTAATTTAAGTTATTATATTTCTTACACTTATAAATTTTACCATATTTTTACTGTTTTGTCCAATTTTAATTTTTACTATTTAAAATATCTTCTATTTCTTTTGGTTTTAAATATCTCCATGTACCTAATTGTAAGTCTTTCACGTTTAAATTTCCAATTTTTGTTCTATGTAATGCTAGTACTTTTTTATCTATTGCTTCACACATTTTTCTTACTTGTCTATTTTTTCCTTCATGTATCGTAATTTCTAATCTGGATATGTTTTTTTCTTCATCTGTTTTTAGAATTTTTACTTTTGCATTTCTAGTTATATATCCATCATCTAATTCTACTCCTGAAGTTAACTTATCTACATCTTCTTTTGTTGTAATTCCTTTTAAGGTTACTGTATATGTTTTATTTATTTCATGTTTAGGATGTGTTACTTTATATATAAAATCTCCATCATTTGTAAGTATTAGTGCTCCTGATGTATACATGTCTAATCTACCTACTGGAACTATTCTTTTATTTATTTTAATTAAATCTAATACTGTGTCCCTTTGAAACTGATCTTTAGCGGTAGTTACATATCCGAATTGGTTTATTTAATAATATATATACATATTCTTCACTATTAATTTCTTTTATTTTATTTCCATTATATAACACTTCATCTTTTTTAGGATTTACCTTGGTTCCTAGTGTATTTACAATTTTTCCATTTACTGTGATTTTTCCTTGTAAAATTAATTCTTCTGCTTTTCTTCTAGATGCAACTCCTGCTTGTGCTAAATATTTTTGTAATCTAATATCTTCTTCCATTTTTTCTCCATTTCTAATTTTCATTATTTAGAAGTTCTAATACATCTTCAAAATATTTAGGCAATTTTGCTTCTAAACACATTTTCTTATTTGTAATTGGATGTTCAAATTCAAGTTTTTTTGCATGTAACATTTGTCCTTCTACTCCCCAATTATTTTTTCCGTTAGAATATACCATGTCTCCTATTACTGGATGCTTTATTTCTGCCATATGTACTCTTATTTGATGAGTTCTTCCCGTTTCTATTACTATTTCTAATAAAGTACAGTCTTTATATCTATTTAGCACTTTAAAATGTGTTATTGCTTGTTTTCCATCTTTATCAACTGCCATCTTTTTTCTGTCTTTTTTACTTCTAGCTATTGGCATTTTAATTGTTGCCTCATTTTCTGAAATAACTCCCCTTACTAATGCAATATACGTTTTTTTAACTTCTCTATTTTTTATTTTATTGCTCATATTAATATGAGCTTTATCATTTTTAGCAACTACTATTATTCCTGATGTATCTTTATCTAACCTATGTACAATTCCAGGTCTTATTTCTCCACCAATTCCAGATAAGCTATCTTTGCAAAGAGCCATGACTGCATTAACTAATGTTCCATCTGGGTTACCATTTGCAGGATGAACTACCATTCCTTTTGGTTTATTTACAACTATAATATCATTATCTTCATAAATTATTTCTAAAGGAATATTTTGTGGTTTTAAATCTACTTGTTTTGCTTCTGGCTCATTTATTTGTATCTCGTCATTTGCTATTGCTTTATATGATGCTTTTACTTTTTTTCCATTTACAAGTATATTTTCTTCTTCTATTAATCTTACTACTGTTGTTCTTGATAGATCTGTTTTATTGCTTATATATGAATCTATTCTTTTTGCTTCTTCTCCTTCTTGAACTTTAATTTTTTTCATTTTATTTCTCCTTGTATTTTAGCAATTATTATATTTTAGTTATTTGGTGCATTTCTTTCATAAATTGTAAAGTTATCATCTTTATATAATTGCTTATAATTACTATCTCTTGATAAGAAAAGGTTTACTTTTGCATTATTTCCCGTAATAACATGTGTTATTTCGTATTTTTTCATTGTTTCTTCATAATATACATTTATATTAGCTGTATTTATAAAGTCTGAAAATATATCTTTACCTTGGTATTTACCATTTTCATCTTTTGTTCCATTAAATTCTGGTGCATATAAATCTGCTCTTGAATCTATAAAAACAGGAATTCCTCTAAATAATAAATAACTTCCATAATTATATTCATTATATAATCTCATATTTTCAATATCTAAATTTTCTAAAATATAATCAGCTGCTGCTACTGGATAAGAGCTTGTACTTACTATTTTATTTCCTATTTTAGGCTTTAAAAAATATAAAGAAATAATTGCAATTACAAGTATTGTTATAATTTTTCCAATTAATGTAGTTAAAAATCTTGTTGTTTTTTCTATTCCTTCCGGATCATATTTATTACATATATAGCATATTAATCTATTTATTGCTACTGTTCCAATTAGTATAAACATGGATGTTTGTCTTCTTTGCATAAAGGAAAGTAATAATAATCCACCTATCATAAATAAATCTCTTAGTCTTATTTTTGTATCAGTAAATATTAATATTGCAAGAAGTAATATTAATATACATATAAATTGCTTATTTTGAATTAATACTAATGGTTGATGTTCACTTATACTATCTGTTGTATTTCCCTCCATTGTTTTTATTAAATATGTATATGGAGTGTCTTTTAATGGCGTTAATAATCCTGTAAATAGACATATTATCATTATAACTATAAGCCACTTTGTTGCTGATTTTTTTATTATTTTTATTTTATATGGATTTTCTCTTTCTTCTTTTCTTTTATCTATTGTTTTAATTAAAAGATTATTATTTTTAATTAAATCTTCTTCATTTTTAACTAAATTTTCTTTTAATTTTATATATAATTTTTCTTGTTTTGAATAATCTTTTTCTACTTTATTAGTAATATTTTCTTCAATTTGTTTTACATCAAATTTTTCTAATTTTTTTTGTAATTTTGATATTTCTAATTTTGTAGATTTTATTTTAATTTTTCTAAATATATTTGAATCTACAAATAAACAAATTAAATATTCTGCTATATATGGCAAATATAATACAAAGTAAAAAGGCCATACTGCCAAATGAAGATTTGCAATTAATATTGGTATTATAATTAAAGGTATTGCATACCTTTTTTTCTTTGTATCTAAAAACTTCTCTATAAAGAAAATAGTTAATATAAATAAAATAAATGTTACAAGTTGTGCTCTAGCTGCAATAAAATCTTTTAAAAGATACATTGCTCCTATTGTTAATATAAATGAAGTTAAATTATTTTTAGTTAGTTTGGTATTTGTAAAATATATAGCTAGTCCTAAAATACATGATAATACTACTGTCGCTATATATATTCCTTGAAATCCTCCTATATTATATACAAGATATGTCCCTACATCATATAACCAATGTGGATATGTATAGCTAAGTCCTTCATGCCATGAGAATGGATCTTGCATATCTATTCCACTTTGCATTATTTTTTCTCCTATTGCAATTGTATAATATGTGTCGTTTTGAAGTGTTACTGGCGTAATAGAAATGCAAAATATTACTATTGCAAATATTGCTAAAATATTAAATTTCATTTTTGTTTTTTTATCCATAAAAGTTCTCCTTTATTTTGTTGTATTATAAGTGTCTTTATTATATAAAAAATAAGTAAAAAGAGCAATCTTTTTACTTACTTTTTATAAATATTTAGTTAATCGTTCAAGTTAATTACAATTATTTTAATAATTAGTAAGTATATATATTATTTTTTGTATATTAAGTCCCAACTGCATAACAGTATATAATAAAATTTAGCTGTTGCTAAATTTTATAACATACTATAATTTGTCGGTCCCCACACAAGCTTAATATAAAAAATAATATATATACTTACTAATTTCTAGTTTAATCTAAATTTTACATTTTTAAAATTCTGATTGAATTTAGTACTGTAATAAATGTAACTCCAACATCTGCAAAAACTGCTGCCCATATTGGTGCTATGCCTAAAAATCCTAATGATAAGACTATTAATTTAATAACTAATGAAAATAGTATATTTACTTTTACTATATTCATTGTTCTTTTAGCTATTTTTATACTTGTTGGTATTTTTAAAATATTATTAGACAATAATATTCCATCTGCTGTTATCGCTGCTATTTCTGCCCCTTCTCCCATTGCTATTCCAAAGTTACTTGCTGCTAATACTGGGCTGTCATTTATTCCGTCTCCTACAAACATTACTTTATCTTTGGATTTTAATTCTTCTATTTTATCTAATTTTTCGTCTGGTAAAAGTGATGAATATACATTTTTAATATTTAGCTGATTTGCAATTTTTTCTGCTCCTAATTTATTATCTCCTGTTAGAATAACTTCTTTTTTTACTCCGACTTTTTTTAACTCTTCTACTATTTTACTAGATTCTTCTCTTATTTCTTCTTTTAACATTATATATGCAACAACTTTTTTATTTGCAACTAGATATATTTTATCATCATTTAAATTTTCTTGTTCTATTTCATATTTTTTTAATAACTTTTTGTTTCCAAATAATACTTCTACATTTTCTATTTTTCCTACTAATCCATGACCTGCAATTTCTTTATAATCCACTACTTCTAATTGTTTTATATTTTCTTTTATTTTAGCTATGGCTGATGATATTGGATGGTTTGAGTTTTTTTCTAAACTATATATATAACTTAATGCTATGTCTTTATCAAAATTATCTATTATTTCAAATTTATCTATTATCATTTTTCCAGTAGTTAATGTTCCCGTTTTATCAAATGCAACTACACTTATTTTAGATAAATTTTCTATATGTTTTGTTCCTTTTATTATTAATCCTTTTTTTGATATATTTCCGTACACAAGAAAATAATGCTAGTGGTATTGATATTACAATACTACAAGGACATGATGCTACTAAAAATACTAAACTTCTTTTTATCCAAGTAATATAATCTAATATTCCAAAACTCGCTGGAATTACAGCTATACATACTGCTAAAATAATTACTATTGGTGTGTATATTTTTGAAAACTTTGTTATAATTTTTTCAGTTTTCCCCTTATTTTTAGTTGCTTCATATACTAAATCCATAATTTTTGAAGATGCTGAATCTTTTGCTTGCCTTATTACTTTTGCAGTTATACTTCCATCTATATTTATACTTCCTGCTAAAATAGTATTTTGTTCTTCTACATAAACTTCTTTACTTTCTCCTGTCAAACTAGATGTATTTATTGTAGAATTACCTTTAATTATGATACTATCTGCTGGTACTTTTTCTCCTGGTTTTATAAGTATAGTATCTCCAACTTTTAAATCTTCTGATTTTATAATTTTTATTTCATTTTCTATAACAAGATTTGCATTTTCTGCTTTTATTTTTGCTATTTCTTTAATATTTTCTTCAGATTTTAATTTTGCTCTATCTTCTATCATTTCACCTAATTTATATAGCAAAACCACTAAACAACTTTCTGGGTATTCTCCTAATGCAAAAGCTGCTATTACTGCAATAGCCATTAATGTATTTTCTTCAAAATTTAATCTAAATATATTTTTTACTCCACCTATCATTAAATCTATTCCTGAAAATAAAATAGATAAAATGTAAAATAAAATTTTATATTTTGCTAAAAAAGGTATAAAACTTAAAACAAAGAATATTACGGCTATTATATATAATTTTATATTTGGCTCATTTTCTTCAATGTCTTCATTTTCATTATCTTTATCAATATCACATTTATTACATTCTCCACATGTTTTGCATGACATTATTTACCTTCCTCCTTTTCATTTAAATGAGCTATTGCTATTTTAATTATATCTTCTACATGATTATCTTTTAAACTATAAAAAATTTGCTTTCCCTCTCTTCTATATTTTACTAATTTACTATTTCTTAATAAACTTAATTGGTGTGATACTGCCGATTGATTTAATTCTAGTATTTCACACAAATCATAAACACAAAGCTCATTATTCAGCAAACTACATATTATTCTAAGCCTTGTATTATCCGCAAAAATTTTAAACATATTTGATAATTCTTCTGCTGTTTGTTCTGTCATTTTTTTCTCCATTTCTGTCCATTTGGGGACGTTTCTCAATTGGACATTTTGTCCATCTTGGGACACTTCTGTATTTAACAATTACAACTTCTCATCTATTTTTATACATATGATTATATATTCATATATTAATATATAGTATGCTATTTGTCAATACTTTGTTACATAAATTTTTTATCTAATTTAAAAATTTATTCTTTATAACTATATTTTAGCTTGATATTGCATTAAAAAATAGTAGCAAAATTATTTTACTACTATCTCTTAATGTGTCCCAAATTGGACAAAATGTCCAATTGAGAAACGTCCCCAAATTACCCAAATTATTTTATTTGTTTTGCTACTTC
This sequence comes from uncultured Lachnospiraceae bacterium, assembly GCA_964455975.1. Lineage (GTDB taxonomy): Bacteria > Bacillota > Clostridia > TANB77 > CAG-508 > JAETTH01. The sequence goes on from CAYVYP010000011.1 coordinate 30,999, forward strand.
TTCTGCGAAGTTTTCTTCTCTTTTTTCTAGTCCTTCTCCTTTTTCGAATCTTTCAAATGCTGTTACTTTAGCTCCTTTTGATTCTACTAATTTGTTTATTTTCATATCTAGATCTTTTACAAAGTCTTGCTCTAGTAAGCAAATTTCTCCATAGAATTTTCCTATTCTTCCTTGTACCATTTTTTCTGCTATTGCTGCTGGTTTTCCTTCATTCATAGCTTGTGCTTTTAATATTTCCATTTCTTTTTCTACTCTATCTTGTGGTACTTGTTCTCTATTTAAGTATTCTGGTTTTGCTGCTGCTATTTGCATACATAAATCTTTTGCTAATTCTTTATTTCCTTGTTCTAAACTAATTAAAACAGCTATTTTTCCTTCCCCATGAATATAACTTTCTACTAAATTTGCTGATTCTAATCTTGCAAATCTTCTAATAGACATATTTTCTCCTATTGTAGCTATTTTAGCAGTTAATACTTCTCTAACTGTTTTATCTGTTTCTGAAATTGATTTTTGATTTAATAATTCTTCTACATCTTTTGGATTTGATATAGCAACTTGTTTTACAACATCTTTTACAAAGTTTTTAAATTCTTCATTTTTTGCAACAAAGTCTGTTTCTGCATTTACTTCTACTATTGCTCCTATTTTTCCATCTTCTGAAATGTAGCTTTCTACTAGTCCTTCTGCTGCTATTCTATCAGATTTTTTAGCTGCTTTTGCAATTCCTCTTTCTCTTAATAATTCTGCTGCTTTTTCCATATCTCCGTCTGTTTCTGTTAAAACTTTTTTGCAGTCCATCATTCCTGCACCTGTTTTTTCTCTTAAATCTTTAACTTGACTTGCTGTAATCATTTTTTAATTCCTCCTTATATAAAATAAAGAGTAGAGCAGAGGCTCTACTCTTTTAATTTTTATTTATTATTCTTCTGAAGCTTCTACTACTTCTTCTATACTTGTAGGTTCTTCTGCTTTTGCAGTTTCTTCTACTTGTTGTTCTTCAGGAGC
>CAYVYP010000012.1:0-29851 GCA_964455975.1 uncultured Lachnospiraceae bacterium
AACAAGTTGGAATAGTAATTCAGCAAAAATATTTCCAACAGCAGCACAAATAGCATCATGGGATAGTAATACAGATTTATTCAGATGGAGTGGAGATGGATTAGCATGGCCAGCAAATGCAAATGCATTGTATAGAAAAGCAAATTCTGAATATACAACAAGTACATATTATATATGGATACATGTAGCATCAGTAGATTCTAGTGGAAGAGCTTCAGGAGGAGTATGGAGTGGAGCAAAAAATTTAAGTTCAGAGACAATAGATTCAGACGCACCAACAATAACAGATGTACAAGCAGGAACAATGTTATATACAGACCCAACATTTAGTAGTGGGATAAATGCAACATCATTATATAATAATGGAAATAACGGAAATGTATCAGTAACAAGAGTTGCAATAAGTGGAGCACCATCACCAACATCAAATTATGGATTACAAATAAAATCAATAGGAGCTGGAAACCCAGGATGGGGAGGATTTTATTTTGGAACACAATCATCAGCAAATAAAGTATTTATAACAAAAATAGTAGCAAAAATATCAGTAGGATATACGATATATTTAGGAAGTAACGCAATTGGAATAGGAAGTAGTTCACAGTGGTTAACATCACAAGCAGGAACAGGAAATTGGAAAGAATATGAATTAAAAGTAACTTGTGGAAGTACAGGAACATTTAGTTCAACTAACTTTTTCTATTTAGCAGGAGGAACAACACCAACAACTTCAGCGCCACTTACATGGTATGTATCTTATGCAACAGTATATGATACGACTAAATGGACAAGATCTCAAAATGTAACAATTACTGGAAATGATGTAAAAGGAATAGTAGGATATGGAATTAATCAAAGTAGTACAACACAGCCAACATATACACTTTGTACATCAGCTACAGAAGTAGCAAAAGAAATAACAAATATAACTTCAAACGGAACATATTATATATGGGTAAGAGATGCAAAGGGTAATTATGCAAATAAAGCAGTAACAGTAAACTATGTAGATAGAATAGCACCAACAGTAGCAGTAAATAGAGCTTCTGATACAGCATATACAAAAACAAAGAGTGTAACAATAACAATAGCAGATACAGGTGGAAGTGGAGTAACAACATCAGGAAATTATTGGCTATCAACTGCAAATAATAATCCATGGACAATAGGATCAGAAGATAGAAAAGGATTTACAAGTGGAGGAACAGTTACATTTGGATCAGGATTAACAGGATCATATTATGTATACATAGACACATATTATGATAATGCTGGTAATATAACTACTCCAATTGGAGGAACAACTGTAACAATGAGTTATGGAATATATCATTGTTTTGGACCATATTATTTTGATAATTCAGCACCAACTACACCATCAGTTACATATAATGGAGGAGCAAATACATGTAGTTGGAAAAATAATTATAATATGACAATAAAATCAACAGATTCAGGATCTGGAATAGCATATTATGAAAGTGATGGAAATGGAGATGGAGTATCAGACTTTACTATAGTTGCATCAGGTAGTTTTATTCCATGGAATGGTTTTAATGCTTGTAATCAAAGGTTTAGAGCAGTAGATAATGCTGGTAATAGAAGTGGATGGACAGGTGCAAATCATATTCATATGGATACAGAAGCACCAGGTAAAGCAAGTGTTAATTTAAATGGATATACAAGCGGAAGTTGGACAAGAGGAAATGTAACACAAACTCAAAGTGCAACAGATAATATTGGAATTGCAAGATATCAATATTCACATGATAATAAAACTTGGTATGATATGACAACAAATTGGGTAATAAGTTGGGATGGACAATGGACATTTTATGTAAGAGCAGTAGATCATGCGGGAAATGCAGGACCAGCTTCTAATTCGTATATAATAAGAAGAGATGCAACAATTCCAAATGATTATACTTATAACTATGCAGCATATAATACAATGCAAAATCCAGCTTGTATAGATTCAAATACTGGAAATACTACATTAGTAGATGCAACTTCAGGAATATCATATGTACAAGTAAGTTTAGATGGAGGAGCTTGGCAAACAACGTCAGGAACAAATCATAGTTATAAATTTACAGGACTTAACCCAGGACAAACATATACATTACGTTCAAGAGCAGTTGATAATGCAGGAAATGTAAGACAATCATCAACAGTAGCTACATTAACTGTTCCTAAATATAAAGTAAACAATTTATTATATGGAGCAGGAAATTATGGACCATGGGAAGCATGGGGAGACCATATAATATGTAAACAATATGATTCGCCAGCAGGAATAAAAAAGGATATTACATACAATAGTAGTCATAAATATTATATAGCAGTAAAATATTATAACCATTACACAACACCAATTTATGGAATATCAATGTCAATAGGAAATGAAAATGGAAATTATAGAATTGCAGGATTAATGCAAAATAATGCAGCAGGACAACAGTATGTGTCTGATATTGTTACTGGAATTTCAGGAACTCAAGTAACTGCAGCGGGTAGAACATATCCATATGGAGATGGAGCAGGAAATACCCCACCAATATTAGAATTGTATTATGCAACAGTAATAGATTTAACTGCAACATATGGAGCAGGAAATGAACCATCAAAGGCTACTTGTGATAGTAGATATAATTTTAACAGAACAACTATGTGGGAAGGAATCAATTAATTATAAATAAATGAATTGGTAATATTAAAAACGGTGCAATTTTGGAATTTAGTATAATTTTGCATCGTTTTTAATTAGACTTTTTATAATATATTTGTTATAATACATACATATTAAATTTAGATGGGAGAAAAATATGAAGTTAATTTCATGGAATGTTAATGGATATAGAGCAGTTTTAACAAAAGGATTTAATGATTTTTTTAAAGAAATAAATGCAGATATATTTTGTATTCAAGAAACAAAAATGCAGCAAGGACAAGCCCAAACTGATTATGAAGGATATTATGAGTATTTTAATAGTGCAGAGAAAAAGGGGTATTCTGGAACTGCTGTATTTACTAAAGTAAAACCAATTAATGTTACATATGGAATAGGAATAGAAGAACATGACAAAGAAGGTAGAGTAATAACTTTAGAATTTGATAATTTCTATTTAGTAAATTGTTATACTCCAAATTCTAAAAGAGAGCTTGAAAGACTAGAATATAGAATGATTTGGGAGAATGAATATAGAAAGTATTTACTAAATTTGAATAAAAGAAAACCTGTTATAATGTGTGGAGATTTAAATGTAGCTCATAAAGAGATAGATTTAAAAAATCCTAAATCAAATACACATAATGCAGGGTTTACAATAGAAGAAAGAAATAAAATGACAGAACTTTTAGATGTGGGCTTTACAGATTCTTTTAGATATATGTATCCTACCAAAGAAAATTGTTATTCTTGGTGGTCTTATATGTTTCATGCAAGAGAAAAAAATGTAGGGTGGAGAATAGATTATTTTATAGTTTCTAAACAAATAGAAAGTAAAATAAAAGATGCTAAAATACATGATGAAATACTAGGAAGTGATCACTGTCCAGTAGAATTAGAAATAAATATATAATATAAAAAGGGGAATTTTATGGAAAAAAATAAACATGTAATAACAAAATGGATATATTGGTTTTTATTTGCAGTAGCAGTAATTGCGGTATATAAAACTTTAGATAATTTTAATGATATTTTAGGATGGTTAGGTACATTATTTAATGTTTTAGCACCATTTTTAGCAGGAATATTAATTGCATATATTTTATACTTACCATGTAGAAACATAGAAAAAATATTTAAAAAAGTAAAGAATAAATTTATAGTAAAAAAAGCAAGATTTTTTTCTGTTCTAATAACATTTATAATCGCAATTTTAATATTAGTAATTTTAATAAATGTTATATTACCTAGAATAGTAGAAAGTGTAACTGAACTTATAAATAATCTTCCTGGATATTATACAGCAGTAACAGAAGAACTAAATAATCTTCCAGAGGATTCAATTTTGAATAAAATAAATACAAAAGAGATAATTAATAATATTTCAAAAATTGATTTAAAGCAATTTATAAATATTGAAAGTTTAACTAATTATGCAAAAGGTGTAATAAATATAGCAGGAAAAGTATTTGATATATTTATATCTTTTATAGTTTCTATTTATATTTTAATGGAAAGAACAGAAATATTAAATTTTGCAAGAAAGTTTATAAAAGCAAACTTTAAAGAGAAAACGTATAATAAAATAGATAAATATTTTACAAGAACTAATGAAGTATTTTTTAAATTTTTATCAAGTCAATTATTAGATGCAATAGTTGTAGGAATATTAACTTCTGTTGCGATGAGTTTATTAGGAGTAAAATATGGAGTTTTACTAGGAATTATGATAGGATTATTTAATTTAATTCCATATTTTGGTGCTATATTTGCTGTAGGATTAGCTATAATAATTACAATTTTTACAGGAGGAATTTATCAGGCAATATGGATGAGTATAGTAGTTATAATTCTTCAACAAATAGATGCTAATATAATAAATCCTAAGATAGTTGGAAATTCGCTAAAGATAAGTCCGTTACTTGTAATATTTGCAGTAACAATTGGAGGAGCATATTTTGGAGTGCTAGGAATGTTTTTAGCAGTACCAGTAGTAACAATAATAAAGATAATCTTAGATGATTATATTGAAAATAAATTGACATCTAAACAAAATTAGAGTATAATAGTATTACTAAAGCAGTAAAAACTGCTAATAAAAGGAGGTTCCATGTATGGAACGTAAAACTGTGTGTCGGACTCAAATTTTTGCTATTTATCAAAAGGCAAAAGTTAAAAAGCAGAAGGCAAACAGTATGCCCAAAAGAGGCAATCGTTCACTTTATAAAAAAAGAGGATGAGCAAAAGGTGACCAGCGTAAGTTGGTCACCTTTTGTTATTAAATATATGAAATTTAATATAAATAATTAAATATGAAATTTTTTCTTTATTATATATTCTGAAAGATAATATTAGAGATTATTAACTAAATAAACTAACAACACTTCCAGTTGCAAATAAAATAATTACCCCTGCTGCTAATACACCTGCTGCTAATGGCCAAAATGCTTTTTTCATAGGTAAATTTAAAAAATTAGCAATTAGTGATCCAACCCAAGCTCCTGTACCAGGTAAAGGAACTGCAACAAATAAGAATAAGCCAAGTGCTGTAAAATTTTGCAATTTTTCACTTCCTTCAATTTTTTTCGTTGCTCTATTTGTAGCCCAATCTATTACTACTTTAAATGGTTTCCATCTTCCAAAAAAATCAAATAGAGGTCTTATATATTTAACAATGAAATATATAGGAACTAAATTTCCTATTAAACTTATTATAAAAGCTTCTGCATAGCTAAGCCCCATAGAAACTCCTATTGGAATAGCTCCTCTTAATTCTATAATTGGTGTCATACTAACAATAAAAGTTATTAAATATTTAAATATAATTGGTAAGCCTTGTAACATAAATAAATCTCCTTATAAATGGTTTTGCAACATTGTACATAATAAGATAAAAAAAGTCAATTAAAAAAGAAAAATTCACAAAATGGTCATACGATATTATTTGCAAAAACATAAAAGATATGTTATAATAAATACTGTATCGATGGTGCATTATTCTAGTGATAAGTACTATTACGAGGGTGGGGCTAAAAATCCACTAAAGGGCATATCGTTGAAGTTTCTTGTTGGTGCGCGAATTGCCAAATTTGTGTGTTTTCAGGAAGTAAGAATTTAGGGAAATATGTAGTGGCATACATATTCAATAAACCCTATTTTCGCGGAGGCTTAAATAGTTTATTTAAGAGTAACCTATGTTAAGTGCCAAGACACAATACATAGAGTAGCCTGTCTCGAGTGATAATATTGGGATTAACAGCAAAGAATTTAAAATATAAAGGCCAAATATTTTAGATTTATGTTATGAAACTATTATTGCAAAAAAGACTAGTAATAGTAAAACTTATTTAAAGGAAAACTTCTAGAATGTTTGCTTTGAAAGAAGCAAGGAATTTTAAGGATTAAGGTACGGATTTAAGTGGTGATCTGGTGTCCAATTTTTCAGCGGATATTTTGTTTAAATGGAAACGGCTAAGTAGTAATGCTTAGTACAAAATAGAGAAATTCAACTAGACCTAAACCGTAAAATTTACTTAAAATTTTACCATCTATTTTTATGTATATAAATTTTAATGTTAAGACTAAACTATAAATTAGTATGAACAATAACATATAAATAAGAAAATTGGAGAAGAAATGAAAGAAAAGAAAGATAAAGAAGAAAATTCGAAAATTAAATGGTATATAATTGTAGTTATAACAACATTTATATTATCAATTACATTTTCATATATATCAACAACAGCAATAACCAAATTAGAATTATTGCCAGCAATATTAATTTTAGTAGCAGTAATTTTTATAGGAATTTTATTTGATATTATAGGAGTTGCAGTTACAGTTGCAGATGAAGACGAATTTCATGCAAAAGCCACAAAAAAGGTACAAGGTTCTAAAACATCTGTAAAATTAATTAGAAATTCTGCAAGAGTTGCAAATGTATGTGCAGACGTTATAGGAGATATTGCTGGGGTATTAAGTGGTGCAATTGGTGCAATTATTTCTATAAAAGTAACAAAAAATTTTAATTTAAGTTTTGATATGCAATTTTTAATAAGTGCAATAGTAGCCTCTTTAACAGTTGGTGGAAAAGCAATAGGAAAAGAAATAGCACAAAAAAATTCAACAAAAATTGTACATATGGTAGCAATAATTTTAAATAAATTTACTAAAAAAGAGTCAAAATAAAAGAAACATCTGTTAATAAATTAAATATTAATAGATGTTTTTTTCTTAAACTTATGTTATAATACTTAATCATAAAACATATATGAATAGGAGTTTGTAAATGAAAAAAGATATAATACAAAAATTTTTAGCACATAACGGACAAATAAGTATCACTTGTATAAATTCTACTAAATTAGTAGAAGAAGCAAGAAATATACATGATTTAACACCAACAACTACAGCTACATTAGGAAGATTACTTACAATAGGTAGTCTTATGGGAGCAGATTTAAAATCAAAAGAGGACTCTATAACAATTCAAATTAAAGGCGATGGACCTGTAGAAGGAATAAGTGTTGTTGTAAATAGTGTACCCCAAATAAAGGCATATATAAAAAATCCTATAGTAGAATTACCGTTAAAAGAAAATGGAAAAATAGATGTAGGTGGAGCAATAGGTCATTCGGGTTTTATAAATGTTATAAAAGATATAGGTTTAAAAGAACCATACATAGGTATGAGTCCAATTATTTCAGGAGAAATAGCAGAAGATTTTGCAAATTACTTTTTAACATCAGAACAAAAACCAACAGCAGTTGCATTAGGAGTATTAGTTGATAAAAATGGTGTAAAATCAAGCGGAGGATACATTTTAACAGCTCTTCCAGATGCAACAGATGAAACTATATCTATAATAGAAAAATCAATTAAAAATGCAAAATCAATAAGTACAATGCTAGAAGAAAATACAAGTTTAGAAGATATTGCTAAAATAATTTCATTAGATAATAATCTTAAAAAATTGGAAGAAGAATTTTATCCGGAATATAAATGTAATTGTAGTAAAGAAAAAATAGAAAAAGGATTAATATCTTTAGGAAAAAGCGAACTAGAAGATATTATTAATGAAGATGAAAAGGCTTTAATTAAATGTCAATTTTGTAAAAAAGAATATGAATTTAATAAAAGTGATTTAGAAAAATTAATAAAACAAATAAATTAATAATTTTAAAATTTAAATTGAAATTATAGATGATTTATAAATTAGGAGGAAATTTTATGGAAAAATCACAAGTATATTTTTCAGATTTTAGAGCAAAGCCAGGTTTAAATTTATTGCAAAAATTAGAAAGATTAATAAGAAAAGCAGGTATAGAAAATATAGACTTTAAAAATAAATTTGTGGCAATAAAAATTCATTTTGGAGAACCAGGAAATTTAGCATATTTAAGACCAAACTATGCCAAAGTTGTTGCAGATGTTGTAAAAGATTTAGGTGGAAAACCATTTTTGACAGATTGTAATACTTTATATGTTGGAAGAAGAAAAAATGCAATAGACCACATAGATGCAGCATATGAAAATGGATTTACTCCACTTTCAACAGGGTGTCAAGTTATAATAGCTGATGGATTAAAAGGTACTGATGATATTGAAGTAGAAATAAATCAACAATATGTGAAAAAAGCTAAAATAGGAAGAGCAATAACAGATGCAGATATAATAATTTCATTAAATCACTTTAAAGGACATGAATGTACAGGGTTTGGTGGAGCACTTAAAAATTTAGGAATGGGTTGTGGTTCAAGAGCTGGAAAAATGGAAATGCATAATAGCGGAAAACCATTTGTAAATGAAGATAAATGTGTGGGATGTAAAATGTGCTCTAAACAATGTGCACATAGTGCCATTAGTTATAATGAAAATAGAAAAGCAAATATAGATCATTCTAAATGTGTGGGATGTGGAAGATGTATAGGAGTTTGCAATTTTGATGCTATTAAAGCACCAGGAGATGAATCTGAAGATATATTAAATAAAAAAATCGATGAATATACATTAGCTGTAATAAAAGATAAACCATCATTTCATATTAGCTTAATAGTAGATGTTTCTCCTAATTGTGATTGCCACAGCGAAAATGATAGTCCAATAGTTCCTAATATAGGGATGCTTGCATCTTTTGACCCTGTAGCATTAGATAAAGCCTGTGCAGATTTAGTAAATAAGCAAGAAGCATTTAAAAATAGTGCACTTGGAGATAATTTAAAAAAACATGAAGACTTAGGAGATCATTTTGATAATTCACATCCGGTAACAAATTGGAGAGTAGCAATTTCTTATGGAAAAGAAATAGGACTTGGAAATGATGAATATGAATTAATTGAAGTTAAATAAAGAGTGAAAAATAAAAAATGCCAAAGTTATACTTTGGTATTTTTTTGAGCTTTTTTAAACCTTTTTGTTATTTTATGAATATATATATAACAAGGAGGAATAACTTATGGGCGAAATTTTAAAAATAGAAAATTTAAGTAAAAAATATCAGGCAAAAAATGGAGAAACTTTGGCAGTCGAAAATGTTAGCTTTAGTATTAATGAAGGCGAATTTGTTAGCGTAATAGGTCCAAGTGGATGTGGTAAATCAACATTACTTTCTATGATAGCTGGTTTAGAAAAAGTATCTGATGGAAAAATATACATAGAAGGAAATTTAATAAATAAAACTTCTAATAAAATAGGATATATGTTACAAAAAGATAGTCTTTTAGAATGGAGAAATATATATAAGAACGTAATAATTGGACTTGAAATACAAAATATAAAAACAAAAGAAAATGAAGAATATGTAATAAATTTATTAAAAAAATATGATTTATATGATTTTAAAGATAAATATCCAAGGCAATTATCAGGTGGAATGAGACAAAGAGTAGCTTTAATTAGAACATTGGCAATTAAGCCTAAAATTTTACTTTTAGATGAAGCTTTTTCAGCATTAGATTATCAAACAAGACTAATGGTTACAAAAGATGTATATGAAATATTGAAAAATGAACATAAAACAGCACTTATTGTAACACACGATATATCTGAAGCAATTGCCATGTCTGATAGAGTTATTGTTTTAAGCTCTAGGCCTGCTAAAATAAAAAAAATATATAATATAGATTTTGAAATTCCAAATAGAAATCCTCTAAATTGCAGAGAAAGTGGAAAATTTAGCAAATATTTTGATTTTTTGTGGAAAGAATTGGAGGTAAAAAATGAATAATAAAAAAGAAATTTCAAAAGAAAGAAAAGCATATTTAAAAAAAGTAAGAAAAAATAAAATATTAGTTTTTATTACACAGATTTCAATATTAATTTTAATAATTACTATATGGGAGATACTAGCAAATTTAAAAATAATAGATAGTTTTATTGCAAGCCAGCCAAGTAGAATATTAAGAACTTTTATGAACTTATCACAAAACAATCTTTTAGAACATTTGTGGACTACATGTTATGAAACAATTATAGGATTTTTATTAGGAACAATTATAGGAATATTTATTGCTATACTACTTTGGAGTTCTAAATTTTTTTCTAAAGTATCTGAACCTTTCTTAGTAGTATTAAACAGTTTGCCAAAAGTTGCATTGGGGCCAATAATAATAATTTGGGTAGGTGCACGGAATGAATGCAATTATTGTAATGGCACTTTCAATTTCTTTAATAGTTACAATACTTGAAAATTTAAATGGTTTTTTAAATACAGATAAAGATAAAATTAAAATGGCTGCAACATTTGGAGCAAATAAATTTCAAATTCTTAATAAAATTGTTATTCCTTCAAATATACCAACTTTTATAAATTCATTAAAAGTTAATATTGGACTTTCTTTAGTAGGTGTAATTTCAGGAGAATTTTTAGTTTCTAAAGCAGGACTACGGATATTTAATTGTATATGGAGGTCAAGTCTTTCAATTAGATTTAGTAATGACAAGTGTAATAATATTAGGAATTATGGCTGCTTTAATGTATGAAATAGTAAACTTATTAGAAAAAGTAATCTTGAGAGAAAAAAGTTAAGTAATTATTATACTCAAATTCATTTTTTATTTTAACATAGTTACATTGTAAGATTTAATAATAATTATATTTGAAGATTAACAAAAATTAATAATATTCATAAATTATGTTAAGAACAAAAGAATAAAGTGAAAAAAATTTATTGGAAAGGGTGGTTGTATGAAAAAGTACATTGTATCGGGTGCTATACTTGTTATTGTAATTATAGGTATAGTTGTATTTAATTTAGTATTTGTAAACAATTCAAATACTACAATAAAAACAATTAGACTAAATGAAGTAACACATTCTGTGTTTTATGCACCTCAATACGTAGCTATGAAAAATGGCTATTTTACAGAAGAAAACTTAAAAATAGACCTTACTACTGCAGGCGGATCTGATAAAGTTATGACGGCAGTACTTGCTGGGCAATCAGACATAGGTCTTTCAGGACCAGAAACATCAATATATGTGTATAATGAGGGTAAAGAAGATTATACGCAAATATTCGCACAATTAACTAAAAAAGATGGTTCTTTTTTAGTTAGTAAAACTGACGAAAAAGATTTTAAATGGACTAACTTAAAAGGAACAACAGTTATTCCTGGAAGAAAAGGAGGAGTACCATATATGACATTAGAATATGTAATTAAACAAAATGGTATGAATCCAGCTACAGATTTAATATTAGATGATAGTATCAAATTTGATTTAATGGCAGGAGCTTTTACAGGGGGAAATGCAAGTTATGTAACATTATTTGAACCAACAGCTTCTTTAACACAAAATGCAGGAAAAGGGTATATTGTAGCTTCAGTAGGAGAGGCTTCTCGGTGAAATACCATATACAGCATATTGTGCTAAAAAAAGTTATATTGAAAACAATCAAGATACAATTCAAAAATTTACAAATGCAATATATAAAGGACAACAATGGGTAAAAGACCATACAGCAAAAGAGGTAGCAGAAGTAATTCAAGAATATTTTCCAGATACAAGTATAGAAATATTAGAACAAGTAATGGAAAGATATAAACAAATAGATGTATGGAATCAAACGCCATATTTAAAACAAGAAGCATTTGATTTACTTCAAACAGTAATGCAATAGGCAGGAGAATTAAAACAAAATGCACCATATGATAAAATAGTAAATAATGATTTTGCAAACAATGTAAAATAATAAAAAATTTTTATTTTACTTTTCCCATAAAATGTGGTATTATCTCAAAAAAAGGAGTGAACATTATGACATCAAAAAGAAAAGATTATATAGATTGGGATTCATATTTTATGGGAATTGCTCTTTTATCAGGGCAAAGAAGCAAAGACCCATCAACACAAGTTGGAGCTTGTATTGTAAAAAATAAAAAAATACTATCTGTAGGATATAATGGAGCACCAAATGGATATGATGATGATAATATGCCATGGGACAGAGAAGGAGATTTTTTAAACACAAAATATGCATATGTTTGTCACGCTGAATTAAATGCCATTTTAAATAATAAAGGTGCAAATTTAGAAGGTGCAACAATATATGTGGACTTATTTCCTTGCAATGAATGTGCAAAAGCAATTATTCAAAGTGGAATAAAAGAAATTATATATAAAAGTGACAAATATGACGGAACAGAGGCAAATATAGTATCTAAAAAAATGCTTGATTATTGTCATGTGATTTATAAAAAATATGAAACTAGAAATAGAGAAATAAAATTGGAATTATAAAATAAACATTTAGATAGTTAAAACTAAGAAAGATGAAGAAAAATAGTAAGATTTGGTGAAAAAATGGAAAATCAATTTATAAGAACAGAAATGTTAATTGGAAAAGAAGGAATAGAAAAACTTAAAAATTCAAAAATTGCAGTATTTGGAATAGGTGGAGTTGGATCTTTTGTAGTGGAAGCTTTAGTAAGAAGCGGAATTTACAATTTTGTTTTAATAGATAATGATAGGGTTTCTCTTTCTAATCTAAATAGGCAATTAATAGCAACAAGAAATACAATAGGAATGTATAAAGTTGATGTTGCTAAACAAAGAATTTTAGAGATAAATCCATATGCTAAAGTTGAGGTTATAAAAAGATTTTATACACCTCAAAATGGTGAAGAACTTATAGATTCCTCATATTCATATATAGTTGATGCAATAGATACAGTAAGTTCAAAAATAGATTTAGCAGTAAGAGCAACTATTTTAAATATTCCAATAATTTCTTGTATGGGAACAGGAAATAAACTAAATCCTGAAATGTTGGAAATATCAGATATTAACAAAACATCAGTATGCCCGTTAGCAAAAGTAGTAAGAAAAGAATTAAGAAAAAAAGGTGTAAAAAAACTTACAGTAGTGTATTCAAAAGAAGAGCCTATTAAAGTAGAAGAAGAAATACAAAAACAAATTCAAGAAAAAGAAGAAACTAAAAAAAGAGTACCAGGAAGTATTTCGTTTGTGCCAAGTACGGCAGGAATGATAATTGCAAGTAAGGTTGTAAAAGATTTAATTAAATAATTATTGTAAAGTTAAAAATAAATTAATAAGGTAAAGTAATAATTTATATTGCAGAGAATTTCTTAAAGCTAGAAAATTCTCTGCTTTTTTATGAAAATTAAAAAATATATGAAAAATTGAATAAATTATTGAAATAATGATAAAATAATGATAAAATAACGATAATACTAAAAAAGGGGGGAAATAATTATGATTAATATAAGACCAGTATCAGATTTAAGAAATAAATATCCAGAAATAGAGGAATTAGTTTTAAAAGAGGATGAAGCAGTATATTTAACAAAAAATGGATATGGTTCAATGGTGGTAATGAGTTTAGAAAAGTATGCAAATATTATGAAAAATTTAGACATAGAAGAAGCATTAGAAGCAAAATTTGGAGTTTTAGACATTGAGGTGGAATTAGAAAAAGCAGAATTAGAAGCAGAGGAGCCAAATATAAAATATTATACTCATGAAGAAATGAAGAAAATGGCAAGGGAGATAATAGATGGAGAATAAATATATTATAAAATATCTTCCAACATTCATTAATCAATTTAATGAAATTTTATATTATTTAAAAAATAAATTAAAAAATAAAATTGTAGCAGATAAATTTTATAAAGATGTAATAAGTAAAATAGAAAAAAGAAGTGAATTTCCAATGGCTTTTGAAGTGTTTAAAAAAACAAAGAATGAAAAAGTAAATTGGTATACAATACAAGTTAGAAATTTTACAGTGTTTTATGTTGTAAAAGATAATTGTATGGAAGTAAGAAGAATATATTATAATAAGAGAAACTTTGATAAATTAATAAAAAGCCTATAATTAATAAGCTTTTTATTAGTACTAAGAAATTAAACCCAATCATTAAATTTTTCTATATACTTATGTTTTACACTAAGAGCAATAATGCAATATAATATAGGAACTAAAATGATTACACTTAAAAATCTAGGTGGAATAGGAACAAGTCCTATTGCAGAGCCTAGTATAGTAGTAGGAACAATTATAGCAATTATGCTTAATAAAATACTAAATATATATACTGTTTTTGAACTATTGCTTTGAACAAATGGTATTTTTCTTGTTCTAATTATATGAAGACCAACTAAATTAGAAACAACTCCATATGAAAACCAAATTGTTTGAAAAAGTGAGGCATCTGGTAAACGTAAATTAAATCCAAACCATAAAATTGCAAAAACTAGCATATCAAAACAAGAACTAGTAGGTCCCATATAAAGCATAAAGTTTTTTAAACTAAATATATTTAATCTTCTAGGTTCTTTTAAATATTCCGAATCTACATTATCAAAAGGTAGTGAGAGTTGACCAATATCATATAATAAGCTTTGTACTAAAAGTTGTATTGGTGTTATTGGTAAAAATGGAAGAAGTATACTTGCAATTAACACAGATAAAACTTCTCCAAAATTAAAACTTACGGCCATTTTTACATATTTCATTAAATTTCCAAAAGTTTTTCTTCCTTCTATAACTCCATCTAATAATACATTTAAATCTTTTTGAAGCAGTATAATATCTGCAGTTTCTTTTGCAATGTCTACAGCTGTATCTACAGAAATTCCAACATCAGCATTAGTAAGAGAAGGACTATCATTTATGCCATCTCCAACATATCCTACAACATTTTTTGATTCTTTTAAAATACGTATAATTCTAGCTTTTTGTATTGGCGATAATTTAGCAAAAACATTTACTTCTTTAAGTAAAGTATTAAGGGCTAAATCATTTAATTTATCTATTTGAGTTCCAGTTACAATTTTTGATGTGTTTATTTTTACTTTATCACAAATGCTTTTTGTAACTTCTACATTATCACCTGTTAGAACTATAACTCTAATTCCATAATTATTTAATTTTGCAACAGCTTGTTTTGCAGATTCTTTTGGTGGGTCTAAAAAACCTATAAAACCGTACAAGTGTCATTTTAGCTTCATCAGAAATGCTAAAATCTGAAGATTTAGCTAAATCTAATTTTTCACACACAGCAATAACTCTTAATCCATCCTCATTAAGCTTTTTAGAAATATTTTTAACATTATTTTTTATATCAGTAGTAATTGGAAAAACTTTATCTTTATATTTTACAAAACTAGAAATGTTTAAAATTTCCTCAACAGCACCTTTGGTTATGAGAATATTTGATTTAGATTCTTTATTTGCAACAATTACAGACAATCTTCTTCTAGAAAAATCAAAAGGAATTTCATCAATTTTATTATAATTTTTATAAATATAGCTTATTTGCTTTTCTTCAGCTTTTTTTAAAATTGCATTATCTATACTACCTTTTAAACCAGTTTGAAAATAAGCATTTAAAAATGTTTCTTGTAGGATAGAATAATCTTCTGCACCATTTACATCCAAATATTTTTCAAGAACTATTTCGTCTTTAGTAAGAGTTCCAGTTTTATCTGTACACAAGATATTCATGCCACCAAAATTTTGAATAGAATCTAACTTTTTTACAATAGTTTTTTTCTTAGACATAGCTATTGCACCTTTAGCTAGGCTAGAAGATAAAATTACCGGTAATAAAAGTGGTGTAATTCCAATTGCTATTGCAACAGCAAAAGTAAATGCTGTTAAAAGGTCATGTTTCCATGCATTTAAAAAAAACGTTATAGGAATCATAATAAGCATAAATTTAATTAATAATTTACTTATATTTTTAATTCCTTTTTCAAAATCTGTTTTAGGTTTTCCGCATATCTAAAGTTTGAGCAATTTTACCAAAATAACTGTCTTTTGCAAGTTTAATAACACTACATTTGCCAGAGCCACTTACAACATTAGTACCCATAAAACAAAGATTATCAATATCAGTAATATCATAGTCTTCTTTAAATTTATTTTCTGAATTAGCAACTTTTTTTACAGTTTCAGATTCACCTGTAAGAGAGGATTGGCTTAAATATAAATCTTTAGCTTCTAGAACTCTTAAATCGGCGGGAATCATATCTCCAGCTGAAAGAAAAATAATATCTCCAACTACTAATTCACGAATTGGAATATTTATTTTTTCATTATTTCTTAAAACTAAAGCTTCTGTAGCAACTAGACTTCGCAATTTACTAGCAGCTTTATTTGAACGATATTCACTAAAAAATTCTAAAATAGAACTCACTAATACTAATATAAGAATAACTATAATATTAGAGTAACTTGGAGTTGTTAAAAAAACATCAGTATAAATTAAAACTGCAGCTATACCAAGTAATATACTATTAAATGGACTAAATAAACTCTTTAAAAAGAAGTGGTACCATTTTTTTTCTTTAGCATTTTTTAAAGAATTATACCCAAAAATTTTTCTTTTTTCTATAACTTCTTCAGAAGAAAGACCATCTTCAGAAATATTATTATTTTTTAAAAAAATATTTTTAGAAGTTTTTATGTAATTACCATACATTTGGTTAATATCTACTTTTTGCTCTTTTTGCAATGTAAATCACACTCCTAAAATATTTATAACCCAAACTAAAAATTTTATGCAATTTATAGTATTTAAATGTGATGACGTAATAATTTTGTAACATAAATGTAATAATTCTGTAACAAAACAAACCAAAGCATATTGAAACTACTAGTTTAAGTCGTTTTTTACAAAAAAATACAAATGGAAAAAAGGCAAAAAATACTCTCTAATATGCTATTTATTAGTAAAAAAAAATAATAGTTACATAAGACCAAAAAACTTGACATTGATTTTCTATTAATATAATCTATAACCATACAAAACAAATGAAACACTTTAGAGAGTAAATAAGCAGAGCTTTAGCATTGGCAATTATCTTATATGCAAATATAAGTTTATATAAATGCAAAATTTAATTATAGGGGGAAAAGAAAATGCAAGTTGTAAAAAGAGATGGAAGAATCGCAGAGTTTAATCAAGAAAGAATTGTAAAGGCTGTTATGCTTGCAATGTCACATACACCAGCAGGAGTAGACATTGATTTAGCTAATAAAATAGCAATAGGAGTAGAAAAATCACTAGAAGGAAAAAATCAAACAACAGTATATGAAATACAAGATTTAGTAGAAAAAAGATTAATGGCAACATCAAGAAAAGAAGTGGCTCAAGAATATATTACATATAGATATAATAGAGATGTAGCAAGAAAATCTAAAACAAGAGATATGTTTCTAGAAATTATAGAAACAAAAGCAAATGATGTTACAAGAGAAAATGCAAATATGAATGCTGATACACCAGCAGGAATGATGATGAAATTTGCATCAGAAACAACAAAACCATTTGTTGATGATTTTTTACTTTCAAAAGAAGCTAGAGAAGCTCATTCTAAAGGATTTATACATATTCATGATAAAGATTATTATCCTACAAAATCTTTAACATGTTTGCAACATCCATTAGATGTAATATTAAAAAATGGATTTAGAGCAGGACATGGATCTTCAAGACCAGCAAAAAGAATTGAAACAGCATCAATTATAGGATGTATTTCAATGGAAACAGTACAAAATGAAATGCATGGAGGACAAGCAATACCAGCATTTGATTTTTATTTAGCACCATATGTAAAATTAACATTTATAGAAGAAATTAAAAAAGTAGAAGAATTACTTGGAAAAGATTTATCAAGATTATATGATTACGAACCAAAAGAATATTTGAAGAAAGATTTAAATGGATTAGAAGGAGAACAAAGAGATATACAAGCAGCAATAAATGGTACAGTATCTAGAGTTCACCAAGCAATGGAAGCATTTATACATAATATGAATACTATTCATTCTAGAGGAGGAAACCAAGTTGTATTTAGTTCAATAAATTATGGAACAGATACTTCAGCAGAAGGAAGATGTGTAATAAGAGAATTACTTCTTTCAACAGAAAGAGGAGTTGGTAATGGTGAAACACCAATATTCCCAATTCAAATTTGGAAAAAGAAAACAGGAGTAAATTATTTAAAAGAAGATCCTAATTATGATTTATATAAATTAGCATGTAGAGTAACAGCAAAAAGATTTTTCCCTAATTTTATAAACCTAGATGCAACATATAATAAACATGAAAAATGGAATAAAGATGATCCAGAAAGATATAAATATGAGTGTGCTACAATGGGTTGTAGAACAAGAGTGTTTTCAGATAGACATGGAGAAGATACATCAATTGGTAGAGGAAATTTATCTTTTACAACATTAAATTTAGTAAGATTTGCAATAGAAGCTTCAAAAGAAGCACAAGAACAATTAGGATTAAATTTTGAACTTGGACGTGGCAGTGAAGATAAAATGACAGAAAAATACAAAAAAGTAGTAAATAAAATATATATGGAAAAATTAGAAAAATATGCTGATATTGCTGCAAAACAGTTATATGATAGATATAAATTTCAATGTACAGCAGTTGCAAAGCAATTTCCATTACTTATGGCTGGACTTTGGATGGGTAGTGAAAATTTAAAACCAAATGATTCAGTAGAACCAATTTTAAAACATGGAACATTAGGAATAGGTTTTATTGGATTAGCCGAAGCATTAACAGTATTAACAGGAAAACATCATGGAGAATCTGAAGATTCACAAAAATTAGGATTAGAAATAATAGGAAGATTACATGAATTAGTATCAGGATATTCAGATAAATATGATCTTAACTATTCAGTTTTAGCAACACCAGCAGAAGGATTATCTGGAAGATTTACAAAAATAGATAAAAAAGATTATGGAACTATATTAGGAGTTACAGATAAAGAATTCTATACAAACAGTAACCATGTTCCAGTATGGTATAAATGTACTGCAAAACATAAAGCAGAAATAGAAGCTCCATATCATGCATTAACAGAAGGTGGACATATATTCTATATAGAATTAGACGGAGATGCAACACATAATCCAGAAAGTGTAGAAGCTGTAGTTGATTTAATGGATAAATATAATATGGGATATGGAAGTGTAAACCATACAAGATCAAGATGTATGGAATGCGGATTTGAAAATGCAGATTCAGAACTTAAAGAATGCCCAATGTGTGGAAGTACTAATATAGACACAATACAAAGAATTACAGGATATTTAGTAGGAACAACATCACGTTGGAATAATGGAAAATTAGCAGAGTTAAAAGCAAGAGTTACACATGGTGTGGATACAGGTGTAAAAGGAGCATAAATAAGAATCAATAAAGAGGTGCGTAAAAATGAAAATGGCAGGGTTTTATGATGAAAGTATGTCAAATGGATTAGGATGGAGAGCGGTTTTATTTGTAAGTGGGTGTCCACATGGATGCCCAGGCTGCCATAATAAAGAAGCTCAAGATTTTAATTATGGAGAGGCTTTTAATAAGCAAGAAATAATAAACAAAATAACAGATAACTGTATATTAAAAGGAATAACAATTAGTGGAGGAGAGCCACTTTGTAAAGAAAACATACCAGAAGTAGTAGAATTTATAAAAGATGTAAAAAAAGTAAAACCAGACTTTAATGTATGGTGTTATTCAGGATATACTTTAGAAGAATTAAAATCAAGAAATGATATTGTTACTGATGAAGCTTTAAAACAGATAGATGTATTAGTTGATGGAGAATTTAAAATTGATAAAAAAGATCCAAATTTAAAATTTAGAGGTTCTTCAAACCAAAGAATACTAGATGTACATGAATGTTTAAAAGAAAATAAAATAATAGAAGTAGCAGTATAAAGTGAAAAAGTCACAATTTGTTGTGGCTTTTTTCTTCCAAGTATTGACAAGTCTAACTAACTTAATGTATAATACATAACGTGTAAAAGTTTTAACACATAAAACTTTTATAAAATGAGATCCCACACAAAATTAGTGTTAGATGCCGAGAGGAGGGGAATAATAATGTCAGAGGTTAAAGTTAATAATGGAAATATAGAAGATGCCTTAAAAAGGTTTAAAAGACAATGCGCAAGAAATGGTGTACTACAAGAAGTACGTAAAAGAGAGCATTATGAAAAGCCTAGTGTTAAAAGAAAGAAAAAGTCAGAGGCTGCAAGAAAAAGAAAATTTTAATTTAAATATAAAGGAGGCATTTATCAATTTAATTTTGAAAATGTCTTTTTTGTTTATAAAAAACATAGAAATAGATTTATAAATAAATATTTTATATTAAATAGTTATCTATAAATATAAAATTATAGAAAGAAGGATTTTAAATGTTAAAAGAAAAATTAATGGAAGACTTAAAAAATTGTATGAAGGAAAAAAATGTAATAAGAAAAAATACAGTTCAATTAGTAAGAGCAGCAATTCTTCAAGTTGAAAAAGATAAGCAAATAGAAGTTACAGATGAACAAATAATAGAAATTATAGCAAAAGAAGCCAAAAAAAGAAAAGATTCATTATCAGATTTTGAAAAAAGTGGCAGAGAAGATTTAATAAATACAGTAAAAGAAGAAATAACTATATTAGAAGAATATTTACCAAAACAATTATCAAAGCAAGAAATAGAAGTAATAGTAAAAAAAGTAGTAGAAGAACTTGGAGCAACATCAATGAAAGACTTAGGACCAGTTATGAAAGAAGCAAAAGCGAAAATAGGAGCTTCAGCAGATGGAAAAGCAATAAATGAAGTAGTAAAACAAATATTAGCATAAAAAATGGAGAAGTACATGAAAAAAATAAATAAATTTGTAAAAAAACATGATGTATTATTTATTATAATAATTGCAATTATAATTTTAGCAGGTTCATCTTTAAATAGGACAATAGAAGTAACAGATGAATTATGGAATTTTAATAATATATATAAAATGTATAACGGAGCAGTTATATATAATGATTCAAACGTAATTCAAACTCCGCTTTTCTTTTATATAGGTTTTATATTTTTTATGATATTTGGTGCAAACTTTTTTGTATTCAGAATATATAATATTATAATTTTTACAATTTTAATAACATTGATATATTTATTATTTAAAACATTAAAAATTTCAAAAATAAAGTCATGTTTGTATACAATTCTTGCATCCATATTATTTGTCAAATTACTTCCTGCAGGAGCAAATTATAATGTGGTTGCATTTACTTTTATTATATTTGGGATTATTTTGATTATAAAAAATAATAGCAAACCAATAAAATTATATAATATTTTACAAGGAATAATAATATTTTCAGTATTTATGTCAAAACAAAATATTGGAATATTTTATATGCTAGGATTAATATTGTCAGAATTCTTAACAAATGAAAGTAAAAAAAGTGCTATAGTTAAACTAATAAAAGAATTTTCTGTCAGTGGAATTTTATTACTAGGATTTTTAACATATTTATATTTTAACAATAATTTATATGGATTTATAAATTACGCATTTTTAGGAATTACTGAATTTGCAAATGAAAATTTTAAATATGAGATTACAGCGACTATTGGATTTATAATTACAGTATTTTCTAGTTTTTTGATTTATTTTATATTAAAAAAATTGGCTAAAGGTAGAGTAGAAAAATTAGTATTAAAAAATATTGATATATTATTTTGTTTTTCTATAACAATGATGTTTACAGTATTTCCAATATTTAATAAATATCATATTTTATTAGCTTTAGGGATTTCTTTAATAGAAATAATATACATTTTTCATGAAATTTTAATAAAAGAAATATTAGAAGATAATTCTAAAATTATAAAGCGGAGCTATAGCTATAAGCATAGTTATAGGAATATTCTATTCATTATATAATATTATATTTTGGAATATTAATATAAAAGAAGAAAAATTTAGTTATGAAAACCCATATTTTGGTGGAATATTAACAAAAGAAAAGCAACAAAATATTGAAATAATAGATAACTATATAAAAGAAAATAAAAATGATGTAATAATAGCATCATCACATGCCGCATTATATATGGTGCCAATAGCAAAAAATAATGGAGTATTTGACTTATTGTTTTTAGGAAATTTAGGAAAAGATGGAGAAGAAGGAATTATAAAAAAAATATCTCAAATGCAAAATACTCAAATTTTATTGCCAAATAAATATGATAAAATACAAGAATCTGAAAAAATAGACCAATATATAAAAGAAAACTTAAATTCAGTAGGAACAATACAAGATTTTAATATATATGAAACAAAATAGTAAAAGTGCAGTAATTATATAATTGCTGCATTTTATATTTTTTTACTTGTATAATTATTAGTAAATATATTATACTATAAAAGGAAGAAAAAGGAAGGAGAATAGAAAATGAGTAATGAAATAATAGAAATAAAAGAAGGAATACTTTTACACAAAATATATACAAATAAATTTAAAACAAATTTATTATCAGTATTTCTAACAATACCATTATCAAGGGAAAATGTTACAAAAAATGCACTTTTTACTACAATTTTAAAAAGAGGAACAAAAAATTATAAAACACAAGAAGAAATAAGCAAGAAGCTAGAAGAAATGTATGGAGCAGAATTTAACTTAGGAATAGAAAAAATAGGAGATAATCATATAATAAAATTTTATTTAGAAATATTAGATGATGAGTTTTTGCCTAAAAAAGAAAATTTAACAATAGAAGCTATAAATTTATTATTTGAACTAATTTTTAATCCATTTACAGAAAATAATGGTTTTAGTGAGGAATATTGTAATCAAGAAAAAGAAAATTTAAAGCAAATAATAGAAAGTAAAATAGATAATAAAGGGATGTATGCTTTAGATAGATGTATAGAAAACATGTATCCAAAAGAGCCATATGGAATATATAAATATGGATATATAGAAGATTTAGAAAATATTAATCCAAAAGATTTATATTGTTATTATAAAGAAGTAATTTCAAAATGTAAAATTGATATTTTTGTTTCAGGAAATATAAAAGAAGAACAATTGGAAGCAATAAATCAAAATAAGGAAATAAAAAATTTATTTTCAAGAAAACCAGAAATAATTATAGATAGCTTAAATAAAAAAGCAAATAATCAAATAAAAGAAATTCAAGAAAGTATGAATATTACACAAGGAAAATTAGTAATAGGTCTAGATGTTAATAAAGAAGAGCAAAACAAATATGTAGCACTTATGTATAATGCAATTTTAGGAGGAACACCTAACTCTAAATTATTTCAAAATGTTAGAGAAAAAGCCAGCTTAGCATATACAGCAGCATCTAATTATGCAAAGCAAAAAAACAATATTTTTATAAGATGCGGAATAGAAATAGAAAATTATGAAAAGGCTGTAAAAATAATAAAAGAACAGTTAGAAGATATGAAAAATGGAAATTTTAGTAAAGAAGAATATGAAAATGCTAAAAAATATATAATTTCTACAATTGAAGCTATACCAGAAGAACAAGATAGTGAAATAACATATTATTTTGGGCAAGAATTATCAAAAAATAAAAAAACTTTAGAACAATATAAACAAGAAATAGAAAAAGTAACAAAACAAGATATTATAGATATAGCTAAAAGTATTAAAATAAATACAATTTACTTTTTAAAAAATTAAAAAAGGAGAAAGTTTTAATGGAGATAATAGAAAATTTACAAATAAAAGAGAAAATGTATAAAGAACAGTTAGAAAATGGCTTAAAAATAATAATAATTCCAAAACAAAATACAAATAAAAAGTTTATTATATGGGGAACAAATTTTGGATCTATAGATAATGATTTTATTGAGCCAAAAAACAATGAAGAAATATTATTACCAGATGGAGTAGCTCATTTTTTAGAACATAAGTTATTTGAACAAGAAAATGGAGTAAATAGTTTAGATGCATTATCAAGTTTAGGTGCAGACCCAAATGCATATACAACAAATGATCATACAGCATACTATTTTGAAACAACAACTAATTTTTATAAAGCATTAGATGAATTTATGAATTATGTTCAAAATCCATATTTTACAAATGAAAATGTAGAAAAAGAAAAAGGAATAATAGGTCAAGAAATACAAATGTATGATGATCATTCAGGTTGGAAAGTATATCTTAATGCGATGAACTGTATGTATAAAAATAATCCAATAAAAAACGATATAGCAGGAAGCATAGAATCTATAAGTAAAATAGATAAAGAAATCTTATATAAAGGGTATAATACTTTTTATAATTTAAGTAATATGACAATGGTTATTTGTGGAGAATTTGAACCAAAAGAAATATTAGAAGAAATAAAAAGAAGAATAACTAAAAATGAAAAACAAGGAGAAATAAGAAGAATATATAAAGAAGAACCAGAGCAAATAAATAAAAAAGAAGAAGTATCACAAATGGAGGTAAGTTTGCCTTTATTTATAATTGGAATAAAAGATAATCCTAATAATACTAATGTAGTAAAAAGGCATATTGCAATAGAAATTTTATTAAATATGATATTAGGAAAAAGTTCTGATTTATATAAAAAGTTATATAATGAAGGTTTAATGATGGAGGAGCCAGATTTAGATTATGAATTTTCAAAAGAATATGCACATATATTGATATCTGGAGCATCAAAAGAACCTAAAAAAATATTAGAAGAATTCATAAAAACAGTAAGCAATATGAAACAAAAAGGATTAATGCAAGAAGATTTTGAAAGAATTAAAAAAATGATATATGGGCAATATGCAAAAGAATATAATAGTATTGGAAATATAGCAAGAATGTTTTTAGCTGATAGTTTTAAAGGAATTAATAGTTTTGATTATTTAGAAGAATATAACTGCGTTAGTAAAGAATATGCAGAAGAAATACTAAAAGAAGTATTTCTTGATGAAAAAACAATAATTTCAATAGTTAATCCTAAATAATTAAAAAAAATAAATAAAAAACATATAATTTCTCAAAAAATAAAAAGATGTATTTTATCTAAAAATGTCGTATTAAAAAATAAAATGTAAAAAAATAAATAAACAAATAGAAAAAATAAAGTTTATGACATACGAAAGTGCTGAAATATAAGGAAAATGTCTTGAAATGTTTGTAAAAATATGGTATTTTATATATATACAAAAGAGAAAATACACTAAAAAAGGAGAGTGATTATATGTTAAATGATAAAATTTGTAAATTAAGAGAAGAACTAAACAACAGCATAGAAAGTGGACAAGATTATAGCATAACATATAAAATAAGTGTAGAACTAGATGATTTAATTGCAACTTTTTATAAAGAAGGCAATGAGAAGATAAACAAAAGCAAAAATATAAAAATGAAAATCTTGTCTAAAGCTTAAAGGTTAAAGAAAAATTTTCAAAAATCAAGAGTAGATTATTATTTAAAATAATAATCTACTCTTGATTTTTAAGAAAAATTTATAAAAACTATGTACAAAACATAGGTAAATATGCTAAAATGAAAAAAATAGTTATTAAAGGAGGTAATATTGTGAAAAAAATATTAAAGTTGTCAATAGTTTTAATAATTATTATAGAAATTTTTTTAGCAACAAATGTGTTTGCAAGTACTTCTATAGACACAAATTTTTTTAAACCAGGTGATTTATCTGGAGAAGATTTAACAAAAACAAAAGACATAGCAGGAAATATTCTAGGAATTGTATCATTTGTTGGAGGCTTTGTGGCAGTAGGATGTTTAATAATACTAGGAATAAAATATATGACAGGTTCATTAGAAGAAAAAGCAGATTACAAAAAGACAATGATACCATATCTAATTGGTATAGTATTATTATTTTCGATTACAGTAATTGTGCCAGCTATATATGATATAATAAAATCAATTGGATAAAACTTGAAAAATAGGTAAAAGTGTGGTAAAATAAATAAGAGAGGTGATATAGTATGAAAAATAAGGTGATAAAAATATTAAGTTTTGTAATAATATTTTTTATTATTAGTACTATATTCTCAAATACATCAAATGCAATTTCTAATATATTATCAGGGGCAGAAAATTTTATAAGCTCTGGAGCAAGCGAAAATGGAGTAACTATTGATACTAATAAACTTAAAGAAAATTCAGATATGATATACAATATTCTTTTAACAGTTGGAATTATTGCAGCTTTTGCAGTTGGAGCATATTTAGGAATTAAATTTATGACATCAAGTATAGAAGGAAAAGCAGATATAAAGCAAGCTCTTATCCCATATATAGTAGGATGTATAGTTGTATTTGGAGCATTTGCTATATGGAAAATAGTTGTAAATCTTGCATCACGGAGTACTATAATTAGTTTTTAATGTTATTCTCATTAAATTTGAGATAATTTTAATATATATTAAATAAAAGGAGGAAAAAAATGAAAAAGTCACTAAAAATATTTTCAATATTTATGATAGCTGCTATGATAATTATTACTAACATAAATGTTGTTTCAGCAATAAGCGGTGTTACTATAGCTACACCATCTAATGCTAGTGGAGTAGAAAATGTTGGAAGCCAAATACTTGGAATAATTCAATTAATAGGTAATTTTGTTGCTGTTGGAGTATTATTAATATTAGGTATTAAATATATGATGGGTAGTGCAGAAGAAAAAGCTGAATACAAAAAAACAATGATACCATATATAATTGGAGCCGTATTAATATTTGCAGCAGTAAACATTGCAACAGTAGTATCAAATTTTGCAGCAGGAATAAAAATGTAAAAAATATTACATAAATATTACGAGTATATTACAAATATATTAAAAGTGTGTTAAAAACACACTTTTTTTTTATTTTTGTTACATTTTGTTACTTGTTTTGGTATAATAAAATTAAGTGTAATTATATGTAATTTAGTATACAAAGGAGGAGAATAAATGGGTACATATTATATACCTAGAAATGTTAAAGGAGAAGGAAGAATTTTATTTGTCTTTTCAGGAAAAAGTATGATTTATACTGCTATTGGAGGACGGAATAGGATATGTATTTTATTTTATAATAGGAAATTTACTTGGTTTAACATGGCCAGGAATAGCAATAGGGGTATTTTTTGCATTAATAGGTTTTTTAATAGGAACATTTAAAATACCTAGTTTAGGTGGACTAGATTTTACTAAAAAGACTGGTGGAGAAAATATTGACGATATAATAAAAAGAGCAATAAAATTTAAGATGAATAAGAAAAAAATATATGTATATAAAGATTCAGAAAATGAGGAGGAAACTGAGTAATGGAAGTAATTAATGTTTTAATAATTTTATTTTCAATAGTATTAGTAGTAATGATTATACTTTTATTATGTTTAGCTATTGTATATTTTAAATCAAAAAACAGGAAAGATGATAAAAAAATTGAACAAAAAACAGAAATGAAATCAAATAAAAAGAATTATAGCCTTTATGAAAAAGCTTCTGTACTTGATTTTCTAGAATTCGATAAAGTAAAAGATAATATGATAATACTAAAAAAAGGTGCTAAATATGTAATGGTTGTTGAATGCCAAGGTGTTAATTATGATTTAATGTCAGAAGCTGAAAAAAACGGAGTTGAAGAGGGATTTGTACAATTTTTAAACACATTAAGATATCCAGTACAAATATATACTCAAACCAGAACAATAAATTTAGAGGGAAGTATATATGAATATAAATCAAGAGTTAAAGAAATTGAATATGAATTACAAAAAAGAAGAATGAAATATGAGCAAATGAAAAAATCAGGAGCATATTCACAAGAACAATTAGACAGAGAGTTTTATGAAATTACTAAACAAAAAAACTTATATGAATATGGGCAAGACGTAGTTTCAAATACAGAAAGAATGAGTTTAAATAAAAATGTTCTTAATAAAAAATATTATTTAGTTATACCATATTTTCCAGAAGAGTTTGGAAATGAAAAATTTAGCAAAGAAGAAATAAGTAATATGGCATTTTCCGAATTATATACAAGAGCTCAATCAATGATTGGTGCATTAAGTAGTTCTGGCGTAAAAGGGACAATATTAGATTCATATGATTTAGTAGATTTATTGTATGTAGCATATAATCGTGACGAATCTGAAACATATGGAATAGATAAAGCAACAAGAGCAGAATACGATGAATTATATTCAACAGCACAAGATGTAATGGAAAAGAAAATAATAGAATTAAGAAATAGAATTAATAAAGAAGCGATAGATAGAGCAAATGAAGAAATTGCTAAAGCTAGAACAGAGTTAGAAAAAGAATATGACAATATGAACAAAACTGGAATTGAAGAATTAATACAAAAAAGAATAGAAAAGTTAATAAAAGAAAATAGCCAATATATGGGAGAAGAAGTTGAAGAAAGAGTATTAAAAAATATAAGCAAATCAAAAAAGAAAGGGGAGAATGTAGATGCCAAAGAAACAAAAACAACTAGAAAAAAGGCAGTCAGATAAAGAACTTGAAGAAAAACAATATAAAATTTTAAAAAGAAAAAGTGTTAAAGAACTAATAGCACCATCTGGAATTGATGCTACTGATATAGATCATTTAAGAATAATATCTAATACAGAAAGATATGCAAGAAGTTTTTTTGTATCAACACTTCCAAGAATGTGTACATTCCCAGAATTATTCAGAGATATGTATATGTTTGGAGACATAAATACATCAATATTTATAGATCCAATACAAGAAGCAAAATCACAAAATGATTTAAATAGAGTTATAAATGAACTAGAAACAGAAAGAATTGTTGCTTCAGATAGGGGAGATATAAATAGAGCAAGCTTATTAGGACAAAAAAGAGCAGAAGCCGAAGCATTAAGAGATGAAATAGCATCTGGATTTAATAAATTATTTGAGGCTTCAATTGTATCTACATTGTTTACATATAGTTTAGAAGATTTAGATAAATATACTAAACTTTTATCAACAGAAATGTCAAAATCATTAGTTGGAATAAAAACAGCATGGGCATTACAAGAAGAAGCATTTAAAACAAATTTACCATTTGCAGAAAATAAAATAAAAAAATCACATACATTTGACCGTAGAAGTATGGCAACAGTATTTCCTTTTACAACTTCTGAAGTAGGACATCCAACAGGAGTACCATTAGGGTTTAATAAACAAACAGGAACACCAATATTATTTGATAATTTTCATCAATCTTTAACAAATTATAATATGGTTATATTTGCTAAATCTGGAGCTGGTAAATCTGTTACAATGAAAACTTTAATTTCTAGATCATATGTACTTATGGGAATTGAAAGTTTAGCTTTAGATGCTGAAGGAGAATATTCTATAGTTGCTGAAAGTTTAGGAGGGATAAATGTAGTTATAAGCCCTAATTCTAAAACAATTATAAATTTATTTGATGTAGAAGCTGAAATAATTAAAGATGAAATAACAGGAAGAGAAAGACCATTATTAAATGTAGAAAACAAAGTAGAAGATGTTACACAAGCATTACTTACAATGGCAAGAGGAAGCACAAGAAGTAAAGAAGTAAATGAATTAACAAAGCAAATAATAGCAGAAGCTGTTTCAGAAGAATATCAAGCAGCTGGTATTAATTCTGACCCAAATAGTTTATACAAATCAGGAACAGAAACTTTTGAAGGAAACATATTAGGAAGAAGTAAAAAAATTATGCCAACAATAGGATCTTGGTATAAAAGAATTATGAAAAAAGCAGAAGAAAATAAAAATGTTGACTATCAATTCCATTATAGTTATTTATTAAAAGTTATGAAGCAATATGTAAGAGAGTATGACGGACAGATGGCATATTTTGATGGACAATCTACATTTGAATTATTAGAAGGTG
>CAYVYP010000013.1:0-28487 GCA_964455975.1 uncultured Lachnospiraceae bacterium
AATAAATAAAATAAATACAAGAATTTTTTGAAATTTCTTGTATTTATATTTTTGTATATTTTATTTATTACTTATATGTATATTGATAATTTCTGCTTTCATTTCTCTTGAAATTATATTTTGTATTTGTGCTATTTGCTCTTGTGGTATTGTTTCTGCTTTTATTATTACATTTATGCTTATGTCATTTACAAGTATAACTACATCTTTTATTCCTTTTGTTTTTATCAAATTTTCTGAAATCATTATTGCATTTTTTATATTTGTTGCTTTCTTTATTTCTTCTGTTGCTATTTGTTTGCTTGTTTGATCTGTATTTGAACTATCTAACATTTTTTGATAATTTTCTATTGTTTGAGAATACATTTTATCTCTTTCTAATCTTGTTGTTACAAAATAATTATCTTGATTTGTTTTAGAATTTACATTTACTGCTGTATTTTGATTTAATACATTATTTGTATTTTGTGCTTCTTCTTTTATTGTATTTTCTACTGTATTTTCATTTTCTTCTACTATATTATTACTGCTTACGAGTGTAGCATCTCCAATTCCTGCAATCTCAATTTCATTTGCATTAGTTTGTATTGTTTCATTATTATTTGTATTGTAATTCAAATATCCTGCTGTTACTAGCATTAAAGCAATTACCAAAATAATTAATTGATTTCTTTTTAAAATTTTTACCATAAAACTTTTTCCTTTCAATTTATATTATATGACTAATAAGTTTTCTTATTTGTAGAAATATGTATATATTTACTTTTTCATTTCAAACACTTGTATTTTATGTGTTGGAAGTCCTGTTACCGCTTCTACAGCTTGAATAATATTTGTTACTACATAACTATCTCCTGCTCCTGTTGCTGTTATTATTGCTCCTTCTATTTTAGGGCTTATTGTTTTTTGTGTTATTAGTACTTTTTCTCCATTTGTTTCTTCATACACAATATCTTTTTTGCTATCTATTTCCTCTATAACTCTAGTTCCTCCTCCGTGTATCTGTTTCTTTTGTACTTGTTTGTTTAGAATCTTCATTATACACTGGAACTATTGTGCTACTTTCCGAATATGTTATTAAAACATTTACTTCTCCCACTCCATTTATTTTTGCTAATATATTTTCTAATTTTTTCTCTATATCATTTGCTTGTGTTTCATCTGTTAATATTTTATTTTCTACTGCTAACTTTTTTGACGTGTCATTTTCTTTTGTTGTATCTTTTTTATTTGTATTCCATATTGCATTTATTGCTATTATTGTTACTATTAAAATAACTAGAAATACTACTAAATTTTCTATTTTTCTTTTATTATTTTCTTCTTCATTTTTGCTAATTTGTTCTTTTATCTTTAATAATTTTTCTTTTAACATAAATCTTAAACCTCCTAATTTATATTTATATTTTCTGCTTCATATGTTTGTTTTAAATATTCTCTTAAACTTTCTTTCTCTGTATTTGTTAGACCTTTATTTTTTGTTTTATCCTCTACTCTTACAGTATTTCCTATTTTTATTTCATTTATTTGAATATTATTTATACTGTTTACTTTATTTTCTTCTTTACTTTCTGCTTCTATTTTTGTTGCTGTAAAGCTGATATTTTTAATTTTATATTCTACATAGTCTTTTACTTCTATTGTTATATTATTAGCTAAATATCCTTTTTCTTTTATTTTATTTTTAACATCTGTTTTTAATTTATTTATATATGTATTTGCAATATATTGTTCTTGACTTACATTTTTTGATGATGATTTATAATTAGAACTTGTTTGTATTGTATTTTCTAATATTTGTTCTATATTTATTTCATTTTTTGAGAATTTTGAAACAATTGGATACACTATTGTAAAAACTACATAAATTCCAATTATTACTCGTATATATTTTTTATTTTTTCCTTCTGGCAAAATCATTTCTATTATTGTACATATTATTATTGCTACAATTATTCCGACTTGCCCATGAATTTATAAAAGATAACATATTCTACCTACCTATACATTAATCCACTATTTGATATTTTCATTACTAATGCTACTCCTATTATTAAAATTACTGTTACTGAGCATAAAATAGCTAGTAATATTTTAAATGTTCCAGACATTATTGATAATAAATTGACTATTTTTTCATCTGCTATTGGTTGACATACTGCCGAAGCTAACTTGTACATTACCGATAATATTGTTAATTTTATAATTGGTAATATACATATTCCAATTACAATAATTATTCCTACTATTCCTACTGCGTTTTTAACTATTGATGCGCATCCTATAACAGAATCTACTGCATCTCCTAATATTTTTCCTACTACTGGTACGAAGCTAGATACTGCAGCTTTTGCTGTTTTGGCTGTTAGTCCGTCTACACTTGCTGTCAAACTTCCTTCTAAAGAAACTACTCCTACAAAAATTGTTAATATTATTCCTAAAATCCAAACTATGCTAGATTTAAAAAATTTAGATAATTTATCTATTTGAACTTTATCTGATATTTGTGAGATTATTCCAAGTGCTGTTCCTACTAATAAAAATGGCATTATAACTCCTGAAATAATATTTCCTATAAATGTTATTAAAAATAATATTACTGGTTCTACCATTGAACTAGTAGTAATGCTTCCTGTTGCTAGAATAAGAGTTATTAAAAGTGGTGTTAATAAATTCATAAATCCAATTAGATTACTTATAGCTTCTTTTGTTATTTGTAATATTTGCGAAAAGTTAGTCATAATTAATGTTACTATTATTATAAATTCTACATAAAATACTATTTTTGATATCCCTTTGTTTTCTAAATTATCACTAATTATTTTTAATATTCCGTGAATAACAATAACTACCATTATGCTTCCTATAATACTAATGCTTCCTACTACTTCTTTTCCTACTAAATTTAATATTATGTTAAAAAATTTACTATTATCTATTTTCCCTGTAATTGCTGAATTTATGGTTTCTTGTATATCTATATTTTCAAAAGAACCACTTGTATATTTTTTTGCTTCTTCTACAAAATCTCCTATTCCTAAGCTTTCTTTTTGTGATTCTAATAATTCCTCATCTGTTGCTAAACAACTGCCGAATATTTACAAAAATTATTAATATAAATATTATAAA
This sequence comes from uncultured Lachnospiraceae bacterium, assembly GCA_964455975.1. Classification (GTDB taxonomy): domain Bacteria; phylum Bacillota; class Clostridia; order TANB77; family CAG-508; genus JAETTH01. The sequence continues at coordinate 3,130 of CAYVYP010000013.1, forward strand.
TATTTTCTTTAGTAATTTTTCCTTTATGGTAATACATTTACAACTGTTTCTAGCAAAGAGGATACTATTGGTATAGAAATTGCTACTATGCATATTTTTCCTCCAATATCTATTTTATTTGCAATTGATGTTTCTCCGTGAATCTTTGCATATACTTACTGCATATTCTGTAAGTATTGCTATTCCTGTAATTTTAAGTAATATTCCTAAAAACTTGCTATTTATATTTGCTTTAGCAGCTAAATTTTGTAATAATTCTATTATTCCGTGACAGCTTGTCTATTACCATAAAAAAAATTATTGCCCCTGCTAATAATGATACATATATTACAAACTCTGGTTTATATTGTTTTAAAATTACAATAATTATTACTGAAACTAATCCTACTCCTATTATTTTAACAATATCCATTTATATTCTCCTTTATAGATTAAATATTGTTCTTACGGTGTCAAACAATGTACTTATTTCTTTTATTACCATTGTAAGTACTATTACAAGCCCTGCTAGTGTTGTCATCATTGCTTGATCTTCGCGTCCTGCTCTTACTAATACTTGATGAAGTACTGCTACTAATATTCCTATTGCAGCTATTTTAAATAACAAATTTATATCCATATAAATGTTTCCTCCTTGTTTATACTAAAATTATTACTATTACTAAACCTAGTACTACACCTAATGTTTTATACATTTTTGAATTTTTGTTTTTTTCATTTTCTGCTTTTTCTATTTGTGTGTTTATAAATGTTTCTACTATTTCTATTTGACTTATTTGTCCATCTATATCTGTTTTTCCAAGTAATTTTCCTAAACTTTTTAAAATTTGTTTGTCCTCTATTGTCATAGAATTACTACTATTTTCTATAGCATTACTCCAAGCTGTTCCTGCTGATTCTTCTTCCATTAATTCTTGTGATTGTTTAAAAATTCGTGAAATATTTTCTTTTACTTGTCCGAGATATCTGCTTAAATATTTCTGGTATTGGTTCATATGTAAATCTTATTTTTGTTTTTAATATATTTAAAGCATTTTTCATTTCTTTTAATTCTGCTAGTCTATTTGTGTATTTTTTTGAAAATAAATTTCCTATGTAACTACATATAAAAAAAGCTAGTCCTAAAAATATAAATTTTATTACTTGCATATAAAATACTCTCCTTGCTTTATTATATATATGCTTTTAATTATATTTTTAGAACTATTTTTATATTATATATTAAAATGTATTTTACATTTCTGTATAGTTTTTATTTATTTTATCTAATTTGTAAACTTTTTCTATTTCTCCCTTTAAATTTTTATCATTTAAAAATATTAATCTTTCAAATATATGTAATTCTATTAATTTTGAAATTGCTGGATTCAGCTTTAAATCTTCTAAACTACTTCCATGTGCTGTAAATATTCCTTTTATTCCAGAACATATTGCATAATTAATTGCTTCTACATCTTCTATATTTCCTATTTCATCTGCTACAATTACTTTTGGTGCCATTGACCTTATTAACATTTTCATTCCTATACTTTTAGGAATATTATCTAATACATCTGTTCTTTGTCCAACATCATTTTGTGGAATTCCCTTGTACATTGCTGCTATTTCTCCTCTTTCATCTACTACTCCAACTGTTATTCCTTTAAAATTAATTTGTTCCATACCGCTACTTATTTTTCTTATTAAATCCCTTAACATAGTAGTTTTTCCGTGCCCCCGGTTTAGAAATTATAAGACTATTATATACATTATTATTTTCAGTATCTATAACATATTTTAGTACTCTTGTACTACATCCTATAATTTGTTTTGCTATTCTAAAATTTAAACTAGAAATATAATTTATATTTATTACTTTTCCGTTCTTTTACAATACAACTTCCAGTTATTCCAACCCTATGTCCACCTTGAAGTGTTATAAAACCACTACATATTTGATTTTGATATGAATATATTGAATTATCACATATATATTGTAAGATTTCCAAAATTTCCTCTTGTAAAACATAATAATTTAATATTTGCTCTGTTTGTCCTATTTTTAAAATTACTGGATTTGACGCTCTTATTCTTATTTCTTCTAAATTTTGATATATATTTTGATCTTGTAAATATTTATTTAATTCTATTTGCAATTTATTAGGAAAAGCTTTAATAATTGGCGATAAATTAATCAAATTTTCTCCTCCTGTCTATTAATGTCCAATTGGGGACTGTCCCCAATTGGACAAAAATAAAGAGAGAATTTCTTCTCTCTTTTATTATATGTTTTTATATTTAATTTTAGAACTTATATTATTCTTCCCAATTATGGTATACTTCTGAAACATCATCTAAATCATCTAGATTATCTAATAATCTTTGCATTTTTTCTTGTCCTTTTTCATCTAATGCTATATATGTAGATGGTACCATTTGTACATCTGCTTCTATAAATTCTAGTCCGTTTTGTTCTAATTTTTCTCTTACAGAACTAAAGTTTTCTGGCGCTACTGTTATTTCATAAATTTCTTCTTCTGCACTAAAATCATCTGCTCCACAGTCTAATGCTAAAAGCATTAAATCATCTTCGCTCATATTAGTTGATGTTTTATCTATAACTATTACACCTTTTTTTTCAAATAAATATGATACACAACCTGTTGTTCCTAAATTTCCACCAGATTTATCAAATACATGTCTTACATCTGCTGCTGTTCTATTTCTATTATCTGTTGTAGCATTAACTATAACAGCAATTCCATTTGGTCCATATCCTTCATAAACTATTTCTTCATATGTTTCATTATTTCCTGCTCCTGCTGCTTTTTTTATTGCATTATTTATTGTATCGTTTGGCATATTATTTGTTTTACATTTTGCTATTACATCTTTTAGTTTAGAATTTCCAGCCGGGTCAGGTCCACCTTCTTTTACTGCTATTAATAATTCTCTACCTAATTTTGTAAATACTTTTCCTCTTGCAGCATCTGCTTTTCCTTTTTTTGCTGCAATATTGTGCCATTTTGAATGTCCTGACATAACTTATTCCTCCTAAACTAATCTTATTTTTTATTACATTTAATATTTTAGCACATTTTTTATCTACTTTTCAAGCTTTTATGTATTATTTATAATTTGTTTTCATTTTTCTATTCCATATTTTCCTATTATTGGATCTTTAAAATAATTTAAGTGTGGCGGATTAAATGTATATATGTAAAAAGATATAAAGATCATTAATATTGCTGTTATGCTTAAAATATTACCGAAATAAGCCAATTGAATTGTTAGCTTGCATAATTTTATATGCTACAAATTCTGCAAGTATTATTGCTATTATAAAGCTTAATATATCTAATATGAAAAAATTTCTACCTATTATTCCTGTATATGCATAAAAAAAGACTGTAATAAAAGATATTGATACAAACATAGCAATAGCTTTTGCTGCTATATAATTGTTTGGTACATTTTTTAATAAAAAATATTCTATTATGCTATAAATTAATATTGGAAAAAATACTAATTTTAAATGTTCCCATACACTTTCATTTACAGCACTAAATATACCAACTATTTTATTATTTTGTGACCAATTATATGTAAAATGTAATAGTGTTCCTAATATAATACTAAAAATTATTCCTATAATCTGATATTTTAATAATTCATTATTTTTCATAAAAACCTCCTCCCAAAATAATTTTATTTTAAGAGGAGGTTTTTTATACATTTATTTTTTGGTGGAGGTGAGGAGAGTCGAACTCCTGTCCAATTATCTTTCCATACAAATTTCTCCGAGTGCAGTTTGTTATTTAAGTTCCCTTATTTTAGCACCAACAAACAAGTTCAAAAATAAAGTAGCTTTTAAATTACCCCCTATTCTTAAAGCAAAGAATAGCTTCGTTTCCTACTAATTTGTTGCCTTATTCTAAACCGTAGGCAATTTAGGTAAGACGTCGCAGCAACTAAGCTGCGTATGCTAATTCTGTATTATCAGCGTTTATATTTATTTTCGCTTTTTTATAGTGGCCGAAGCGAACATCCACTACTCGCTATTTGTACTTCTGGATAACTGTCGAAACCAATTACACCCCCAAATACTATTTAATTATACTCTATTATATGTAATTGTTCAAGAATTTTTGTTAAATACTCATTTTTTTCTTGCATTAGTTTTAAATATATGCTAATATATATTTGTTCTAAATTTCATAGGGGTATAGTACATCGGTAGTATAACGGTCTCCAAAACCGCTGAGCTTGGTTCGATTCCAAGTACCCCTGCCATTTATTATTGCAGGTAAAGTTTTATCTGCAATTTATTATTATTTTATAAAATTAAAATGGAGGATTTTATGGAAAAATTAAAAGTACTAGTAAAAAAATTATTTGATAATGAAATTATTTCTTATGTTTTTTTTGGTGGATTAACTACTCTTGTAAGTCTTATTATTTATTATGGTTCAGTGTTCACAATATTTAATCCAGAAAATGCCTTCCAATTACAATGTGCTAATATTTTGTCATGGATTGCTGGTGTTGCTTTTGCTTATTTTACTAATAGGAAGTTCGTTTTTAAGAGTAATAGCGAGAATAAATTAAAAGAAGCTACTTCTTTTGTTTCATCTCGTATTTCTACATTACTTCTTGATATGCTTATAATGTATGTTTTTGTTACTGTTTTACATTTAAATGATAAATTATTTAAGTTAATTTCTCAAGTATTAGTAATAGTTGCTAATTATATTCTTAGTAAGGTTTTTGTATTTAAAAAGAAAACAAATTAATAGTTATTACTTAATTTAATCTAGTTATGGGGGTTATTAAAATTTAGGAGGTTTCTTATGTTTAATAATCTTTTTTATTTTTTTGTTTCATTTATTCTTTTATTTTCAATTTTAATTTCTATATTTTTTATTCCTGTTTTTGCTTCAAATGACATTCATTTTTTAGACTATTCCAATAAAATAGAAAATGGTATGTATTTTGATATTAGTAGCTCTTCTTTTATTTGGCCTACTCCTCGGATATACTAAAATAACTTCTCCTTTTGGAAAAAGAAATGCTCCAACAAGTGGAGCTTCTACTTCTCATAGTGGTATTGATATTGGTGCTCCAACTGGAACTAATATATTAGCTTGTATTTCCGGTAAAATAACTTATACTGGTTTTTTAGGTGCTGGTGGTTGTACTATTAGTTTAGAGAGTAATGGTTATAAAATATCTTATTGTCATGTTTCTCCTAATTATATGGTTTCTACTGGTAATTACATTCAAAAAGGAGATATTATCTCTCAAGTTGGTCCCTATAATATATATGGAATATCAAATAATCCTTATAGGGATAAAAATGGCAAACCTACTAATGGGGCTTCAACTGGCCCGCATTTACATCTTACTATTAGAAAAAATGGAAGTTTAATAAATCCTTTAACATTGTTCTAGATTACATAATATATTTTTCAATTTTCTTTATTTGATTTTTTACTCTATTTATGCTATACTTGATTACATAATTTTTTTTATCTCCTTATTTGGAGTTTACACATATAATACAAAAATGCATCAAATAATTATTTAAAGGAGGTCTAATAGGTTTTATGGAAAAGGATGTTAAACATTTTAAGTATTTAGCCGATACAATTAATTCTTTGAAAGAAGCTTCTTCTTACATAGATGCCTTCTCTTGCAATATTTTAATTAAAGTACAACCTACTTTATCTGAAAATGAAAATTTTCCTGATGAAGTTTGCATTGAGATTTCACCTGAATTAAATCAAGCTTTTAAATCCTATTTGGATAATGTTCTTCTAAAAGAATATCAAGAAGAATTTAAAGCTATGCTAGACTAATACATAAAACAAAAAGGCGATGACTACATGTCATCGTCTTCATTATTCTCTTCATCTTGTTCTTCTTCATTACCACATCCTTGACAATGTGAACAACTTCCTGAACATCCTTCTTCTTCATCCATATTCCAATCTAATTCTATTATATTGTTACATTCTGGACATTTTATTTCATTTTTTATATTGTCTATACTATCTGTTACAAATTCATAATTACAGTATGGACAAACAATTTGAAAATCAAAATTTTCATCTTCATCTGTTTCATAAATATCTTTTTCTATTTCATCAACAGACTTAGTAAGTTTTAACATTTTATTATCTAATAATGTTTGTGCTTCTTCAATTTTTTTCATTCTACTTTCATAATTTTCAGTTATATCTTCTATCTCTGTTATAAAAATATTTGCAACATTATTAATTTGTTCTTTTACATATTTTAAATCCTCTGGATTTTGAATATGTTGTTCAATATCTTTTAATATTGCATTTAATTTATTGCTTAATTCTGACATTTTAAATTAATTCCTTTCAAAATTAAATTCTTTCCATGTATTCACCAGTTCTTGTATCTATTTTTATAGTGTCTCCTATATTAATAAATAAAGGAACAGTTATTTCATATCCATTTTCTAGTGTTGCTGGTTTTCCTGATGTTGTTGTTGTATTTCCACTAAATCCTGGTTCTGTATATGTAACTTCTAATTCTACGAACATTGGTGGTTCTACTGCAAATACATTTCCTTTAAAAGATAATATTTTTACATTCATATTTTCTTTTAAAAATTTTAAACTATCTCCTAATTGTTCTTTATTTAATGGTATTTGTTCATAATTTTCGTTATCCATAAAATAATATAAATCTTCATCACTATATAGATATTGCATTTCTCTTTTATCTACTGTTGCTCCTGGATATTTTTCTGATGGATTAAATGTTTTTTCTAAAACTGATCCATTTATTACATTCTTTAATTTTGTTCTAACAAATGCTGCTCCTTTTCCTGGTTTTACATGTTGAAATTCTACTACTTTATAAACGTTTCCGTCCATTTCAAATGTTGTTCCGTTTCTAAAATCTCCTGCCATATATACTTCTGCCATAATAATTACTCCTTTTTTCTTTTTATTTTTAAATCTTTTATATTTTACTACAATTTTGGCTAAATATCAATACTTTTTAAAGTTTTTTTACCCTTTTATTATAATATAGTTTTTATCTGAATTTGTTAATGTTGTGCACGCATATTTTGTAATTAATACTGTATCTTCAATTCTTACTCCAAATTTTTCTGGAATATATATTCCAGGTTCATTTGTTATAATTGTATTTTCTTTTAATAAAACATCGTTATTACTACTAAAATAAGGTAATTCGTGTATTTCCAACCCAACTCCATGCCCCAAACTATGGCTAAATCCGATATCCATTTAATTTAAAATCATTTTCTACCATTTTAGAAAGAATTCTTAAATTTGCTCCTTCTTTTAATTCATCTAATGTTTGCATTTGATTTTTTAAAACTAAATTATATATTTTTTTTACTTCTTCTGGTACATAATCCATAAAAATTGTTCTTGTCATATCTGATAAATATCCTTTATAATTACATCCAAAATCTATTGTTATAGTATCTCCACTTTCTATTTCTTTATCCGTTGGAATTGCATGTGGTTTAGAAGAATTTTTTCCGTGATGCTACAATTGTATCAAATGCTAAACCTTCTGCACCATTTTCTCTGAAAAATTTTTCAATTTCTGTTGCAACTTGCTTTTCTGTCATTCCTTTTTTTATAAAATTCATTAAATGAGAAAAGCAGTTATCTGTTATATTACATGCTTTTTTTACATATTCTATTTCTTGTTTATCTTTTATCATTCTTTGTTTTTCTATAATATATTCTGTTTCTTCTAAATTATTTATTAAATATTTGTGCATATATTCTTTATATTTTGCATATGTTACATAGTTTTCTTCAAATCCTACATTTTCACAATATGAAAAAAAGTTCTCATAATCTTCTTTTGAAACATCTCTTACATCATAAACAATAATATCATCATATATTGTAAGTGTACTTCTAACATCTTCTAAATATCTTGCATCTGTTATAAATACATTTTCTTTTCTAGTTACAAGTAATGTACCTTCTGCAGTAATTCCAGTTAAATATTTTATATTTACTGGGTTTGATACTATCATTGCTTCAATATTTAAACTAGATAATTTTTCTTTAAGGCATTTTAATTTTAAATTCATCAATTAACCATCCCTTTCTTTTAAGGAAATATAATTTTAACTATTAAACATTCCTAAAGTAAATATTTTAAACAGTACATTTATTAATACGCTAGTTGGTACTAATATAGTAATAAATGTTGCAATTACAATAAATGGTCCAAAAGGTATATATTCACTGGTACTTTTCTTTTTTGTAATTAATAAAATTATACTTAAAATTGCTCCAACTAAGAAAGAAATTAATGATATTATTATCATATTTGGCCAGCCAAAGAATAGTCCTAAAGCTCCCATTAATTTAACATCGCCAAATCCCATTGCTTCTTTTCCTGCAATAAGACCTCCTATTAATGTTATAAGTAAGAAAATCCCTCCACCTGCTAACATACCAAGTAAATAATAAATAGCTATGTTAAAATTTATCATTCCTTCTATGAATGTAAATACTAATCCCACTTCAAATATTGTTAAGTTTAATCTATTTGGTATTATTTGAAGTTTATAGTCTATTACAAATGCTGATAATAACATTGGTGTTAATATTAAAAATTTTATTAATTTAACATTGTTTATAAATTCACTACTTATGCCAAAATTATAAAGCATTACTAAATATATTAAAGAAGTTACTATCATTAATATATAATTTGGCTTTATATTTTTAAACATTTCTTTCGAAAAAATTTTTTTATATTCTGGAAGTCTTTGATTGCACCAGTTTACAAGTTGTCCTACAAATAGTCCTAATACTCCAAATAAAACATAATATAATATATGAACATCATTTATATACATCTTTCTTATCCCCTTTTATCTTTAGATTCATTTTGTGTTTCTAGGTATTTTTTTATTATTAAATTTTCTAATGGTCTTTTTATTTTAGTTATAAATATATCTTTTTCATTTATTGGTTTAACTAATATTGAAAACATCTTACATCTATTTGCTCCAATAATATCAGTAAAAATCTGATCTCCAACAACCGCTATATTTTCTGTTTCTAAATTTAATATACTTTTACCTTTTTTAAATCCATTTCTTAATGGTTTCATTCCAAAATAAATATATGGAATGTCTAATTTTTTTGCTACCATTTCTACTTTTTCTTTTTTATCTGAATTTGATAATATGCATAATTTTATTTTATTTTGTTTCATGGTATTTATCCATATTTCAACATCTTTTAATAAGTTTTTATTAAAGTCTATTAATGTATTGTCTACATCTAGTAATAATCCCTTTATATTGTTTTGTTTTAAAATTTCCATGCTTATATTAGTTACATTATCTATGTATAGTTTTGGATATATTGTCATTTATATAGCTCCTCCATTTATATAATATATATTATCAATACTATGCGTTTTTGTCAATTAAATACTAATGTTTTTGTTAATTTGTTTGCAATTTTTATTTGTTATGTTATAATTTTGATAATAAAATTTATTAGTAAAAATTGGAGTATTATATGGAAAAAAATGAAGAAAAATTAAATTTTAATGTTAAATTATATCCTATATATAAAATGTTTTCATGGGATTTACTATTTTATTACACAATCTCATTTTTATTTTTAACTGAAGTTAAAAATATTAGTGCATCAAATGTTATTTTAATTGAAGCATTTTTTAGTGTTTTTAAATTTATTCTTCAAATTCCGTGTAGTATATTAATAAGTAAATTAGGAAATAGAAAAAGTATAATCATTGGAAATGTTGCAATTAGTATTTATCTTCTTTTATTAATATTTTCTAAATCTTACAGTATAATAATTTTAGCAAATTTATTTTGGGCAATTGGAAGTGTTATAAAAAACACATGTGATACTAATATTTTATATTCATCTATTCCACATGGAGATTTAAGAAGAAAAATTTTTACAAATACAGATGGAAAGGGTAATGCATACCATTATTATTTTGATGCTATAACTGCTCTTTTAACTGGTTTTTTATATATAATAAATCCATATGTTCCAATTATTATTTCTTTATGTTGTACACTTTTTGCAGCTTATATTTCTTTTAAATTTAGTGAAACAAAGCAGGATAGTGAAACTGAACATATTTATAATAAATCCGATTCTATTTTTTATATGATACAAACTCAATTAAAAGATTTACGTTCAGGATTTAAATATATTTTTAAGTCTAATAGGCTTCGTAGCTTAATAATATTTTCTGCTCTTCTTTGTGGATTACTATATATACTAAATAGTTTGAGAAAAAGTATTTTAATTGATATTAATTTTCCTATTGCTTATTATGGTATAGTTTTTTCTATACTTGGAATAGTTTCGGGTATTACTTCTAAAAAGCAAAATTGGTTTAACCATAGATACAAAAATAAAACTTTGGCTGTTCTTTCTATGTGTATTATACTTCCTTGTATTGTAACTGGATTTATTGCTGTAATAAATGTTGATAATATTTTTAAAATTTTTGTAATACTTACAATGTTTTTAATTCAATATATTGTAAAAGGTCCTTTTTATGGTTTATCAAAGAGATATTTAAGTAGTTTTGCAAATTCTGATTTTAGAAATAAGATTTTTGCTGCTTATAATATGGTTGAAAGCATTGTTATAACAATAGTTTCTCTTATATGTTCTGGATTAATTGCAATTACAAATACAGCATATTCATTTATAATTTTAGGATTAATGTTTACTGCTATTATAGTTGTTTTGTTAGATTATATGAGGGGCAAAGTTGGTCTTAAACCTGAAGAATATGATAAAAAAGAGATTAGTTTTACAGAAGTTAAATAATAAAAAGCTCACTTTATTAAATGAGCTTAATTGTTTTTCTATTTGCAAAATCTATGTCTTCCTATTGTAACTGTCATTGGTCTTGACCAAATCCATTTATTTGTTGCAGTTGATGGGTTAAAATAATATATTGCTCCATATGATGGGTCCCAACCGTTCATAGCATCATTTGCTGCTTTTTTAGCAGTTTCATTTGGGCTTAAATTTATTTGTCCATCTTTTACTACATCAAATGCTCCTGTTTGATATATTACTCCTGAAATTGTATTTGGAAATGAACTACTTTTTACTCTATTTAATACAACTGCTGCTACTGCTACTTGTCCGTGTATATGGTTCTCCTCTAGCTTCTCCATATACTAATCTTGCTAATAAATTCACATTACTTGAATTGCTTGAACTTCCACTAGAAGATGAACTTGTTATTCCCATTGCTGCTAAAGTTTTTGTTCCAGCTATTCCATCTACTGCTAATCCATTTTTTCTTTGAAAATATTTTACGGCATTTACAGTTTGCGTTCCATATATTCCATCTACATTTCCTGTGTAATAGCCCCAACGTTTTAATCTAGTTTGTATTTGTGTTACTTCTGCTCCCCTAGAACCATATTTTGAAAGGGCCTCTACTTCATTATTTTTCACAAATATATTATATATAAAAAATATTCCTATTGTTATGCTTAATATTATAATTCCACTTATACTAATTGTTTTTTTAATTTTTTTACTCATAAAAATACACCATTTCCTTTTGAATATAACTTTATCGTTATTTTCTCCATAAATGGTGTATTTATACATATTAAAATATTCCTTTTATATTTTCGTTTTCATCTATATCAATATTGTCAGCTGCTGGTATTTTTGGAAGTCCTGGCATTGTCATTATTTTTCCCGTTATTGCTACAATAAATCCTGCTCCTGATTTTAATATAATATCTGATATTGTTATATTATAATCTCCTTTAGCTTCTAAATTTTTAGGATCATCAGATAATGAATATTGCGTTTTTGCTATACATATTGGTAAATTTGAATATCCTAATTTATTTATTATTTCTATATTTTCTTTTGCTTTTTCTTCAAAGACAACTTCTTTGGCTCCATATATTTTTTTAGATATTTTTTTTATTTTTTCTTCTATACTTTCTTCTATATTATAAGCAAATTTAAAATTATTTTCTTTGTTAGATAATTGAACTACTTTTTGTGCTAAATCTTTTGCTCCTTCTCCGCCTTTTTGATGGCTTTCTACCAAACTTAATTCTACTTGCTTCTCTTTTAATTTTTCTCTTAAAAAATCAGTTTCTTTTTGTGTATCAAAATCAAATTTATTTATTGCAACAATTACATTTAATCCAAATACATTTTTTAAGTTATCTATATGTTTTAACAAATTATGTATTCCTTTTGATAAATATTCTATGCTTTCATTTTTTATTTCATCTTTAGGCATTCCACCATGATATTTTAATGCTTTAATTGTTGCCACGCAAACTACTGCATCAGGCTTTAAATTTGCTTTTCTACATTTTATATCTATAAATTTTTCTGCTCCTAAATCTGCACCAAATCCTGCTTCTGTAACTACATAATCACCTAATTTAAGTGCTAATTTTGTTGCTATTACACTATTACAACCATGAGCAATATTTGCAAATGGTCCTCCATGAACAATTGCTGGTGTATTTTCCAATGTTTGTACTAAATTTGGATTTATTGCATCTTTTAAAAGTACTGTTAAAGCTCCTTGTGCTTTTAAATCTTTTGCTGTAATTGGTTCGTTTTCTTTAGTATATCCAACAATAATTTTTCCAATTCTATTTTTTAAGTCTTCTATATTTTCTGATAAACATAGTATTGCCATTATTTCTGATGCTACAGAAATATCAAATCCATCTTCTCTTGGAACTATGTTTTTTTCTTCTGAAAGTCCTGTATTTACTACTCTTAATTGTCTATCATTTAAATCTACACATCTTTTCCAAACAACTCTATCAAATCCAAGTTCATTACCAAAATATATATGATTATCTATTAATGCTGAAAGCAAGTTATTAGCTGATGTTATTGCATGAATATCACCTGTAAAATGTAAATTTATTTCTTCCATTGGAGCTATTTGTGAGTATCCACCTCCTGTTGCTCCACCCTTTATTCCAAATACTGGTCCTAAAGATGGTTCACGAAGTGCAAGAATAGATTGTTTACCTATTTTTCTTAATCCATCTGCTAATCCAATAGCCATAGTTGTTTTTCCTTCTCCTAATGGTGTTGGATTAATTGATGTTACTAAAATAAGCTTTCCGTTTTCCTTATTTTTTGATTTTTCTATTAACTTGTATGAAATTTTTGCTTTGTATTTTCCATATTGTTCTATATCTTCTTCAGGTATATTTTCTTTTTGAGCTATTTCATTTATTTTTTCTAATTTAGCATTTCTTGCTATCTCTATATCTTGCATTTTGTACCTCCAAAATTAATTTTTAGTAAAAGATAAGTTTCTATCTATTTAAAATTATTAAAATACAAATCCTACTATAAAACCAATTAATGCTCCAACAAATACTTGAAATGGAGTATGTCCTAGAACTTCTACTAATTTTTCTGAAACTTGCACTCCTGTTAATCCTGGTGTTTCTATCAATTTATTTAATAATGTTGCTTGTTTTCCAGCTGCTCTTCTAATTCCAGCCGCATCATACATTACTACAAATGAGAATATTAAAGCTATTGCAAACATTGGTGTTCCAAATCCTTCTTGTTTACCAACTAATATAGCTAATGCAACAACTACAGCTGAATGAGAACTTGGCATTCCTCCTGCTCCCATTATTCTTTTAAAATTGAACTTTTTTGTTTCTATTAAATCCCATATTAATTTAAATAATTGTATAAAAAACCATGTTAAAAATGGTATATATACAAATTTATTTTGTATAAAATCACTAAAGTAATCCATCCTTATTTTCCCCTTTTTTCTTCTAGTTTAGTTTTCTATTTTAAAGTCTTTTTCTTCTATATTTTCTCCGTCATTTAAAAGTATTGTTATTTTCTTTTTAGCTTCTTCTAAAATATTATTACATTTTTTAGAAAGTTCCATACCTTCTTCAAATTTAGAAACAGAGTCATCCAAATTTAAGTCTCCTTTTTCTAATTCTGTAGCAATTGCTTCTAGTTGTTTCATTGCATCTTCAAAATTAATTGATTCTTTCATATACCCTCCAATTTATTGCTTATAAAATTTTTCTGTACTTATATCTATAATATACCAAGTTAATGTTTCAGTTGTAGTTGAATCATGTACTTCTACTATATATTTGCCATTTTTGTCTATTCCACTATTAGAAAAATATACAGTACTATCTTCTCCCCAGTCATTTTTGGCTATTTTTAAAGCTTTTTCTTCTTTAGAAGTTGTTGTTTGCGTATTAGCATTTAAGTTATCTTGTGTATTTTCTGTTTTTGAAGTATTTATATTATTTTCTATTTTATTTTCTACTATATTTTGATTTTCTTGTGTTTCATTATTAGATGTTATGTCATTTTCAAATAAATTATTAATCATATTATCTATACTTTTATTTGAATCAATAAAAGTATTTGTTTCATTAATAGCTGCTGGAGATGTTTTAAATATTTCATAGCAAAGAATTGATATTATAAAAATTGATATTATTACTCCTATTATTATTGCAATTTTAATTTTTTGATTCATATACTTGTTCCTCTTTTCTATAGTATTTTTGCTGCTTTTTCTCCATCATAAAATTTCAAATTAATTTCATCATCTGCTTTTAAATTTTTAGAACTTTTAATAATATTTTGGTCTTTTTGTGCTATTACATATCCTCTAGTTAATGTTTTTAAAGGACTTAATGTATCTAATTTTAATATTTTATTTTGCATTTGCGCTTTACATGTATCTAATTTTGTTTTAATACTATTTTCTATAGATTTTAATTTCATATCAATATATATAACATTCTCATTTATTTTTTGCAATGGTTCTTTAAATACTCTTAAATTCATACATTTTTCATATCTTAATTGCATTAATTCTATTTTCTTTTTTAAAGATATTTTATATCTTGTGCTATAACTGTCTAATTTTAGCTTTACATCTATCATATTTGGAACTGCTAGTTCTGCAGCAGCAGATGGTGTTGGTGCTCTAAGGTCTGATACAAAATCTGCTATGGTAAAGTCTGTTTCATGTCCTACTGCAGATATTATAGGAATTTTAGAATCGTAAATTGCTCTTGCAACAATTTCTTCATTAAATGGCCATAAATCTTCAATAGAACCTCCTCCTCTTGCTAAAATTAATATATCTGCTAAATGTTTATCATTCATTATTTTTATGCTATTTGCAATTTTTATTCCAGCTCCCTCGCCTTGAACTGGAACTGGAAATAATCGTATATATACATTTGGGTTTCTTCTAGTAGAAACATTTATAATATCTTTTATTACTGAACCTGTATTAGATGTTAAAACTCCAATAACTTTAGGCATAAATGGAATTTTTTGTTTATGTTCTTGTGAAAACAAGCCTTCTTTTTCTAATTTTAGTTTTAATTCTTCATATGCAGTATATAAGCTTCCCATTCCATCTTCTTTCATTGCTTTAGCATATATTTGATACACGCCATCTCTTTCAAATACAGAAACAGTTCCTAATATTATTACTTTCATACCGTCTTTTGGCATAAAGTTTAAATTTGTTGTATATGTTTTAAACATTATGCATTTTACTAATGAATTTTCATCTTTTAATGTAAAATACATATGTCCAGTATAATGATTTTTAAAATTAGAAATTTCACCTTTTATAAGTACATTGTTTAAATATTCATCTTGCGCAACTTTATCTTTTATGTATTTATTTAATTCTGTTACTGAAATTGGCTCTGGCTTCATTAATTTCTCCTATTTTCTTTATTATCATATGATATTTTAATTTTCTTTCACAATGCTTGCAAGTACTCCATTAATAAAAAAGCTTGATGAATCTTCACCATATTTTTTTGCAAGTTCTATAACCTCATTAATTACAACTTTATATGGTATTTGTTTATATGTAATTTCATACACTGCAAGTTTTAACAATGAAATATTAATTTTAGAAACTCTACTCATCTCCCATTGTTCTTTTAAATTTTCTGAAATTTTATTCATTATTTCTTCTTTATTTTTTTCTATTCCATTTGCCATATCTGTAATATATTGTTTTACATTTTCATCTTCTATTTCTTTTATATCAAAAAATAGCTCCAATTGTTCTTCTATATCTACATCTTTTTGAACTTCTATTGAATATAAAAATTCAAAGGCTAGTTCTCTTGTTTTTGTTCTATTCATTTTAATATTTCCTTTTCTTTTTTACATTCTATCTATAAATTTTTTTAATTTTTCTTTAACATCTACTTTATTAGCTTGTATATAATTTCCTGCAAATGCACATACAACAATTAATATTATTGCAATAATAAGTTCATGTAATCTTGTAAGTAATATTAATATTGCTACAATTACACCTATTATTGCTCCGCTATATTCTGTTATAAATTTTTTAAATCCATCCATATTTTTAATCTCCTATTCTACATTATTTTCTTTTTTAGGAGCAATATTCTTTACCCTAATATTTACTTCTTTTACTTCTAAATCTGAAGCTTTTTTAATTGTTTCTTTTATTTTTGCTTGTAAATTTGTTGATAGTTCTTTTATAACTGCATCTTCTCCTACAAATAATGTTATAAATACTTTTACATTGTTTTGTTCATCTAATTCAACTTTTGTTGTAGAATTTTGTGCACTACTAAATCCCTTAACTACACCATCAATTAAATTTTCTAAAGTTTCTTTAGATATTAATAATTTACCATCTGCATTTTCTAAAAGAACTCCATCTTTTCCCATTTCATCCTTTTTTGATGAATTATCAAAAAAGATACATTTTATTGCTAAAAGTATAAATATAATTGATATTCCAAGTAATACATTTGATGCAATTGGCTCATTTATTATATATGTAATTACTCCTGAAACAGTTGATACTTGTAACCATCCAACTATTAATAAAATTGCTATTACTGATAATATTAACATTAAATTTGCAAATAATACTAAAGTAATTTTTTCTAAAATTTTCATTTTACTTCCTCCATTTTTTATAATAAATATTAAAAGGGCTAATTAAATTTTGAAGCCCTTTTATTTTTTTGTACAGTTTATTTTTCTTCTTCACTTACTTCTTGGTTTTCTTGACTTTCTGTATTAACACCTTGAACATGAACATTTACTTCTAATACTTTTAAACCTGTCATATTTTCTACAGATTTTTTAACTCTATTTTGAATTTCAAAAGCAATATCAGGTATTCTTGAACCATAGTCAACTATAATATTTACATCTATTTTAGCTTCTTTTTCTCCAACTTCAACTTTTATTCCTTTTGCTGGATTTTTCTTTCCACTTAATACTTCTGAAATTCCACCTGCAAAACCACCAGCCATGCCAGCAACTCCTGGTACTTCTGAAACTGCCATACCTGCTATTGTAGCAACAACATCATCAGATATTTTTATTTCGTTACTATCTGTACCAACATTAGCTTCCTCTACTTTTTCTACTTCTAAAACTTCTTTTTCTTTATTTTCTCCCATAATTTAAACCTCCTTTGTTATTTATCTAAAAATATATAAAAAGATATACTTACTAGATAATATAAGTATACCTTTTTTTCTATATTTTTACAACTATTTTTTAACTTTTTCTTATAAATATTTTTCTATATAATATACCCCATATCTGTTAATTAAATTTTAGGGTCGTCGAGGACGCCGACCCCTACATTTCCCAATATTTGGATTGTATTTCACATGGCAACACTTTTAATATTATCCCTTTTTAATTTAGCTTCTGTTTGTCCTCCAGAACCAATTTGCATCATTTTACCCACTTGGGTAAAATGGTCTTCTATAATATATCCACTATTTTTACAAGCTTCCTTTGCTTTTTCAATTACATTTAAAAATTTGCATATTGTAATGTTGCTTATATTTCTATTGCATACTAATATTCAATACCGTTTTCGTCAATATGCTTAATATCTTCAAATGTTTTATATTCTTCATTTTTTATATAATCCATGCTTTTTGAAATTCTCTCCTTTTTTGTTTAAATTCCTCTACTTTTCATAATCAAATTATATCAAACGTAAAATTTAAATTCAACTTTTTTTCATATGAAATATCAAATTATTTGATTTTAATATTTTAATTTAATAAAAAGAAGATCTATGTTTCCATAGCTCTTCTTTCTATTATGATTATTTGGCAGGTGTGCCAAATCCTGCATCTCTTTTAACCATTACTGGTGTGTGGAAGGCACTATTGTCCACTTCAAATAATCTTCTTATATTGTATATACATTATACAACTTTTATTCATTTTTGTCTAGTATTTTTAATTTTTCCAAATTATTTTTCCTCTATTTCTAATTGTCTGATTCCATGTTCGTTTATTTAGTCTCATTAAAGTTATGATAGAATTTTTATTATGTTCTTTATCTTGTCCTAATGCTAATTTTATTACAACTCTACCATTTTTTTCTATTTCATCTATTTGTTTTAGATAAATCATTGTACCTTCATGCCTATTATCTTCTATTATATAATCTGGATTTTCTAAAATTCTTTTTATGTATGGACGTAATTGTTTATATTCATCTTCATGATATAAAAGTATGTGTTCATATAATCGTTCATCTGTTAAAATTACTGCCTCTGTTATTAGTTTATTTTCATATATTCCTAGCTTCTTTCTATCCAAATTTGTTATATACTGCAATTTATTACCTTCTTTTCAGTTTTAAAAATACTTATAATATAATAACAAATTTTTGTATTCTTTACAATAGTTAATTTAAAATATATAAATTTTAGATTTTTCTTTATATATAGGGCGCATGCTAATTAGCTCCTTGTGTTATCATTTCATTCCATCTTAATGGATTATTATTCATATATTTCTCTACAATATACCTAATATCTATTAATTAAATTTTAGGGTCGTCGAGGACGCCGACCCCTACATTTCCCAATATTCATTCTCTATTCTTCGTACATATTGTTATAAAATACATCCCTTCTTTTGAATAATCATATTCTTTAATTCTTATACTTTTTCTATGATGAATTTCTGGATTATATTTCACGTGGCAACACCTTTCTTTAATATTTTAAATGTTGCCCCCATGATTTTATTGTTTTAATTTATGCAATTAGGGCGCATTCAATGCGCACCTTGTTTTATCATTGCAATCCATTTTAATGGATTATTATTCATATATTTCTCTACAATATACCCAATATCTGTTAATTTAATTTTAGGGTCGTCGAGGACGCCGACCCCTACATTTTCCAATATCTAGATTATATTTCACGTGGCAACACCTTTAATATTTTAAATGTTGCCCCCATAATTGTTTTAATTTATGCAATTAGGGCGTATGCAATACGCCCCTACACGTTTTTTCTTAATTTTCTACTACTTCTAATGTGACATTATCTTTTAGAGAAACTACAGGACGCACTCCAAACGTCATGTTAGCATTATAATAATTACCATAAAAGACTCCATTTTCATTCATATAGAAGATTATATTACCATATACATTACTAGGAGAAGCCAACCAATATCTCATCTCACTTATGTTAAAATTAAATTTATTTAATCCTTTTAAATAAAATAATCCTATTGCTGCATCATTTTCTGTTGTTACTCTATTACCAAATGTTGTTTCATCTGGCTGATTTAATGCAAATGAGTCTGCTCCTGCTTTCTTATTTCTTGCTTCATTTAATTCATATATTGTTAAATTATGTACTTCTGTTCCTTCTATTTTTTCTCCCTTTGCTAAAAATTCATCTTCTGTTAAACTTCCACTTGTTTTATTATTTATTTTTGTAAAGCCACCCGTATTTATAATTGGACTTATTCCTTGCGTAAATGGTATCTTTCCAAAATTATAATATAATCCAGATGCTGCTATAATATTTGGATAGTAATCTTCACGTGGACCATAAAAATTGCTTCTATATGCAGCTAGTTGTGTAACTGTTCCTGCCCATTTTCCTATTGTTCCATCATACTTATAATTTTTTACTGTTTCAGAATCATAATTTAATTTTGCCGGTATTCCTGTTGATATTAGTTTTACTCCGCTATATGTTCCGTCTTCATTTTTATATCCTGGTTTTAATATTCTCCATCCATCTTTTTCTTTAAATTCATATCCTGAATACATATCTGTATATGTTACTTTATATTTTACATATGTTCCTATTGCTAAATCACTTGGTTTTAATATATTTTCTTCTATATATGTATTTAATTGATTTGCTAAACTATTTAATCCATTTGCTTCATTAACTTGTGCTTTATCCGTTTCACTTTTTGCCTGCTTTGCTTTTGCAATCAATCCATTATTTGAATCTAATATCATACTTAAAGCCACTGCTGCTAATATTAATAATATAATTATTGTTATTACTAATGCAATTAATGTTATACCTTTTGTTCCTTTTAATTTTTGTCTTTTCATTTGATTTTCCCCTCATTTGTATTTTTTAATAATCAAATTATATCAAACGTAAAATTTAAATTCAACTTTTTTTCAAGGTTTCTTATAAAATTTTTTCTTCATTTAGTATATTATTTATTGCTATATTTACTATTAAATATATAGGTAATCTATATTTCTTTTTTAAATCATACAATTTTTCCAAAAAACTTTCTCGTATCAAAAAGGATCTAGCTACATATGCATTTCTTTCATTTTTATAAAATTTTACATTTTCATTTTTTATCAAGTCTTCTATTGCGGCATTTACTAATTTATTTATAGAAGCTTCATATACATTTTTTGATAATATTTCTAATTTATCATATAATTCTTCATCTATTTCCAATGTTTTGCTTATTAATTTTTCTCTTTTATAAAACCTGTTAAAACTTGACATTATTTTTTAGACCCCTATATAAAATTATATAATTAATCCATATTTATTGTAATAACTGCTATATATTTATTTTTCCAACTACTGGCAGTGATTATATTTTAAATTTTTATATATTATAATTTTTAGAATAAATGATGGGGGTAAATGTATGAGTAATTTATATAAACAATATGTATCTTTAAAAATACAAGATTCTGAAAAACTTTATCTTTTTAAATGTGGAATTTTCTATGTTTTTTTAGATGAAGATGCTAAATTAATGTCTTCTATTCTTAACTTAAAACTAGCAAATCTTAATTCAATAGTTTTAAAATGTGGCTTTCCAATTAATTCACTAGACAAATATATTAAATTAATAAATCAAACTAATTATTCTGTAAAAATAATAGATAGTATAAATAACATCTCTTATAATCTTAATGAATATGTTATTAATTCAAAAATTAAAGATTTATTATCTGAAATTTCTAAAGTTGATACAAATGTACTTTCAATAAGTGAAGCTTACAATTTTATTGATAAATTAAAAGCTTTTACAGAAGAAATACTTAAGGAGATTTAAAAAATATGATTGATAATAAAAATAACGGTGGCTTAATAATATATCAAAAATATTTAGACTTTTTATATTATTCAAATGATTTAATTAGAAAATATCCTAAATGTGAGCAATTTGCCCTTGTTAAAGAAATTAAAAATTCTTTATATTCTGGATTAAAATATATAATGTATGGAGTAAAAGTATACAATAAACAAGAAAAATTAAAATATTTAAAAGAAATTGATATACAATTAAATCTTTTAAAAGTGTATTGTAGATTATCGTATAAATACAAATATATTACAATGCAGAATTATCAAACTTGGAGTAAATATATAACTGACATTTACAATATGTTGGGAGGTTGGATAAAAATAAAATGAAAAGAAAAGGCTATTTGTATGAAGATATTTATAATTTCAACAATATTCAAAATGCTTTTAATGAAGTTTGCAAAAATACTAAAAATAAGAAAAAAGTCGAGTTTTTCAAAGAATATCAATGTATTTATATTTCAAGAATTTACAATATTTTAAAAGATGAAAAATATACTGTCGGTTCATATAATATATTTACAATATACGAGCCCAAAACTCGTAGAATAGTAAGTCAAAATATGCAAGATAAAGTTATAAATCATTTAGTCGCTAGACATATTCTTTACCCTGCTCTTTTACCTTGTTTACTTGATTTTAATGTTGCTAGTAGAAAAGATATGGGTATGAAACGTGGATTACAGCTATATCAAAAATATAGAAATTATTATTCTTCAAAATATAAAAAATATTATATTTTAAAATGTGATATTTCAAAGTTTTTTGCAAGTATAGACCATGATATATTAAAACAAAAATTATATAAAAAAATTAAAGACAAAAAAGCATTAAAAATTGTGTTTGATATTATTGATAGTGATAATGAAGGTTTAAGTATTGGAAATATGACAAGCCAAGCGCTCGCTATATTCTATTTAAATGATATGGATTATTTTATAAAAGAAAACCTTAAGATTTATGGAACAATTAGGTATCAAGATGATTTTTTACTCTTTCACCAATCTAAAGATTACCTAAAAGAATGCCTAAAAGAGCTAATAAAATTTTTAGATACTGAAAAATTGTCTTTAAATAAAAAAACTAGAATTTTTAAAAGTAGTGATAACTTTATATTTATTGGAAGAAATAAATTTAATAATTATGCAAAATATAGAACTGTCAAAAGAAGAATAAAAAAGAGAGTGTTTCTTTATCATAATGGTTTTATTCCCATCAGTAGCTTAATATCTACTAGACTTTGTTATAAACATTTATGTAATAATAAATTAAAATTTTAAAAAGTAGCACATCTTTTAGTGCTACTTTAAAAATAGTTTTAGAATATATTCCCTTTCGAGTAAAATACCTACTAACAAATATATACATCTATTTTTGATTTATAGTTAAAAACTACAGGACATAAGTTTGTTTCTATATTATCTCTTATACAATTTGTAATTGCATAACCACAGTTTATAGAATCTACGGGACGAAGCCTATAGTAGTTGTTGTTCGTGTTGTTGTTCGAATTGAACATGTTATTACCGTTGATGTTACTGTTAGAATTGCGCAACCCGAAGTTCGCATTGCTCGAATTACAATTAACATAGCGAGAAGCCAACCAAGCAGAACACGATAAAATAAAGCCCACATACCGACAACTATGCCCTATTTTATAGATTTCTTCCAACCAACTATATATTTGATAATTTCATCCATAGATTCCCCAAATTTTAAATATCTTTTATTATTTATAATTTGTTTATCATAACTTAAGTTAATTAGAAAGTCTATAACTTTAATTTTTGCAATACATTTATTAAGCATCTCAATTTTAAATTTGTTATCATCTAATGTATTTGCTTCATAAGATAGTTCTAGCAAGTCATAACTTGCATTTCTTAATCTATTTTTAATTTCAATTTCTTTTTTAGGAAAATTTTCTAAATTATTATCAATATTTATTACTAATTCTCTTATAAAATTAATTACTTTAAATTTTTCATTTTGCATGTATTATATCTTCTATTTCCTTTAATATTTTTTTCAAATTTTCTTCTTCTATATTTCTTGTAAAATACTTATTTATGTTATCAACTCTAGTTTGATTACTAACATAAATTTTTGAATTTTCATATTCCAAATTATATGTGTTTAAGTTTTTAAAGTCCATTTTATCATTTATATTATAACTATCTCTGCTATCAACTATAATATAGTTCAGCTTTTTAGTTTCTAATTTTGCCAACACTTTTTTTATTACCTTCAAAGGAAATCCGCACGTAACAATATTTTCTTCTTTTTTTAACTTATACTTGAATATATTGGATAATATATATGCATCTTTTCCATATGCTCTATAAAATCCGCCTAACTTTATCAATACAATTTCATTAGGATGAATAGTCTTTATTTCCTTTACTATTGTAATTACTCCCATATTTAGTCCTTTATAAAAAATTCCACCAAGAGACCAAAGGCCTCTTGAGGTGTATAGCTTTAATACTGTGTTATTGTATGTGGTGTGTTTGGATTTGTTGATGCTGTATCGTTTGCTGTTATTTGGACATTAGATTTTAGAGAAACTACGGGACGAAGCCTACAGTAGCTGCCGGGCGTGCCGCGGCCCGAATTGAACAGGTAATAACCGTCGATGCCACTGCTCGAACGGCGCAACCCGAAGAACGCATAGCTCGAATTACAATTAACATAGCGAGAAGCCAACCAAGCAGAACTACTACTCGTTAGAGCTTTATAGCCTTCTCCGTAGTTTGCCTC
The DNA here is from genome assembly GCA_964455975.1 of uncultured Lachnospiraceae bacterium. Taxonomy (GTDB): domain Bacteria; phylum Bacillota; class Clostridia; order TANB77; family CAG-508; genus JAETTH01. The sequence continues at coordinate 27,364 of CAYVYP010000013.1, forward strand.
ATTTATAGAAATATTGTAGTATGTTTGTGTTACATCTAATGTATCTCCACTAGCTCCACCACTATATGTATTAGTTGTTGGTGTAGTATAATAATTATTACTTTCATTTGTTGTTTTTCCAAATATGTCTGGTCTAGAACTATTACTTCCTGTATATTGTTTAGGATCACCATATGTTGCTATTCCATTGTTATATGAATTTCTTGCTGCTACTCCACTTGTTGATTTATTTAACCAATATTCAAAATCTTCTAAATTTACACTTCTTGCTGTTATTCCTGCTGTACTTTTACTATACAATGATTTGCATATATCATTCATTAGATATACTCCATTATTATATCCCAATGCTCCTTGAAAATATATATCTTGGCTTGTTGCACTTCCTATTAAATCCATACTTCCATCTGCATTTATTTTTAATATTTGCCATGTTAATGTATTTTGTGTTATATCTGATGAATTACTACTTGATCCAGATATTGTTGATGCTAATTTATCTTTTGCATATGCACTTGCAGTATCTGGTGTATAATTTATGTAATCTCCAACTTTTAGTCCTGTTCTATCTACTACTATTGTTTCTTCCTTTTTTACAACATTTGTTATACTTGAATCTTCTTCTTTTATTGTTACTTCATATCCTTTTGTTTCTACTGTTATTGTTCCGTCTCCATTATTTGTTACTTTTTCTAATTCACTTGGTACTTTACTTGTTAAAAATTGCTCTAATGTTTGTTTTCCTGTGTATTTTTCTACTTGCCAGTCTGCTAATACTAAACTTACTGCATCTTTTGCTGAACCTTCTGCGTCTGCTGTTCCTGCTTGTTTTGCTTTTGCTATTAGTCCGTTATCTGGATCTAATACCATACTTAATGTTACTCCTGCTAATATTAATAGCACTATTATTGTAATTACAAGTGCCACCAATGTGATACCTTTTGTTTCTTTTAATTTTTGTCTTTTCATTTGATTTTCTTCTCTTCATTTGTATTTTTTAATAATTAAATTATATCAAACATAAAATTTAATTTCAACTTTTTTTCAAAGTTTTTCAAAATTTTTTAAAGTCGTGAATTGAAAAAGTAAATTATAGTTAATATACAACAACAATAAGTAACCAT
>CAYVYP010000014.1:0-28109 GCA_964455975.1 uncultured Lachnospiraceae bacterium
TCACAATTCTGTGGATAACGTTTCTGATTTTTTTAAAAAAATACCGAAACTTAATGTAAAAACAGATTGACAAATAAAATAAAAATGTTAAAATATAAAGAATAGATTAAGGAGGAACATTTATGAAAATATCAAAGAAAATAGAATTAATATTTGATACAGAATTAAAAAAAATAGAAAAAGAAGGAATTGGAAAAACATATTCAGAAGAAGAAGTTACAAATATTGTAATGAAACACATAGAGGATATAGTTAATGATAAAAATAGAATATACAGAAATAGCTCTATATGATTTAAATACAATTTCAGAATATATTTTATATAAATTTTTAAATCCAATATCTTCTAAAAAAATATTATTAAAAATTCAAATGACAATTAATTCATTAAAAGTATTTCCTTATATGGGAGTAAAATACAAAAATACATCATTTAGAGTGTTAATTTCTAAAAATTATTTAATCTTTTATTCATTTCAAAATAATATTATAACAATTCACAAAATTATTAATTCAAAAATAAATCTTTAAAAATCCATTTTAATATAATTATAATTTAATTAAACTTTTTCAAATAATAATTTATTACAGTTATTTTTAATATATAGATGTAACTTAAACAAGCATTAATAAAATAATTGAAAAATTTGTAAAAAAATGTTTACTTTTATCAAAATCTTGTATACAATAAGATAACAGCAAAATGAAAAATGAAAATACAAAAGAAAATTGTTTGAAAGGGGCTTTTAAACCATGAAAATTTTAATGCTAACATGGGAATATCCACCAAGAATAGTTGGAGGAATTGCAAGAGTAGTACATGACTTGTCTCACAGATTAATAAAAGATGGACATGATGTTACAGTTGTAACATATAAAGAAGGAAATACTCCTGATTTTGAAAATGACAAGGGTGTAAAGGTATACAGAGTAAATAACTATATGATAAACCCAAATAATTTTATCGATTGGGTTATGCAACTTAATTTTAATATGTCAGCAAAAGCTACAGAATTAATAATTAAAGAAGGCGGATTTGATGTTATACATGCACATGACTGGCTTGTTGCATATGCAGCAAAAAATTTAAAAAATGCATTTAATATTCCAATTGTTTCTACAATACATGCTACAGAAGCAGGAAGAAATAGTGGAATTCATGATGATACACAAAGATATATAAATGATACAGAATGGATGCTTACATATGAATCTACCGAAGTTATTGTAAATAGTAACTTTATGAAAGGAGATTTACAAAGACTTTTCGGATTACCATTTGAAAAAATTAATGTAATAGCAAATGGAATAAATCTTACAAACTTTAATGGTATAGAAAGAGATTATGAATTTAGAAGACAATATGCAGCAGATAATGAAAAAATAATTTTATTTTTAGGAAGACTTGTATATGAAAAAGGAATACAACATTTAATTTCAGCAATGCCTAAAATACTAGAAGGATATCATGATGCAAAACTTGTAATAGCAGGAAAAGGCGGAATGATAGATGAATTAAGACAACAAGCTAAAAATATGGGAATAGAAAATAAAGTTTATTTTGCAGGATATTTGAATTCAAAACAAGTATGCAAAATGTATAAAGCAGCAGATATATCAGTATTTCCAAGTACATATGAACCATTTGGAATAGTAGCATTAGAAGCAATGCTTGCAGGAAATCCAGTGGTTGTTTCAGATGTTGGTGGATTAAATGAAATAGTAACACATGGAGTTGATGGAATGAAATGCTATGCAGGAAATTCAAATTCAATTGCAGATTCAATATTAGAACTTTTATATAATCCACAATTATGCGATAATATAGTTAAAAAAGCAAAAGCAAAAGTAAAAGAAGAATATAACTGGGCAAAAATTGCACAAGATACACATTTTACATATCAAAAGGCAATTTGCGAAACAATGGCAGATAGACAAGCAAAACAAATAGAACAAGAAAATGCAAAGAAAACTAAAAAAGCTAAAAATAATGATGGAGAAATTACAAATTTATTAGCTTTCAAAAAACGCCAAGCATATGCTTAAAAAATGGAGGAATAAAATATGAATGTATATGATACAGCAAACAATCTTGCAGAGGAATTAAAGAAATCTAAAGAATATTTAGATTATAAAAAGGCAAAAGAAGAAGTAAATAAAAACCCAGAAATGAAACTAAAAATAGACGAATTTGAAAAAATTAGATATGAAGCACAAGTTCTATCAATGCAAACAGGAAAACAAGATGAAGAAAAAACAAAAAAACTTGGAGAACTGTATCAGATTCTTGTAGAAAATGTAGAAATAAAAGAATACTTTGACTTAGAAGTAAAATTTAATGTTTTATTATCAGATATTAATAAGATAATAGGTGAAGCAGTAAAAGATGTATTAATTTAAATAAATAATTATGACATGTGTGTAAAAAATAATATTATTATAGTTTTTATATACATGTCTATTGTTAATTATAGGAGAACAAATGGAGTACATATTTATAAGTATTTTTATACTAATAACATTAATTATAATAAAATCAATGTTTAATATAAAAATTAAAGAAATTAGAAAAATAGTAAAAGAAAAAAACGAAAAATTAGAACAAATAGAAAAAAAGTTACCAACAAATATTGAAATTTGTAAAACAATTTTAAAACAATTAGGAAATACAAATACAAAAATAGAAGAAGATGAAAATTCAAATACAAGCTTATATATAGCAGTTACTAACAAAATAATAATAGGAAAAATACAAAATAAATATATGGCGGTACAAACAATAGCACACGAATGTATACATTCTATTCAACCAAGAAATATACAACTATTTAACTTTTTATTTTCAAATATATATTACTTATATTTTATAATTATAAGTATTTTAACCATATTTAATGTAATAAAAAATGGAGCAGTACAAATTTGTATTTTAACAATATTAGGAACAATTTGGTATTTTGTAAGAAGCTATTTAGAACAAGATGCAATGACAAAAGCAAAATATGTTGCAAAGCAGTATTTAGAAGAAAATCAAATATTAGAAAAAGAAGAACAAAAAGAACTTATAAAAGAATATGAAAAGGTAAATAATATAGGAATAAAATTTACAAATTATATATTACTATGTAAAGCTTTAATAAAAGTATTAATATATGCAATAATTTGTTTAATATAGATAAGTAACTTAAATATATAATAAAAAACGTTCACAAGAGCGTTTTTTTATTTTTATTATGATAAATACTTTCCATATAAGGCAAAATAGTATATAATAGTACAAATTGTAATTAGGAGAATATTGAATGTTAAAAAAATGGGAATACTATGAAGAAAATAAAGAATTAGAAGAAGAAATATCAAATGAATTTAATATAAGTAATTTATTATCAAATATTTTAATAAATAGAGGAATAACTAAAAAAGAAGATATAGAAGTGTTTTTAAATCCTACAAGAAATGATTTTCATGATCCATATTTATTACCAGATATGGAAAAGGCAGTTGATAGAATTTTAAAAGCTATAAAAAATAAAGAAAAAATTATAATTTATGGAGATTATGACGTAGATGGAATAACAAGTGTAACAGTATTAAAAAAGTTTTTAGAAGAAAGAAAAGTAGAAGTTTTTGCTTATATTCCAAATAGATTAGATGAAGGATATGGTTTAAATTTAGATGCAGTAGAAAAAATTGCAGAAGATGGATTTAAATTAATGATTACTGTAGATTGTGGAATATCTGGAGTAGAGGAAGTAAAACTTGCAAAAAAATTAGGAATAGAAACAATTATAACAGATCATCACGAACCAGGTGAAATTTTGCCAGAAGCATTTGCTGTTATAGATCCTAAAATAAAAACAAGTATGTATCCATTTAGAGGATTAGCTGGTTGTGGCGTTGTATTTAAATTTATACAAGCAATAGGAATTAAATTAAATTTAGATGAAAAAGAATATTTAAAGTATTTAGATATAGTTTGCGTAGGAACAATATCAGATATAGTTCCACTTATTGATGAAAATAGAGTTATTGCAAAGCTAGGGCTTAAACTTGTAAATGTAACACAAAATATAGGACTTAGAACTTTATTAGATAAATCAGGGTATACAAAAATAGATTCAGCTTCAATTTCATTTGGAATAGCGCCAAGAATAAATGCTTGTGGAAGAATGGGATTTCAAGAAGAAGCTTTAAATTTATTTTTAACAAATGATAAACAAGAAGCAATAAAAATAACAGAGAAATTAAACGAATATAATAAAGAAAGACAAGAAACTGAAAAAAAGATTTTTGAAGAAACTATAAAAATAATAGAAGAAAAAGAAAAAGATAAGACATCTATAGTTGTAGGAAGTAAAAATTGGCATCATGGTGTAATTGGAATTGTTTCATCAAAAGTAACAGATATGTATTTTAAACCAAGTATATTAGTATGTTTTGAAGATGGAGAGGCAAAAGGTTCAGGAAGAAGCATACCAGGATTTGACTTGCATGAAGCTTTATCTAAATGCAATACTCATTTAGATAAATTTGGTGGACATGAAATGGCAGTTGGGTTAAGTTTAAAAGAGTCTGAATTTGAAGCTTTTAAAGAAGAATTTGAAAAGTATACTAAAAATAGCCAAATAGATAAAATAATTCCAGTTATTAAAGCAGATGGACAAATAACATTAAAAGATTTTAACATAGAATTAGTAAATGAGTTAAAATTATTAGAACCTTTTGGAGAAGCAAATAAAGTTCCATTATTTATATATAGAAATTTAAAAATAGATGGAGTAAGGTCATTATCAGAAGGAAAACATTTAAAACTTATTTTAAAAGATGGAAATACTACAATAAATACAATTGGATTTAATATGGGATATTTAGCAAATGAATATCAAATAGGAGATAAAATTGATATAATTGGTACAATTGAAATTAATAGCTTTAATGGAAATGTAAATGTACAAATAAATTTAAAAGATATAAGAAAATCATATTAGAATTGTAGTTTTGCTAAATAGGAGAGTGAGAGATATATGGTAGATGAACAAAAAATAATAATTGATAATATTATAAAAAAAGCCAAAAAGAATAATAGAAGTTGTAATACAAAAATAATTCAAAAAGCATATGATTATGCAAAAAAATATCATAAAGAGCAATGTAGAAAATCAGGTGAACCATATATTATTCATCCACTTTCTGTTGCAGAAATTTTAGTAGAATTAGGATTAGATGAATCAACTTTATGTGCAGCTTTACTTCATGATGTTGTAGAAGATACAGAAGTAAAAAATGAAGATATAGAAAAAGAATTTTCAAAAGAAATAGCACAAATGGTAGAAGGAGTAACAAAATTAGGAACCCTTAGATATTCAAGTATTGAAGAACAACAAGTAGAAGATTATAGAAAAATGTTTTTAGCAATGGGAAAAGACATAAGAGTTATAATTATAAAATTAGCAGATAGACTTCATAACATGAGAACTTTAAAATATTTAGCACCAGAAAGACAATTAGCAAATGCAAAAGAAACTATGGATTTATATGCACCGCTAGCTAATAGACTTCGGACTATATTCAATAAAATGGGAACTAGAGGATTTATCTTTTATGTACTTATATCCTGAAGATTATAAAGAAATAGTTGATGGAATAAATAAAAAAAGAGAAGAACGTTTAGGATTTATTGAAAAAATAATGGATGATATACGTTTAGAATTAAAAAAGCAAAGAATAGAGGCAGAAGTAACACGGAAGAGCAAAGCATTTATATAGTATTTATAGAAAAATGCAAAGAGATAATAAAACACTAGATCAAATATATGATTTATTTGCATTAAGAATAATTGTAAATTCTGTAAAAGATTGTTATGCAGCTTTAGGTGTTATACATGAATTATATAACCCAATGCCAAAAAGATTTAAAGACTATATAGCAGTTCCAAAACCTAATATGTATCAATCACTTCATACGACAGTAATTGCACCAAAAGGAACACCATTTGAAGTACAAATTCGTACATGGGATATGCATAGAATAGCAGAATTTGGTATTGCAGCACACTGGGCTTATAAAGAAGCAAATAGATTTAAAAAATCAACAGTAGTAGTTACAGAAGATAAATTAGCGTGGCTTAGAGAAACATTAGAGTGGCAAAAAGACATGCAAGACCCACAAGAATTTTTAAATACATTAAAAACAGAACTTTTTGAAGATGAAGTATATGTATTTACTCCAAAAGGAGCAATAAAAGTTTTGCCAAGAGGAGCAACACCAATAGACTTTGCATATAGCATACATGCAGAAATAGGTCATCATATGGTAGGATGTAAAGTAAACAGTAAAATGGTACCAATTATAACAAAACTTCATAGTGGAGATATAATAGAAATATTAACATCAGACAATAGTAAAGGACCAAGTCGTGATTGGTTAAAATTTGTAAAAAGTTCTTCAGCAAAAACAAAAATAGGACAATGGTTTAAAAAAGCTGAAAGAGAAGAAAATATAGTAAAAGGTAAAGATTTAATAGAAAAAGAAATAAAAAGAATAGGAATGGATTATTCACAAATTTTCAAACAAGAATATATTACACCAGCAATGGAAAGATATAAATTTTCATCTTTAGATGATATGTATACAAATGTTGGGTTTGGAGCAATATCACCAGTCAAAGTAATATCAAGAATATTAGAAGAATATAGAAAAGACCATAAAGAAGAAAATATAGAAGAAAAGATAGAAGAACTATCAAAAGAAAAACTAAAACCATCAAAAACATCAAAAGCAGGAGTTATAGTTAAAGGAATAGATAATTGTTTAGTAAAACTTTCAAAATGTTGTAATCCAGTACCAGGAGATAATATAATAGGATATATTACAAAAGGAAGAGGAGTTACAGTGCATAGAACAAATTGCGTAAATGTAAAAGACTTATTTGCAGAAGAAAATAGAATGATAGATGTATATTGGGCAGATGAAAAACAAGTAGCATATAATGTAGATATTGAAATATATGCAAATGATAGAGCAGGTTTATTAGCAGACATTATAAGAACAGTACAAGACACAAAAACAAAAATGATAGCAGTTAACTGCAGAGCAAATAGAGAAAGAGTAGCAACAACAGAATTAACAATAGAAGTAGAAAACGTAGAACAATTAGATAAAACACTAAAAGCCTTAAGAAAAATAGACAGTGTATATGAAGTAAAAAGAAGAAAATAGGGTAATTTGGGGACGTTTCTCAATTGGACATTTTGTCCAATTTGGGACATATCTATATTAGGAGGAAATCATAAAATGATACTTAAAAGACTTAAGATAAACACAATTATAGGAGAACCAACAAATTGCTATATTATAGCAGATGAAAATACAAAAGAAGCAATAGTAATTGATCCAGCAGGAGAAGTTGATAAAATATTAGAAATGTTAAATACATTAGATGTAAAAGTAAAATATATTTATATAACACATTGTCATGGAGACCATATTGCTGGAGTACCAGAGTTAAAAGAAAAAACTCGGAGGTAAAGTCTTAATACATCGTGATGATGCAGAAGGGTTATATAATAAAGATATAAGTTTGATAGAAACAATAGGAATGGATTCTTTAATATTAGAAGCGGATTCTAGAGTAGATGATGGAGATTTACTTCATATAGGAGATATAGAATTTAAAGTAATTCATACTCCAGGGCATACAAGAGGAGGAAGCTGTTTATATTCTGAAAAATACAAAATGTTATTTTCAGGAGATACTTTATTTCACGGAACATGGGGAAGAACTGATTTACCAACAAGTAGTTTTGAAGACATAATAAATTCAATAACATATAAGTTATTAAATTTACCAGAAGATATTATTGTATATCCAGGACATGGAAAATCTACAATGATAAAAGAAGAAAAACCAATATATATAGATTTAAAACCAAGAGAATTTTAAAAGGAGGAAAGTAAATGGGAGAAGTAGTTAAACCAAGAACATTATCAGGTTTTATGGAATTATTACCAAAAGATCAAATATTGTTTAATAATATGAAAGAAACAATTAGAAAAGAATATGAAAAATTTGGATTTTTGCCATTAGACACACCAATAATAGAACTATCTGAAGTTCTTTTAGCAAAAGCTGGAGGAGAAACAGAAAAACAAATATATAATTTTAAAAAAGGAGATAGTGATTTAAGCCTAAGATTTGACTTAACAGTACCACTTGCAAAATATGTTGCAATGTATCAAAATGAACTTAGTTTTCCATTTAGACGCTATCAAATAGGAAAAGTATATAGAGGAGAAAGAGCGCAAGCAGGAAGATTCCGTGAATTTTATCAATGTGATATAGATATAATTGGAGACGGAGAATTAAGCTTAATATATGATAGCGAAATTCCAAGTGTTATTTATAACATATTTAAAAAATTAGATATAGGAAATTTTACTATTTGTATGAATAACAGAAAACTTTTAAATGGATTATTTAAAAGTTTAGAATTATCAAACATTTCTCAAGATATAATGAGAACAATAGACAAAATAGATAAAATAGGAAAAGATAATGTAGTAGAAGAACTTACTAATTTTAATATATCAACAGAAAAAATAGAAAAGATAATGTCTTTTATTGAAATTAAAGGGAATATACAAGAAACAATAATAGCTTTAGAAAATCTAAAAATACAAGATGAATTATTTTTAGAAGGATTACAAGAACTAAAAGAAGTAACTAAAGATATATTAATCTTTGGTGTGCCAGAAGCAAATTTGAAAATAGATTTAACAATAGCAAGAGGATTAGACTATTATACAGGAACAGTATATGAAACTTTCTTAAATGACTATAGACAATTAGGTAGTATATGCTCTGGTGGTAGATATGATAACTTAGCGGAATTTTATACAAATAAAAAATTACCAGGAGTAGGAATATCTATAGGACTTACAAGATTATTTTATAAACTAAATGAACTTGGAATAATAAAAGATGAAAATAAATCAATATCAGAAGTTTTAGTAGTTCCAGCAGAAAATGAAATAGAAAAAGTAATTGAAATATCAAAACAATTAAGAGAAAATGGAATAAATACTGAAGTGTATTTGAATGATAAAAAACTAAAAGCAAAAATTAAATATGCAGACAAATTAAATATACCTTATTTAATAATAATAGGACAAGAAGAAATAGAAAAAAATAAGGTAACAATAAAAAATATGAAAACAGGAAATCAAGAAATGATAGACATTGAAGAAGCATTAAAAATTATTAAAAATAAGAAATAATATCATAAAACTCCTATATCTAACATATATATAATATATATGTGGGACAAAGGAGAAAAAAATGATAAACTTAGCAGTAATAAATATAAAAGATGTAGTAAAATATCTAGTAAAACTAATAACTATAATTGTTGTAGTTGTTGGAATAGCTAGATATTTTTCAGTTGTAAAAGAAAATAAACAAAGTAAAATACAATTATTTAATTATTCACTTATAAGTTGTTTAGATCAGACAATTCCAGCCATAAAAAATGTAAATAATGCAGAAGTAAAGCAAGAAGAAAAACCAATATATGAAAAAATATTAGATATGCAAATTGGAATGACAAGTAATGTAAAAGAAAAAGGAAAAGAAGTAGAAAAACAAAATGAGTCAATTACACAACCAGATAATGAAAAAATTGAAGAAGCAAAAACAGGAGTAGAAACAAAAGTTGTGGAAGAAAAAAACAGCGCAAATAATAAATATACAAATACATATGGAAGTGTAACAATAAAAAATGAATCAAAATATAATTTAACAGAAGATATGCTTGTGCCAAATGTAAATGTGAAAAATAAAAATATAATAATATTTCAAACACATACCTGTGAAAGCTATACACAAACAGCAGGATATGAATATAAAGCAACAGGAAATTATAGAACAACAGATATGAATTTTAATGTAGTAAGAGTAGGTACAGAATTAGAAAAATATTTAAAAAATTATGGATATAATGTAATACATGATGCTACATATCACGATTTTCCATCATATACAGGGTCATATGGTAGATCTTTTGATACTGTTAAAAATTTAACAAGTCAAAATCCAGAAGCTGATATAATTTTTGACATACATAGAGATGCAGTTGGAAGCGGAGATACATATGGACCAACAGTAAAAATAGGAGAAGAAACAGCAGCACAAATAATGTTTGTAATAGGAACAGATGGAGGAGGATTAGAACATCCAAATTGGAATCAGAATTTAAAATTTGCAGTAAAAATGGTTGAAAAAGGAAATGAATTATACCCAGGATTATTTAAACCAATAATGGTAAGAAATACAAGATATAATCAAAATTTAGGAAAAGCAGCAAGCATAATAGAAGTAGGAGCAACAGCCAATACATTAGACCAATGCTTAAACAGTATGAAGTATTTTAGTAAGGTATTAAATGAAGTAATAAAATAATTATAATAAATACATACAAATTCTTGCAAAAAAACTTTAGTTAGTATAAAATTAACTAAAGTTTTTAATATTTATATGAAATATGAAAAGAGGAATAAAAAATGTCTAAACTAAAGCTAAATTATAAGTATACAGGAATTGAAGATAAACAAATAATGGAATACTCAAATAAAGTACTTGAAAATCATAATAAAATGCAAGAAAAACAAAATGATGAGAAAGAATTTTTAGGTTGGTTAAATTTACCAACAAATTATAATAAAGAAGAATTTGAAAAAATAAAAAAATGTAGCAAAAGAATAAGAAAAAATTCAGATGTCTTTGTGGTAATAGGAATAGGAGGTTCATATTTAGGAGCAAGAGCAGTAAATGCAGCACTTAATTCTACATTTTTTAATATGGAAACAAATAAAGATAGAAAAGCTCCTAACATATTATATGTAGGAAATAATTTAAGTCCAAATTATATTACAGATTTAATAGGATTAATAGAAGATAAGGATATTTCAATAAATGTAATATCTAAATCTGGAACTACTACAGAACCAGCCATAGCCTTTAGAATTTTTAGAGAATTATTAGAAAATAAATATGGAATTGAAGAAGCTAGAAAAAGAATATATGTAACAACAGATGCACAAAAAGGAGCACTTCATACATTAGCACAAAATGAAGGTTATGAAACATTTGTAATACCACACAATATAGGAGGAAGATATTCAGTATTAACAGCAGTAGGACTTCTTCCAATAGCAGTATCTGGAATAGATATAGATAAAATTATGCTTGGGGCAAAACAAGCTCAAGAAAGATATTCAGATAGTAATTTAAAATATAATGACTGCTATAAATATGCAGTATTAAGAAATATGTTATATAAAAATAAAAAAGATATAGAAATTTTAGTAAATTATGAGCCAAAATTAAATTATTTTACAGAGTGGTGGAAGCAACTTTTTGGAGAAAGTGAAGGAAAAGAGCAAAAAGGAATATTCCCTGCAGGAGTACAATTCACTACAGATTTACATTCAATGGGACAATATATTCAAGAAGGTAGAAGGAATTTATTTGAAACAATAATTGATATTGAAAAACCAGAAAATGACTTAAAAATTAATATAGATGAAGATAATTTAGATGGATTAAATTATTTGGCAGGAAAAACATTAAATTATGTTAATAAAAAAGCAATGGAAGGAACTATTGAAGCACATGTTGCAGGAGATGTGCCTAACATAGTTATATCAATGGAAAAATTAGATGAAGAAAATATGGGCGAATTAATATATTTCTTTGAAAAAGCATGTGCAATGTCTGGAATGATTTTAGGAGTTGACCCATTTAATCAGCCAGGAGTAGAAAAATACAAAAAAAATATGTTTAAATTATTAAAAAAACCAGGATATGAGGAAAAATAAAAGTGAATGAAGATATTATAAAAAAATTAGATATAATATATAAAGAATATGAAAGTTTATATATAAATATTTTGAATAAAAATAAGATAAGAATAAATGGAGAAGTAACTTTATTAGATTATACAGAATTAATGAAAGCTAATTTTAAGGAAGATATGAATTTATTCAATAAAGTAATATATCTTTTCTTTGATAGTAAAGATTTAAAAATAGATATATTAGAAAATTTAATGGAAATTTATGAAAAAATAAAAGGAAAATATGATGAAAAATAGAAGAATAGATAATACATTCAAAGGGACAAAAGAAAATTTATCAAAAGATTCAATATCATACAGAGATATTGGATTTATATTAGAAAGTCAAAAACAATATATGACTTTTTTTGCGAATTTAGATAGAGAATTAGATGGAGATATTGATGAGAGTTTTATAATAGCTGAAATTGCATCAGCATATATAGAATATAGAAATAATATGAATAAAGGATATGAGCAATTTAAAGAAGCAAAAGAAGATACCACACAAGAAGAGAAAAAAGATATATTTGAAAGCATAATTTCTAGAAATTTACAAATATTAGGGAATATTATGAAAAAATCTGGGGCATTAGAATTTTGGAAAAGAAAACATAATAGAAAATATTCTGAAATAGATGAATCTTTAGAAGTAAGTAAAGAACAAATAGAATCAGAATTTGAAGAAAAAAGACTTTCAAGAAAAAATATAATTGAATTAACATCTTTATCTGCTTTTTGGACTAATAAGTTTATAAAATATATTGATAATATAGAAGAATATTATATGTATGTATTAGATACACAAGGATTAACTTCTTCAAAAGATTCACATGAAGAAGATAGAAGATTGTACGTTTCTTTGCAAAAGAAACATACAGTAGAAAAAATATTTTTAGAGGCAAATTCTGAAGAAGAAGCAGAAGGTATAATAAAAGAATATAAAGAAGAATATAAAAAAGTATTTGAAGCAGAAGAATGTAAAAGAGTAAGTTTAAGAGATGATTATTCAGAATTAAAAATTTTTGAATTAATGAAACAGCAATTATATGTGGCAAAAAATATGGCAATTAAAGAAATATTAGTAGATAGAATAAGTGATATATATTCCAGAAATCCAATTCAAAAAATAAAAACTTGGGGAATACAAGATGATGAAAAAGATAAAACAAAGACTATAGTAACAATAGAATTGCCTGGGTATATGTTACCAATATCTGTACATATTCCAAAAATGCACATAAGAGAATTATTAGAAAAAAATAATATATCAAAAATAGATTTACCACAATATAAACCAGAAGAAGATTTTTTAGATAAAAATGGTAGATATTTAGGGGCGAATGTTATGGTAATGGCAACAGAGCAGCAAGAAAAAGCAATAAGGAAAGCATATAAAATAAATAAGAAAAATAAAACATTAGGACATATTAAAAGACAAATTGCAGGAGAAACTCAAAAAATTGAAACTCAAACAATAACAATGAATGCAGAAGAAAGATAAAAATATTGAAAAAAGGTTGACATATAAACTAAAAAATAGTATACTAATAAAAGCATAAAAAATATTAGAAGAGTGGGAACAAATCCCACTCTTAAGTTTTGTTAAGGAGAGATTAAATTTGGCAAATATTGAGGAAAAAGTCGAGAATTTAATAAAGGCTCCTATAGAAAATATAGGATATAAACTTTATGATGTAATCTATGCAAAAGAAGGAAAAGACTATTATTTGAGAGTTTTCATAGATAAAGAGAATGGAATAGACTTAAATGATTGTGAAAAGGTAAATAATGAAATTACTAATTTACTAGATGAAGCAGATTACATTAAAGAACAATACTTTTTAGAGGTGTCATCTTCTGGAGTAGAAAGAGTACTTAGAAAAAAAGAGCATTTTTTAGAACAAATTGGAAAAGAAATAGAAATAAGTTTATTTAAGCCAATAAACAAGGAAAAAACGTTAACTCGGAATATTAAAAGAGTTTAATGAAAATAATATAATTATTACTTGCAATGAAGATATATTAATAGATAGAAAAGATATTTCACAAGTAAAAACAGTATTTGACTGGAATAAATAAAGGAGGAATTTGAAAAAATGAAAAAAGTAGAAAGTAAAGGAATTGATAATAAGCAATTAATTATAGCATTGGAAGAATTAGAAAAAGAAAAAGGAATAAAAAAAGAATATTTATTAGAATCAATAGAAATGGCATTAGTTACAGCATATAAAAGAAACTATGATTCAGCTGAAAATGTAAAAGTTACAATGGATGAAGTAAGTGGAGCAATACATATTTATGCAGTAAAAGAAGTTGTAGAAGCTGTAGAAGATTATAATTTACAAATTAATTTAGAAGAAGCAAAAAAAATAAATAAAAAAATTCAAGTAGGAGAAACAGTAGATATAGAACTTACTCCAAAAGAATTTGGAAGAATTGCAGCTGGAACTGCAAAACAAGTAATAATACAAAAATTAAGAGAAGCAGAAAGAGATATAATTTTTACAGAATTTAATGACAGAAAAGGTGAAATAGTTTCAGGAATAATTCAAAAAGCAGATGGTGGAACAATAATTATAGACTTAGGAAAATTAGAAGGTGTAATGCCTTTAAAAGAACAAATACCAGTAGAAAACTATAAAGTAAATCAAAAAATAAGAGCTTGTGTTATAGATGTAGAAAGAGGAATAAAAGGAGCACCACAAGTAATAATATCAAGAAGTAGTGGAGATTTTGTAAGAAAATTATTTGAACTTGAAATTCCAGAAATATATGAAGGATTAATAGAAATAAAAAGTGTTTCAAGAGATCCAGGCAATAGATGTAAAGTAGCAGTATATTCAAAAAATCCAAATATAGATCCAGTTGGTTCTTGTGTAGGACAAAAAGGAATACGTATTCAGAATATAATAAATGAATTATCAGGTGAAAAAATAGATGTTATAGAATGGAATGAAGATCCATCAATATTTATTTCAGCAGCATTATTACCAGCACAAGTATTAGCAGTAGATATAAAAGAAGAAGAAAAATTTGCTCAAGTAATAGTTCCAGATGATCAATTATCATTAGCAATAGGAAAAGCTGGACAAAATGCAAGACTAGCAGCTAAATTAACAAACTGGAAAATAGATATAAAAAGTGAAACACAATTTAGAGAAATGATTTCACAATCAACAGAAGAAGTAGAAGAAATAGAAGAAACAGAAGAATAATAAAATAATTAGAATATAAGAAGAATACAATAATAAAGGAGTGTTATATTTGAAAACTATACCACAAAGAACTTGTATGGGTTGCGGAGAGAAAAAAGAAAAAAAAGAACTTATAAGAGTTGCAAAAGATAAGCAAAATAATATAACAATAGACAAAACGGGAAAATTAAATGGTAGAGGCGCATATATATGCGATAATATAAATTGTTTAGAAAAAGCGATTAAAACTAAAAAACTAGAAAGAACTTTTGAAATGCAAATAAGTAAAGACATATATGAAAATTTAAGAGGTGTAATTATTGATAAATAAAATTTACGGATTAATTGGTCTTACTGCCAAAGCAGGAAAAATTACTTTTGGAACAGATAGTACATTAGAAGCATTAGAAAAAAGAAAAATAAAACTTGTAATAATAGCAAAAGACGCATCAGAAAAACTAAAAGAAAATTTTAATTTTATATGTAATAAAAATAATATAGAAATTATTACATATGGAAATATAGAAGATATAAGTAAAGCAATAGGAAAACAAAATAAAGCAGTAATTCGGAATAAAAGATTTAAGTTTAGCAAAAGAAATAACAAAAAAAATAAGTGGGGGTGAGATTATTGGGTAAGATGAAAGTACATGAATTAGCAAAAGAATTAGACTTAACCAGTAAAGAAATAATAGCAAAGGCTAATGATATTGGAATTGAGCTAAAAAGTCATTTAAGTGCTATAGAAGAAAATGATATAAAAAAAATAAAAGATACTTTTAACAAAAAAGTTTCTTCTAATAGTAATGAGAAAAAGGTTAAAGAAGACTCTAAAAAAGAAGTGAAAAAAGAAAATAAAAAAGATACAGTAGCACCAGTAATAATTAGAAGGGAAGTAATTGTTTCTGATGAAGAATTAAAAAAACAAGAAGAAGAGCAAAAAAGAAAACAAAAAGAGCAAAAACAAAATGTTGGTTTTGTAGAGAGAAAACAAAATCAAGACTTTAATATTGTTTATAGAAATAAGCCAGCAAAACCACTTACAGTAAGTGAATTATTTGGAATGGGTAAAAAAGAAGAAAATAAAGTAGAAGAGAAAAAAGAAGATGTAGTTGAACAACCAAAAAAAGAAGATGACAAGGAGACAGAAATTAAAAAAGAAGAAGTAAAAAAAGAAGAAAACAATATTCAAGAAAATACTCAAAATAATAACCAAAACAACAATGGTTATAGAAACAATAACTATCAAAACAATAGCCAAAATAATAATGGTGGCTATAGAAATAATAACTACCAAAACAATGGACAAAATAATGGTGGTTATAGAAATAATAACTACCAAAACAATGGACAAAATAATGGTGGTTATAGAAATAATAATTACCAAAATAATGGACAAAATAATAATGGTGGTTATAGAAATAATAATTATAAAAACAATGGACAAAACAATAATGGTGGTTATAGAAACAATAATTATCAAAATAACGGACAAAATAATAATGGTGGTTATAGAAATAATAATAATTATCAAAACAATGGACAAAACAATAATGGTGGTTATAGAAACAATAATTATCAAAATAACGGACAAAATAACAATGGTGGTTATAGAAATAATAATCAAGGTGGATTCAATAGAAATAACAACAACTTCCAAAATAATAATGGAAGAAGACCTCTTGATGAAAAAGGCTTAGAAAAAAACATTAAAAATATAATGTCAGTTGATATTGTAGAAAAAGAAAATGTTAGAGAATATGCAAATAAAGCTATTGATAAAGCTAAAATAAATAACAAATATGATGATACAAAATCAAAGAAAACAAAGAAACAAGGAAAATTTTCTGAAGAATTTAATGAAGGTAAATTAAAAGACTTAAAACAAGAAAGTAAACTTTCTCATATGTTTAATGAACAAGATGGAGGAATGTTAGATTATTATGATTTAACAACAGAAAGAGGAAGAAGAAATAGAAGAAAAGCTCAAAGAAATAATGAAGAAAGAAATAAACAAAAAATATTTCAATTAACAGAAATAACAATTCCAGAAACAATAACAGTTAAAGATTTAGCTACAGAACTTAAGAAAACAAGCTCTGAGATAATTAAAAAACTTTTAGGCTATGGAATTATGGCAACAATTAATAATGATGTAGATTTTGATACAGCATTTTTAATAGCAGGAGAATTTGGAATTACTGCAAATAAAAAAGAAGTAGTAACAGAAGAAGATATATTATTTGATGATTCAGAAGATAATGATGGAGAATTAGTATCAAGACCACCAGTAGTTGTAGTAATGGGACACGTAGACCATGGAAAAACATCTCTTTTAGATGCAATCAGACAAACTAACGTAATTGAGGGAGAAGCAGGAGGAATTACACAACATATAGGTGCATATAAAGTAAATATAAATGATAGAGAAATAACATTTTTAGACACACCAGGACATGAAGCGTTTACTGCAATGAGAGCTAGAGGTGCACAAATAACAGATATAGCAATATTAATAGTAGCAGCAGATGATGGAGTTATGCCACAAACTGTAGAAGCTATAAACCATGCTAAATCAGCTGGAATTCCTATAATTGTTGCTGTAAATAAAATAGATTTACCAGGAGCAAATGTAGAAAAAATAAAACAAGAATTAATGCAATATGAATTAGTTCCAGAAGAATGGGGCGGAGATACTATATTTGTACCAATATCTGCTAAAAAGAAAATGAATATAGATACATTATTAGAAATGGTATTGTTAGTTGCAGATATGAAAGAACTAAAAACAAATCCACATAAACAAGCTAAAGGTGCAGTAATAGAAGCAAGATTAGATAAAGCAAAAGGCCCAATAGCATCAATATTAGTACAAAGAGGAACATTAGATGTTGGAGATACAGTTGTTGTTGGTTCTTCAATTGGTAGAATAAGAGCAATGAAAAATGATAAAGGACAAAAAGTTAAAAAAGCTGGACCATCTACACCAGTTGAAATTATGGGATTAACAGAAGTACCAGAAGCAGGAGAAACTTTCTATGAAGTAGATGATGAAAAAACAGCTAAACACTTAATAGAAAGAAGAAAGAGAAGCCAAAGAGAAAAATCTATAAATGCTACATCAAGAGTAACTTTGGATGATCTATTTAGCCAAATAGAAAAAGGAAATTTAAAACAATTAAATATAATTGTAAAAGCAGATGTTCAAGGTACAGTTGAAGCAGTAAAACAATCTCTTGAAAAATTGTCTGATGATGAAGTAAGAGTTAAAGTAATCCATGCCAATGCAGGAGCAGTTACTGAATCTGATGTAACACTGGCAAAAGTATCTAATGCAATAATAATTGCATTTAATGTAAGACCAAATGCAATAGCAAAAGAAACAGCAGAAAAAGAAGAAGTAGAAATCAAACAATATTCTATAATATATAAAGCAATAGAAGATGTACAAGATGCAATGAAGGGAATGCTTGACCCTAAATTTGAAGAAAAAGTTATAGGAAATGCACAAGTAAGACAAACATTTAAAGTAACAGGAGTTGGCACAATAGCAGGATGCTATGTAACAGACGGAAAACTTGAAAGAAATGCTGGAGTAAGAGTAATTAGAGAAGATGTTGTTATACATGATGGAAAACTTGTATCATTAAAAAGATTTAAAGATGATGCGAAAGAAGTTGCAAAAGGTTATGAATGTGGTCTTCAAATTGAAAATTATAATGATTTAAAAGAAGACGATATAATAGAAGCATATATTATCGAAGAAGTAAAACGTAAATAGATTTTGCATCATAGGATAATTTTATAATAAAAAGGAGAGCATTATAATGCAAAAAAACAATAATAGAATGCGGTCGTATAAATGAAGAATTAAAAAAGGAAATTAGTAATATAATTAATTATGAAGTAAAAAATTCAAGTGTTACAGGATTAATTAGTGTTACTGATGTAAAAGTAACTCCAGACTTAAAATATGCAAAAGTATTTGTGAGTATCTTAAATTCAAAAAATATACAAGAAACTTTAGAAGGATTAAAAAAATCTTCAGGATTTATTAGAACTATGATAGCAAAAAGAATAAATTTAAGAATAACACCAGAACTTACATTTGTTCAAGATACATCAATGGAATATGGAGCAAAAATTGATTCTATAATAGAAAAGTTAAAAAATGAAGGGGAATAGTATATGACTTTAGATAATATAGTAAATGAAATACAAAAAGCCGAATCTATAATAATACTAACACATGAAACACCAGATGGAGATGCAATTGGGAGTAGTTTAGCACTCCATTTAGCACTAAAAGAATATGGTAAAAATTCAGATGTTGTACTTCCAGAATATTCTAATACATTTGAATTCTTACCAGGAGCAAATGAAATACTAAAAGAAGGAAAAAAAGAACAATATGATTTAGCAATAGCAGTAGACTGTGCAGATATAAAAAGATTAAATGGTTTTGCTAAATATTTTGAAGAAGCAAAATCAAAAATATCAATAGATCATCATAGTATGAATACAATGTTTGGAGATATAAATTATGTAAATCCAGTAGCTCCAGCATGCAGCCAAATTTTAATAACAATTATTCAATATATGAATATAGAAATAACAAAAGAAATTGGAACATGTATTTTAACGGGAATAATAACAGATACAGGGGGATTTAAATATCCTTCTCTTACAGCAGAAACATTTGAATTTGTAGCTGAATTATTATCTAAAGGAATAAATGTTTCTAATATATATAGAAGAGTATTAGAAATAAAAACAAAATCAAATTTTGAACTTACTAAAATTGTTACAGACAGATTAGAATTTTTAGAAAATGGAAAAATAACATTTACATATTTAACAAAAGAAGATTTTGAAAAAGTAAATGCAAAAACAGGAGACCATGAAGGTTTAGTAGAGTTAGGAAGAGCAATAGAAGGAGTAGAAGTATCAATTTTTTTAAGAGAAGACGATACAGGATTCAAAGTTTCATTACGTTCAAATGACCATGTAAACGTAGCAGATGTATGTTTAATGTTTGGTGGTGGAGGACACATAAGAGCAGCAGGATGCCATATACAAGGAACACTAGAACAAGCAAAACATAAAATAGTAAATGAAGTAATAAAAAATTTGTAATTGGGTAATTTGGGGACGTTTCTCAATTGGACATTTTGTCCAATTTGGGACAGGTCTTCATTTTTATTAAATAGAAAAAATAAGGAGTTTTATGGACGGAATAATTGTAATAAATAAACCAAAAGATTATACATCACACGATATTGTGGCAATAGTAAAGAAAATATTTAAACAAAAAGTTGGACACACTGGAACTTTAGATCCAAATGCAACTGGAGTACTTCCATTATTAATTGGTAAAGGAACTTTAACTTCAAAATATCTAATAGAACATGATAAAACATATATAGCAACAATAAAACTAGGGGTAAAGACAACTACAGCAGATATAGAAGGCGAAATTATTGAGGAAAAAGAAGTAAAAGAAATTGTATTAAAAGATGAGAATGTACAAAATATTTTAAAAGGTTTTATAGGAAAACAAGAGCAAATACCTCCAATTTATAGTGCTATAAAAGTAAATGGAAAAAAATTGTATGAATATGCAAGAAAAAATCAAAAAGTAGAAATAAAACCAAGGAATATAGAAATATATGATATAAATTTAATTGATATTGATGTAAAAAATAAAGAAATTGTATATAAAGTAAGTTGTTCAAAAGGCACATATATAAGAAGTTTATGTGAAGATATAGCAGAAAAATTAGGAACATATGGATATATGAAAGAATTAAATAGAATACAAGTTCGGAAGATTTAATATAGAAAATTCAGTAACAATAGAAGAATTAAAGAATAATATAGATAATAAAGAGTATATAAATTCTAAAATTATAACAATAGAAAAATTATTTGAAAATAAAGATAAAATTATTTTAAATAGCAAAGAATTACAAGAATTCTTAAACGGAATAAATTTAAGATTTGATAAGCAAGATGAATTATATAATATATATGATGTGAAAAACATATATATAGGTACAGCTACAATAAAAAATAAATTATTAAAAAGAGATATAATTTTATAAGCATAAAATTAAAAAAAATACAAATAATAAAAATATGATAATAAGATAGGTTAAAGAAGAAAAAACGAGATAAACAATAATAATTTAACTTTAAACTGATTTAAAAACCTATAAATAAAATTGATATAACTACATTCATATGTTAATATATAAATATAAATTAAATATAGACAATAAACTTCCCTGCGTGGTACGTATAGACTGGAATTTTAGAACCAACAAAGATTAAACGGGAGTCCGCCTTTAAATGTGGCGTGTATACTTAAATTTATTTAAGAAACCCAGAAGCATTTAACAAGACACCCACCTGTGAAAACAGGTCCTTAAAATTTCATTCATCCTACGGCTAATGTGGGGTTTTTATTTAATAATAAAGTAAATATGTTATTTTACATAAAACTTGATTTGAAGCATAAATAATGATATAATATTAAAGTAATACAGAATTGTATTAAAAACCTTACCCTAATAATAATTTATTACAAGGAGGAATTATAAGTGATTTTTGCTAAAACTGTAGAACGGATAGTTGGACAAGTACAGCAATACATTACCACTATTTTCAACAATCCGAAATGGTTGCACACTAAAATGCTTATCGATTTTCATATGATGAATATGGAAGAAGATGTGTATACTGGATTTTTGGAAAGCGAGTATTATTCTCACGATAATTGCCCGGTTATGATTATCAAAGAGGCAAAAGTGATAAACTTGCCGGATAATTTTAAACTCGTTATTATAATGGAAGGATTGGATAATGATACGGTAGGCGTATATATTCAAAGTGATTTACCCATCGAAACCGATCCTCATTATGATATAAAGAGTTGCCCTAGCACTATGTATCTTTTGGAGGAACTTACAAAACTCTTTAAAGAATCATATCCTTCGGAATTCTGAAGCATTTCAATTGGGTAAGGTAGGGATGCATAACAAGCAGTCAAAGAAAATTTTCTTTGGCTGCTTGTTTTTTGTTTTACTTTTCTATTGCATAAACCATGATTTATATATATAATACTGCTAGGTGATAAAAGTGGATGAAGAAAAAATAATAAGTCCAGAATTTCAAAATGATGTAGAAGATAAAATTGAAGCAACATTAAGGCCCAAAACATTAAATGAATATATTGGACAAGATAAAGTAAAAGAAAATATGAAGGTATATATAGAGGCAGCTAAAAAAAGAGAGGAAGCATTGGATCATGTTTTATTATATGGACCTCCAGGACTTGGAAAGACTACACTTGCAAATATAATTTCGAATGAAATGAACTCTAATATAAAAATAACATCAGGGCCTGCAATAGAAAAACCAGGAGACTTAGCAGCACTACTTACAAACTTATCAGAATATGATGTTTTATTTATAGATGAAATTCATAGATTAAACAAAAGTGTAGAAGAAATATTGTATCCAGCATTAGAAGATTACACATTAGATATAATAATAGGAAAAGGACCAACAGCAAGGTCAATTAGATTAGATTTACCAAAATTTACATTAATTGGAGCGACAACAAAGGCAGGAGCCTTAACAACTCCGCTTCGAGATAGGTTTGGAATAGTACATAGATTAGAATTATATAATAAAGAAGATTTAACAACTATAGTAAAAAGATCAGCAAATATATTAAATATAGAAATAGATGATGAATCTGCTATAGAAATAGCAAAACGTTCAAGAGGAACACCAAGAATTGCAAATAGATTATTAAAAAGAGTAAGAGATTATGCACAAGTTATGGGAGATGGAAATATAACTCTAAAAATAACTAAAATAGCATTAAATAAATTAGAAATTGATGAATTAGGACTAGATGAAATAGATAGAAAACTATTAGAAACAATGATTGTAAAATATAATGGAAGACCAGTTGGATTAGATGCACTAGCAGTTACAATAGGAGAAGAAACAGAAACAATAGAAGATGTATATGAACCATATTTAGTGCAAATAGGATTTATATCTCGTACTCCAAGAGGAAGAATAGCACTTCCAAATGCATATAAACATTTAAATATAGAAAAAATAGGGGATTAAAAATGAAAGAAATTATAAGCAAAAACAAAAATATAATACTAGTAATATTAATTTTTTTAATATTTTTATCAGTATTAATAATTCAAAATAAATACTTATCATTATATCATGATGATTACGGTTATGCTTCACTAAGTTATGTATATAATGTAGAAGAGGTAAATGGAACGCAATATGATTTTGGACAAATATTAGAATTTTTAAAAGGTCATTATGAAATATGGGGAGGAAGAATATTATACTTTCTTATAGAGATTGTAATATTAAGATATGGTGGTATAGTAGCATTTAGAATAATACAGCCATTAATAATAGCTGCAATATTTTTTATGATATACTTAATAATAAAAAGCAAATTAAAAGAAAAAATTAACGATTGGTATATAGCACTAGCTACGGTTTCATTATATGGAGTATTCGAAATAATGGTAGTAAGAACAGGAATATTTTGGATTACAGCATCTGTTTTATATGTTTTTCCAATATTGTTTTTACTGTTATTTATATATTTTTATGATAAATATACAAAAATTGAGATTAAGAAAAAAATCAATAAAATACTTTATATAATCATGTGTGGAATTTTTATTTTTTTAGCAAGCTTTTCACAAGAACAGATAGCAATTGCCATGCTTAGTTATATTATAATACATTTAATATATAATATAATTAAAAATAAAAAATTTAATAAAATAGATTTATTAATGACAATAATTTCATTAATTGGTTTTTTAATATTAATGATGGCACCAGGAAATGAATTAAGAAAATTACATCCAACAAGTATAGATTTTTATAATTCACCATTTATAAGTAGAACAATTAATTCAATAGAATCAATTATTTGTAATAATTTCGGAATATATAATAAAATATTTAGTTTTATATTTTTTGCAAGTGCCATATATTGCTCATTTATTACAATAAAACAAACAAAAAAATTAAAAATATTATCATCAATATCATTAATATCTACTAGTTTAATATTCTTTGTAAATTGTATTAAACAAGAAGGATATTTCAATTATTTGTATGCAGTAATAAAAAATGAGACATATAAAAATTTAGCTATATTTTTTAGTATTATACAATTAGCATTATTACTATATTCAATAACAGTATATTTATGGAATAAAAAAGAATATTTAATTTTGAATTTATTTTATTGTGGTATAATTTCACAAGCAGCAATGATTGTAGCACCGTATTTTCCATTACGTTCTACAATAATATTTGAAGTTATTTCATTTGTATTAATAATAAATATAATTTCTTCAATATACCAAAAAATAAAAATAAAAAGACAAATATTATATATAATTATACCCATATTAATTGTGACATCATTTAATGTTATAAAGATCACAAGGGGGTATATGCAAAATATAAATATTAATAATGAAAATGATTTAATATTAAGACAAACTTCTACAGAAATTAAAGAAGGCAATGAAATAAATGAGATTTATTTAAAACAATTGCCTAATATACTTTATAGTGGAGATCAACCATATACAGAAGGAAATGCATATATAGAAGAATGGATAAAACAATATTATGATTTACCAGAAAATATAAATTTAATATATAAATAATATAAAATATAGGAGGAAGTTAAAATGAAAAAATTATCAGTAGTAGTACCAATGTATTACGAGGAAGAGGTAGCAAATGAATGTTACAGCAGACTAAAGAAAAATATGGAAGAATTAGAAAATTATGATTATGAATTAATATTTGTAAATGATGGAAGTAAAGACAAAACATTAGAAATATTAGAAGAAATCGCAAGTAAAAATAATAAAGTTAAAGTAGTATCATTTGCAAGAAATTTTGGACATCAGGCAGCAGTAACAGCAGGAATGAAATTTGTCACAGGAGATGTAGTGGTAATAATAGATGCAGACCTTCAAGATCCACCAGAATTAATAAAGGACATGCTTAAATTATGGGAAGAAGGAAATGAAGTAGTATACGCAAAAAGAAAAACAAGAGATGGAGAATCAGTATTTAAACTTTTAACAGCTAAAATGTTTTATAAAGTATTAAATGGATTATCAGATGTAGAAATACCAAAAGATACAGGAGACTTTAGATTAGCAGATAGAAAAGTTATTGATGTTATGAACAGTCTTCCAGAGCATAATAAATTTTTAAGAGGATTATTTAGTTGGGTAGGATTTAAACAAACTCCTTTTGAATATGAAAGAAAAGAAAGATTTGCAGGAGAAACAAAATATCCACTTAAAAAGATGCTAAAACTTGCATCAGACGGAATAATTGGATTTTCAACAAAGCCATTAAAAATGATAGGTGGACTTGGAATGATATCAATACTAATTTCATTTGTAATATTAATATATTCAATTTTATCTTTTGCATTTAATTGGAATCATTTAACAGCAGGATGGACATCTATAATGGTTGCAATTACATTTTTTGCAGGAGTTCAATTAATATCTTTATGGATGATGTCTGAATATATAGCAAGAATATATGATGAATCTAAACAAAGACCACAATATATAGTGGATAAAAAAATAAATATAGATTAAAATGGGAGTTTTTTTAATTGAAAAAGAAAGATATAATTATTTTAATAGCTATTATAAGCATAGTAATGGCCATTATATTACCAAGAGATTTAGGTAATTTAGATGAAATATGGAATTATAACTTTGCTAAAAATATAGCAGAAGGAAGAGTACCATATAAAGATTTTAATATGGTACAAACTCCATTGCTTCCAATGATTGCAAGTATATTTTTAAAATTAATAGCAAATGAACTTCTTATAATGAGAATTTTAGCAATTATAATGCGGAAGTTTAATTGTATTTGTAATATATAAATTATTAAAATTAGTCAAAATAAATGATAGTATTAGTTTAATGATTTCATTAGCAAGTATTTGGCTATTAAAAGAATATATATGTTTTGATTATAATTTTGCTGTGCTATTAATAACATTAATAGTTATTTATAAGGAAATATCAAATTACTATAAATCAAATATATTAATAAAATTTGACTTTAAAAAAGATTTGATTATAGGAATAATAGCAGGAACAGCAATATTATTTAAACAAACAACTGGAATTATTCTTTCAATAGCAGTAATAGGCTATAAAATTTTGAATGTATCAAATAAAAAAGAAGTAAAAGAATTTATTAAAATATTATTTACAAGATTATTAGGAGTGCTAATCCCAGTTATAATTTTATTTATATATTTAATATTAACGGGGGCTTTAAATAGCTTTATAGATTATTGTATTTTAGGAGTAAAAACATTTAGCAATCATATTCCATATACAAAACTCTTAAATTCAGAGGAAATATTAATAAAAATATTTAGCATATTAGTACCAATATCATTAATGTTAATGCCAATAATATCTTTTATAAAAAAAGATGAGAAATTATTAATCATATGGGTGTTTAGCATGGCAGGAATAGTTGTTGCATTTCCAATATCTGATAATATTCACTTTTTAATAGGAAGTATTCCAGCACTAATAGGAGTAATATACTTATTATATAAAATAGTGATATATGTACTAGAAAAAATAAATAAAGAAAAATTAACATTATATTTGAAATATTTTTTAGTAGCATTTTCTTATTTAATACTAGCAATTTTTGTTATAAAAGCTATAAAAATAAATGCTAATTATATAAAAAATATAAATAATGAAAATCAAATAAAACACTTTAAATATATACCAACATCAGAGAATTTATCTCAAAAGATAAATGCATTAGACAAATATATTTTAAATCAAGAAAAGAATGTATATATATTAGATGCAGAAGCTGCAATTTATATGATGCCAATAGATAAATATAATAAAGATTATGATATGTTTTTAAAAGGAAATTTAGGCTCACAAGGAGAACAAGGACAAATAGAAAAGATTAAAAAGAGTGAAAATTCTATTTATTTAATAAAAAATGAAGAAACATCAAGAAATTGGCAAAACCCAGAACTAGTAAGAAACTTTATAAAAGAAAATCTAAACAAAGTAGGACAAATTGTTTACTTTGATGTTTATGAAAAGTAAAAGGTGAAAAAATGGAAGAAATAAAATTATTAATGCATACATGTTGTGCACCATGTAGTATTTATTGCATAGAAAAATTAAGAAATGAAGGGATAGAGCCAACAATTTATTGGTATAACCCAAATATACATCCATATATAGAATATAAAACAAGAAGAGATACACTAGAAGAATATGCTAAAAGTATAGATGTTAAAGCAATATTTGAAGAAGAATATGGATTAGATAACTTTTGCAAAAGTGTAATAGGAGATTTAAAAAATAGGTGTAGTAGTTATTGTTATAAAGTACGCCTAGAGCAAACAGCAAAATATGCAAAAGAAAATGGATATAATGCAATAACAACAACACTTTTAGTAAGCCCATATCAAAAACATGAAATATTAAAAAAGCAAGGAGAAGAAATTGCACAAAAATATGGATTACAATTTATATATAGAGATTTTAGAGAAGGATTTAGACAAGGACAAGCAAAAGCAAGGCAATTAGGACTATATATGCAAAAATATTGTGGATGCATATTTTCAGAGGAGATGAGATATAATAACCACAATCCTATACAAACCAGTAATACCAACGGTTACGAGATACCGAAAGAGCCTAGAACGCAGGTTAAAAAAATAGAAAATAAAGAAGATTATATTGATTTACTTTTAGAGGCAGATCCTTCAAAAGATATGATACATAAGTATTTGAACGATTCTGATGTATATGCATTAAAAAAAGAAGATGAGCTAATTTCTATTGCAGTTATTTTGCACATTGATAGAAAAACATTAGAGTTAAAAAACATAGTTACAACAGAAAA
>CAYVYP010000015.1:0-6680 GCA_964455975.1 uncultured Lachnospiraceae bacterium
AAAGCATTTATTATGCTTACAAAGATTTTTTCGAAATTAAAGTGTCAAACTCCCGAAAATAAAAGGAGATATGATTATGAAAAATTTTGGTAATATTTTGTGGGGAATAGTTTTTATAACTGTTGGATTAATATTTGGATTAAATGCAATGGGAATTACAAATATTAATATATTTTTTAATGGATGGTGGACTTTATTTATAATAATTCCATGTTTAATATCTTATATTAAACAACCAACTAAATGGGGGAATTTAGTTGGAATATTAATTGGAATATTACTATTATTGGCATCACAAAAAATAATAACATTTGAAGTAATATGGAAAATGATAATTCCAATGATATTTATATTAATAGGTTTAGGTATGATATTTGGAAATGCAATAAATAAGAAAGTAAATGAAAAAATTAAAGAACTAAATAAAACATGCGAGGAAGAATACTGTGCAACATTTGCAGGACAAGAAATTAAACTTGATGAAGAAGAATTAAAAAATATAAGTGTTAATGCAATATTTGGTGGAATAGATATAGATGCAAGTAATGCTATAGTAAGTGAAGATAAAATAATAAATGTAAGTGCAATATTTGGTGGAGTAGATATAAAGGTTCCAAGAAATGTAAATGTAAAAGTGAAATCAACACCAATATTTGGCGGAGTAGATAGTAAAATAAAAAATACAAATGATGCAAATATACCAACAATATATGTAAATGCATTTTGCTTATTTGGAGGTGCAGACATTAAATGAGTGAAGGACAAAAAGTAATAAAATATATAGCAATTGCATTTGGAGTTTTTTTAAGTGTTAATATAATTTCATGGATAGCATTTGGAATAATAACATTATTAGGAGTAGTAGGTTTTACAACAAATTTTAATACTACAATGGTAACAACACAGGAGATTATTAGTTTTGAAAATGAACTTCAAAATATAGAAAGTATAAAAAATTTAGATGTAAAAATAGGAGTTTCTAATTTTATTATTAAAATAGGAGAAAAAACAGATGTTAAAGCTACAAATGTTCCTGGAGATTTTACAGCTAAATTAAATGGAGATACATTAGAAATAAAAACTGATGAAATTAAAATTTGGAATTCAGGAGCAAATCATTCAGAAATAATTTTATATGTACCAGAAAGCTTTAAATTTGAAAATGTAAAAATAAAAACAGGAGTAAGTAGTACATATATAGAAAAATTAGATGCTAATAATATGGAACTAGAATTTGGAGTAGGAAAAGTAGAAATTGATAATATAACATCTAATAATACTAAAATTAAAACTGGAGCAGGAAAAGTTGATATAAATAATGCAATTGTTTCTAATACAAAATTAGAAACAGGAATAGGAAGTTTTTATTTTAAAGGGCAACTTATGAATAATTCATACATCAACAGTGGTATTGGTAAATTAGATTTAAATTTAACTGATAATAAAGAAAATTATGCTATAAATACTCAAATGGGAATAGGTAGAATAAACATAGAAAATACAAAATGTGAAAATAATCAAACATATGGAAATGGAAATAATAAAATTAATGTAAACGGTGGAATAGGAAGTATAGATATTAATTTTATAAAAAATAACTAATGCATAAAATTGCATTAGTTATTTTTTGGCTCTACATATAAAGTTTTATTATTCTTAAATATTACCATACCGAGGCTTACTACCTGAAGGTTTTTTTACATCTTTTATAAAACAATAATCAACTGGAACATTAGAAGAAAGTTTTGCTTTGCTGTAATATGCAGCTAAACGACAACAAGCTTCTAATGTTTTTTGCGATACTTGATTATTCTCTGTTTTCAATAAAACATGGCTTCCTCTAATATCTTTAGTATGAAACCAAATGTCAGTTGGTTTTCCTAGTTTTGTAGTCAAATAATCATTTTGTTTATTATTTTTCCCAACATAAACTTTAAATCCATCAATAGTATAAATAAGAGGTTCATATTCTTCATGAACTTTTTTCTTATTAATTTTGTTTTTCTTTATTTTAGAATTTTCTTTTTTAAAGGTTTCTTTAAAAATTACATTATCAGAAATTTCTTCATATATTTCATCTATTTCTTTAATATTAGTAGCACTTTCAAGTTCATAAATAATACTTTCTAAATAATCAATTTCTTTAGAGGTTTCTAATTTTTGAATAGAAACTATTTCTAAGGTTGATTTTAATTTATTGTATTTTTTAAAATATTTTTTTGCATTATATGATGGCGAAATAGTTTTATCTAAGGGAATTGTTATAACTTTATTCTCATCATAATAATTTTCTAATTCAATAGAAGATATATTTTCTTTTGGAATCTTGTATAAGTTACTGGTTAATAATTCACCATATAACCTATAACTATCCATAGTATTACATTCTTTTAATTTAGAATCTATGTTAGCAAGTTTTTTATTAATCTTTTTTAATTGTCCTAAAATAAGTTTTAACATGGTATTTCTATAATTTACAAAATTTTCATTTTGCTCTTTTGAACTATAAAAATCATTTAAAAACCAATTAATATTTAAATTATCTAAATTAGTATTAGAATTTAAATCTATAACATAATCATTTAAATAATTCTTACAAAAAATTTTAGAAGTTCCAAGTGAAGAACAAATAGATTTTATATAATTGTATATTTGCTCTAAATCCTCTTTTTTATTACTCTTATTAGAAATATTTAAAATTTCTAATATATTTTGAATGAAAATTTTACTAATACCAGTATAAGCATTAGAAATAGAGGCATCTAATGTATTTTCACTAGAAGATATTAAGTTGAAAAAATCGTTGAAATTAGAGTCTAAAAAGCTAATTTTATCTTCTTTAGGAAAGACATATTCTCTTGCAGGTAAAATATCTCTATAGGAATTAGATAAAGTGTCTAAATGACGTAGGCTATCTATAATTTTTCCATTTTCATTAACTAAAATAATATTACTATGTTTACCCATAAGTTCAACAATTAAACTTCTAGATATTAAGTCATTAAGTTCATTGTAACCTTCTAATTTAAACTCTATAATTCTTTCTAAATCAAAAGTTATAATATCTTTTATTCTACTACCAATAAGATATTTTCTAAGTAGCATACAAAAATTAGGAGCAGATAAAGGATTAGGTTTAGCAGTAGTTGTAAGATTTACCCTATAACAATTAGAAGCAATATTAATATTTAAGGCATAATTGTTTCCATTACAATAAATACTAAAAATAATTTCATTTTTAGATGGTTCAAATATTTTATTTATTTTCCCATTTATAATATTATTTTTTAACTCTAAACTTACAGCTTTGCAAGTAATTCCATCAAATGCCATATAATACACTCCTTAATTAAACTATTAACTATTATATTACACTTTTAAATATTTATCAAATAATACAAAAAAATGCATTTTTCTATTGACTTTGTAAGATTAGCTAGATTATAATACATTTATACTAATAAAAAAATGCAGGAGGTACTTTTAGCTTATGACTAGCAGTGTGTTTTATTTTAAAGATAAAGACGAGTTTAGCAATATGAATGATGAAGACTTAATACAAATAATTAAGTCTGGTGATGAACACGCTTTAGAATATTTATTAGATAGATATAAAAATTTAGTAAATATGAAGGTAAGCAAGTATTTTATTATTGGAGCAGAAAAAGAAGATATAGTTCAAGAGGGAATGATAGGTTTATTTAAAGCAATAAAAAGTTTTAATGGAGAAAAACAAAATTCTTTTAAAACATTTGCAAATTTATGTATAGAAAGACAATTAATTACTGCAATAAAAACCTCTAATAGACAAAAACATATGCCACTTAATTCATATTTATCTTTAAACACATCAGCATATGATGAAGACGATGATACAAGTTTAATAGATGTATTTGATTCGAAATCTAGTGAAGATCCATTAGAGACAATAACAAGAAAAGAATATTATTCTTTAGTAGAAGACTCAATAGATAAATCTTTAAGTAGCTTTGAAAAACAAGTATTAAATAGATATATACAAGGTGAAAGCTATGTACAAATAGCAGCTAAATTGGATAGTCCAGTTAAATCAATAGATAATGCAATACAAAGAATTAGAAAAAAAGCAGTTAAAAGCCTAGAAAAAGAAAATGAAAATATAGTATAAAATAAGCAATAAATTATAGTTAAAATATAATTTATTGCTAATATTAATTATTTGCTTCTATAGTTCAGCAGGTAGAGCGCAGCCATGGTAAGGCTGAGGTCGCCAGTTCGATTCTGGCTGGAAGCTCCAAAATTGTTAAATTTAAGAAAGGAAGAATATAAATGAAAATAGGTATAGTAGGACTTCCAAACGTTGGTAAAAGTACAATGTTTAACGCAATAACAAATGCAGGTGCAGAATGTGCAAATTATCCATTTTGTACTATAGAACCTAATATAGGAGTTGTTCCTGTTCCAGATGAAAGATTAGATGAATTAACTAAAATGTATAATTCTGAAAAAATAACACATGCAATAATAGAATTTGTTGATATAGCAGGTTTAGTTAAAGGTGCAAGTAAGGGAGAAGGTTTAGGAAATAAATTCTTATCACATATACGTGAGGTAGATAGCATAGTTGAAGTAGTAAGATGTTTTGAAAATCCTAATGTAGTACATGTTGATGGAACTATAGATCCTATTAGAGATATTGAAACTATAAATTTAGAATTAGTTTTTTCTGATTTAGATATTATAGAAAAAAGATTAGAAAGAGCAAAAAAACAATTAAAAGCAGATAAAAAAGCACAATTTGAAATAGACTTATTAGAAAAAATAAAAAAAGTTTTAGAAGAAGGTAAACCTGCTAGAAGTATAGAATTATCTGAAGAAGAAAAAGAAATAGCAAAAGATTTATTTTTATCAACATCAAAGCCAATATTATATATAGCAAATGTTTCAGAAGAACAATTACAAAATCCAGAAGAAGATGAAAATGTTAAAAAAGTTATAGAATATGCGAAAAATGAAAACGCAAAAGTAATTCCTTTATGTGTAAAAATAGAAGAAGAATTATCTTCATTAGAAGAACAAGATAAAAAAGAAATGCTAGAAGCAATTGGACTTGATGAATCTGGATTAGACAAAGTTATAAAAGCAAGTTATGACTTATTAGGACTAATGTCATTTTTAACAGCAGGAGAACCAGAAGTAAGAGCATGGACAATAAAAAAAGGAACAAAAGCACCAGAAGCAGCTGGAAAAATACATTCTGACATTCAAAGAGGATTTATAAGAGCTGAAATAGTTTCATATAAAGATTTAATGAAAGAAGGAAGCATGGTAGCAGCAAAAGAAAAAGGATTAGTAAGATCAGAAGGAAAAGAATATATTATGCAAGACCGGAGATATAGTATTATTTAGATTTAATGTATAAAATATGTCAAAAATATTTATAAAAACAAAAATATTACATTTATATTACAATTTATTAAAAATATTGACTAATTTAAAATGTAGTTATAGAATATAGATGAATTAAAGAAAGTTCTTTGTTGTATAAAAAATAAAAAAATACAAACAATAAGGAAAATAATATATATCTAAAGAAAAAGGAGAATTTAGAATGGAAAAATCAAATGTAAAAAAAGTAATTAGTATAGTAGCGTTAATAGTAATTTTATTAATAGTTTTAGGAATGGAAGCAAGAGCTACAGATAATGATGTTCTTAATGGATTATTAAATACTGGATTAAATAATACGTTAAATGTAACAAATAATGCAGCTAATAATGTTACAAATAATACAGCTAATAATGTAACAAATAAGGTAGCTAATAATATAATTAATAATAGCACATATCAAAATATAAATCTTCCAAAGACTGGATTAGCAGAAGATTTTGGAATGGTAGCATTAATTGGAGTTTGTATAGTTTCAGCAATATATGCATATATAAAAATCAAAAATTATAATGTAAAATAATTTAAATTAAAGATAATTCTTTTATGGAATTATCTTTTTTGCTGAATAAAAAAGTAATAATTATTTAAAAATTGGATAATAATTAAGTTAAGCCTATTATGGAAAAATTCTATAATAGGTATTATTTTAAGTATAAAATTAAAAAATATTAAAATTTATAAAGAAAAATTAAAAAAAAGATGCAATTTTATTTGCATATATGATAGAATATAAAACATGTAAAATATAATTTAAGGAGAGTGTTTAAATTTGGCTGATATAGCGTATAAAAGAATACTACTTAAACTAAGTGGAGAAGCATTAGCAGGAGATAAAAAAACAGGAGTATATGCAGATGTGCTTCGGTAAAATATGTGACCAGATAAAAATTGTTGCAGATATGGGAGTAGAATTATCTATAGTAGTTGGAGGTGGAAATTTCTGGAGAGGTAGATATGGTCATCAAATGGAAAGAACTACTTCAGACTATATGGGAATGCTTGCTACTGCAATGAATGGATTAGCACTTCAAGATGCATTAGAAGCAAGAGGATTATCTACAAGACTTCAAACAGCAATAGAAATGAGACAAATAGCAGAACCGTATATTAAAAGAAAAGCTACAAAACATTTAGAAAATGGTAGAGTTGTAATATTTTCTTGTGGAACTGGAAATCCTTATTTTACAACAGATACAGCAGCAGCACTTCGTGCAGCAGAAACAGGAGCAGAAGTAATATTACTTGCAAAA
>CAYVYP010000015.1:6690-26003 GCA_964455975.1 uncultured Lachnospiraceae bacterium
AATAGATGGAGTATATTCAGCAGATCCAAAAATAGATGAAAATGCTGTAAAATATGATGAAATAAGTTACTTGGATATATTAAATAAAGATTTAAAAGTAATGGATTCAACAGCAACTTCACTTTGCAGGGATAATAATATACCATTAATAGTTTTCGGAATAGATGAACCAGAAAACATGGTAAAAATAGTTAAGGGTGAAAAAATAGGAACAATAGTAAAATAAAAATATTATATAAATATAAAGGAGAATTTAAAAATGGATTATAGTAAAATAGAAGAAAAGATGAATAAAACAATAAGTGTATATGAAGAAAATTTATCAGAAGTTAGAGCAGGAAGAGCAAATCCTGCAATATTAAACAGAATAAAAATAGATTATTATGGAGTTCCAACTCCAGTAAGCCAAGTAGCAGGAATTTCAGTTCCAGAAGCCAGATTAATAATAATACAACCATGGGATATAAGTATATTAAAAGAAATAGAAAAAGAAATATTAAAATCAGATATTGGAATAAATCCAAATAATGATGGAAAAGTTATAAGACTTTCATTTCCAGAACTTAATGAGCAAAGAAGAAAAGAAATAGTAAAAGATATAAAGAAATCTGCTGAAGATGCAAAAGTGGCAGTAAGATCAATAAGAAGAGATGGAATAGATGAATTTAGAACAATGCAAAAAAATAGCGAAATAACAGAAGATGAATTAAAAGTAGCTGAAGATCAAATACAAAAAATAACAGATAAAAAAATAGAAGAAATAGAAAAAATGGTAGAAGCAAAAGAAAAAGAAGTTATGTCTATATAGATTAATATGAAAACATAGGGAGAAAATCATGAAATTAGAACAAATAGATGATGAAAATAATATACCTAAACATGTAGCTATAATAATGGATGGAAATAGAAGATGGGCAAAAGCACATAATTTACCTACTGCTATGGGACATAAAAAAGGTGCAGAAGTTTTAGAAGAAATGATTTCGTTTTCTAATAAAATAGGAATTCAATATTTAACAGTATATGCATTTTCAACAGAAAATTGGAAAAGAAGTAAAGAAGAAGTTGGAGCATTAATGTCTTTACTTGAAGCTTATTTAGATAAGTTTAGCAAAAGAGCAGATGATGAAAACATAAAAATAATAATGCTTGGTGAAAAAGAAGGATTATCTGAAGCTTTAATTAATAGTATAAATAAAGCAATTGAAAGAACAAAAAATAACACAGGAATGATATTTAATATGGCTTTTAATTATGGTGGAAGAGCAGAAATAATTAGAGGAATTAAACAAATATCTGAAAAAGTAAAAAATAATGAATTAGCTATAGAAAATATAGATGAACAAATAGTATCTGATTTTTTATATACTAAAAATCAACCAGATCCAGATTTACTAATAAGAACAAGTGGAGAGCAAAGAATAAGTAATTTCTTACCATGGCAATTAGTGTATTCAGAATTTGTATTTATGGATAAGTATTGGCCAGATTTTATAGGTGATGATTTATTAGAAGCAATTAATATATATCAAAAAAGAAACAGAAAATTTGGAGCAAAATAAAAAGTAGAAAGGATTAGACATAATGAATGTAAAAAGAGTAACTTCTGCACTTTTAGGATTCCCATTAGTAGCAGTAATATTAATTTTTGGAAATAAACATATAGTAGATATAGGATTTGCAATTATAGCAGCAATGAGCTTACATGAGTTCTTCAATGCATTTAAAGCAAAAGCAAAACCGGTAATATGGATAGGATATGTAGCAGCAGCACTAATAGCATTTATGCACTTTATACCTAAAGAACAGATTGTAAATGTAGTATCAATTTTAGTTCCAACAACAATAATGGTTTTATTTTTAAAAGTCATATTATCAAATATGAAAACAAATGTAGCAGATGTAGCTATAACATTTTTTGGGATTTGTTATATACCATTATTTTTAATGTTTATACCACTTCTTAATGGATTAGAAAATGGAAAAATATTAATTTGGTACATAATAATAGCAGCATGGGGAACTGATATATTCGCTTATTTATCAGGAAAAAAATTTGGAAAACATAAATTTAGTAGCATAAGCCCAAATAAAACAATAGAAGGATGCATAGGCGGTACAATTGGATCTGTTATACTAATTCTTATTTATACATATGTCTGCAACACATATTTTAGTTTAGATATAGGTTATTTATATATAACAGGTGTTGGAATATTACTTAGCCTAATAGGACAAATAGGAGATTTTGCAGCATCAAGCATAAAAAGATATGTTGGAATAAAAGATTTTAGTAATTTAATTCCAGGGCATGGAGGAATGTTAGACAGAATTGATAGTGTAATATTTATTGCTCCATTTGCATATTTTTTATTAATATTATTATAATTTAGAGGTGAAATTTTGATATCTTTTTTAATAAGTGCAATAAAAATAATATTTTTACTTGGCTTCCTTGTATTTATACATGAAGGAGGCCATTTTATAGTTGCAAAACTTTGCAAAGTAAAAGTAAATGAATTTGCAATTGGTTTTGGACCAACTATATGGAAAAAACAAGGAAAACAAACAAAATATGCTTTAAGACTTATCCCACTTGGTGGGTTTGTGAGTATGGAGGGTGAAGAAGAACGTTCAGAAAAAGAGGGCTCTTTTAGTAAAACAAGTATTCCTAAAAGAATAGCAATAGTTTTAGCAGGTGGATGTGTAAACATTATATTCGGATTATTGGTATATTTCATATTAGTTTCTTGCCAGGGTGGTTATATTTCAAATGAAATTGAAGAAACAATTTCAGGATATGTAGCCCAAGAGGTTGGATTAAAACAAGGAGATAAAATTCTAAAAATAGATAATCAAGATATAAGATTAAAATCAGATTTAACTAATATTTTAAATAAATCAGAAGGAAAAGAATTAACTTTATTAATACAAAGAAATAATGAAAAACAAGAAATAAAATTAATTCCAAATGAAATAAAATCTAAAGATACAGGAATATATTTTGGAAAATCAGGAGAGAAAATATCTACTAAAGTAATAGCACTTTATCCAAATAGTCCAGCAGAAAAACAAGGAATACAAGTAAACGATGTTATAGTCAAAGTAAATAACGAAAATGTAAATAATGACCCATATAAAGTAATAGAACTAATAAATAAAGTACAAGATGATGAAAATGTAATATTTACAATAAATAGAAAAGGTGAAGAAAAACAAATTGAAGTAACACCACAAATTGTTTCAAACTACTATATAGGAGTTACATTTAAACAAGCAGAAAATAACATATTAAATAATATGTATTATGGATTTTGGGATACAACAGATTTTGCAGGATCAATAGTAGATAATTTAAAAATGCTATTTACAGGAAAAGTAAATGCAAACCAACTTATGGGGCCAGTTGGAATATCAGAAATGGTAGCTAAAACAAATGGATTTGCAGACTTTATATATATGTTAGCATTAATTTCATTATCATTAGGAGTAACAAACCTATTACCATTCCCACCATTAGACGGAGGAAAAGTAGTAATTTATTTAATAGAAGCAATAAGGAAAAAACCAATAAGTGAAAAATTAGAAATAAATATTCAAATGATAGGATTTGCAATACTAATAGGATTATCAATATATATAACATATAATGATATATTAAGAATATTTTAAATTCACATAAAATTTACAATAAATATCATTGCAAAAAAGCGTTGTGTAGCATATAATATGTAGCACAATGTTTTTTTGTAGAATTATATAGAAGAACTTGTATAAAAAAGAAAGAAGGAAAAACATGTTAAAAGTATTAAAATATTTAAAAGAATCTTTTATATCAGTAACAGTAATAATATTATTGTTAATATTACAAGCATCATGTGATTTGGCACTTCCAGATTACACATCAAAAATTGTAAATGTTGGTATACAACAAGGAGGAATTGAAAATGTATCTCCTGACGTTATTACAAAATCTACAATGGAAAACTTAATGATGTTTACTGATAATGGAGAAAAAATAAAAGAAAGTTATACTGAAATTTCTAAAGATAATTTAAGTAGTAAAGATTATGAGAAATACTTAAAAAAATATCCAGTATTAGAAAATGAAAATTTATACATAAAAAATGAATTAAGTAGCCAAAAACAAGAAGAATTAAATACATTAATGTCAAAACCACTTATGGTTATATATAGCTTAAATAATGAGCAAACAGCAAGCCAAATTAAAGAACAAATGTTATCTAATATTCCAGAACCTCAAAAAAGTATAATGCAAAATTTAAGTGTAATAGATATAATAAAACAAATGCCGAAAGCACAATTAGATACAATGCTTTCCAATATAAATGAAAAATTAGATGCAATGCAAGAAAGTATATTATCACAAGCAGCTATAGGAGCAGTAAAAGAAGAATACAAAAAAATAGGAATTAATATTGATAACTTACAAACTAATTATATTATAATTTCAGGATTAAAAATGCTTGGTATTTCATTAGTAATAATGGCAGCAGCTATTGTTATTATGTGTTTATCAGCAAGAGTAGCAGCGAAATTAGCAAAAACATTAAGAGAAAAAGTATTTAAAAAAGTATTAAATTTTTCAAATAAAGAATTTACGCAGTTTAGTACAGCATCATTAATTACACGTTCAACAAATGACGTACAGCAAATACAAGGCTTAATTGCAATGCTATTTAGAGTTGTTATATATGCTCCAATAATTGGTATTGGAGGGTTTTTAAGAGTATTAAGCCAAAGTGAAAACCAAATGGCATGGATTATAGGAGTAGCAGTTGGTGCAATAATATTTATTGTAGGAACTTTATTTGTTATAGCAATGCCTAAATTCAAAAAGTTGCAAGATTTAATAGATAAAGTAAATTTAGTAGCAAGAGAAATATTAACAGGACTTCCCGTAATTAGAGCATTTAATACAGAGAAAAAAGAAGAAAAACGTTTTGACGAAGCAAATAAAGATTTAACAAAAACCAATTTATTTGTAAATAGAGCAATGAGTTTTATGATGCCAATTTTAATGCTTGTTATGAACTGTATTACACTTCTTATTGTATGGGTTGGAGCAAAAAATGTTGAAGCAGGAGTTATGCAAGTAGGAACTATGATGGCATTTATTCAATATACAATGCAAATAGTAATGAGCTTTTTAATGATATCAATGGTATCTATAATGCTTCCAAGAGCAGCTGTATCTGCTAAACGTATAAATGAAGTATTAGAAACAGAAGAATTTATAAAAGAAACTAAAAAACCAAAACAATTAGATAATAAAAAAGCAGGTTTAGTAGAATTTAAAAATGTATCCTTTAAATATCCTGATGGAGATGAAGAACTTTTATCAGATATAACTTTTACAGCTAAACCAGGGCAGACAACTGCAATAATAGGAAGTACAGGAAGCGGAAAATCTACAATAGTAAATTTAATACCAAGATTTTATGATGTAACAGGTGGAGAACTTTTAATAGATGGTGTAAATATAAAAGATATAAGTTTAATAGATTTAAATAAAATTATAGGATTTGTACCACAAAAAGGAATCTTGTTTTCAGGAACAATAGAATCTAATATTAAATATGGAAATCCAGAGATGCCAGATGAGCAAATGATAGAAGCAGCAGAAATTGCACAAGCAAAAGAATTTATAGAAGCTAAACCAGAAAAATATAAAGAAGAAATTTCACAGCGGAGGAAGTAATGTATCTGGTGGTCAAAAACAACGTTTATCTATAGCAAGGGCTATTGCAATTGACCCAGAAATATTAGTATTTGATGATAGTTTTTCAGCATTAGATTTTAAAACAGATAGTTTATTAAGGCAAGAATTATCTAAAAAAACTAAAAATAAAACTGTAATAATAGTAGCACAGAGAATAAATACAATTTTAAATGCAGACCAAATTATAGTTTTAGAAGATGGAAAAATTGTAGGAAAAGGCAATCATGCTGAACTTATGAAAACAAATGAAATATATAAACAAATTGCTTTATCACAATTATCAAAGGAGGAATTGGAATAATGGAAAAAGTAAATAATAAGCCTCCAATGATGAAAGGTCCAGGACCCGGAGGATCAATGCGAGGAGCAGTAGAAAAAGCAAAAGATTTTAAAGGAACATTAAAAAAATTAACATCAAGACTTGCTAAATATAAAATAGCAATAATTATTGTAATAATTTTTTCAATAGGAAGTACTATTTTTAGTATTGTTGGACCTAAAATATTAGGAAATGCAACAACAGAAATATTTAATGGGTTAGTGAATAAAGTAAGTGGAACAGGTGGAATTGATTTTGGAAAAATTGGGCAAATAATGATTCTACTTATAGTTTTATATGGTATAAGTGCTGCATTCAACTTAATACAAGGATATACAATGTCTGGAGTAGCACAAAAGTTAACATATAAAATAAGAAATGAATTAACAGAAAAAATTAATAAATTACCAATGAAATATTTCGATAAAAGAACAAATGGAGAAGTATTATCTATAATAACAAATGATATAGATACCTTAAGTATGGGACTAAACCAAAGTATTACTCAAATAATAACCTCTATTTGTACAATAATAGGAATATTAATAATGATGTTTTCTATAAGCTGGGAAATGACATTAGTTAGTATAATAATTTTACCAGTATCAGGTTTGATACTAAAAAAAGTAATAGGAAAATCACAAAAATATTTTGTTAAACAACAAGAATATTTAGGACATGTAAATGGTCAAGTAGAAGAAACATATAGCGGACACAATATAGTAAAAGTATTTGGTGGAGAACAAAGAGAAGAAGAAGAATTTAAAAAACAAAATAATGAATTATATAAATCTGGATGGAGAGCACAATTTTTATCAGGATTAATGTTTCCATTAATGAACTTTATTGGAAACGTAGGATATGTTGCAGTAGCAATACTTGGTGGATATTTAGCAATAAAAGGAAGAATTACAGTTGGTAATATACAAAGTTTTATTCAATACAATAAACAATTTACACAACCAATAGGTCAATTAGCACAAATTTCTAGTACAATACAATCTATGATTGCAGCTGCAGAAAGAGTATTTGCATTTTTAGAAGAAAAAGAAGAAATACAAGATGTTAAAACACCAGTGGGAATAGATGATATAAAAGGAAATATAACTTTTGACCATGTTCATTTTGGATATGATGAAGATAAAGCAATAATAAATGATTTTAATTGTGAAGTTAAAGATGGACAAAAAATTGCTATAGTAGGTCCGACAGGTGCAGGAAAAACAACCATGGTAAAATTGCTTATGAGATTTTATGATGTAAATAATGGAGCAATTTTAATTGACGGTAATAACATAAAAGAATTTAAACGTGGACAGCTACGTAGCTTATTTGGAATGGTACTTCAAGATACATGGTTATTTGGAGGAACAATAAAAGATAATATAAAATATGGAAAAGAAGATGCAACAGATTCAGAAGTAATAGAAGCAGCAAAAGCAGCACATGTACATCATTACATAAAGACACTCCCAAAATCATATGAAGCAATAATAAATGAAGAATCAAGTAATATTTCTAGTGGACAAAAGCAACTTTTAACAATAGCAAGAGTAATTTTAGCAGACCCTAAAATATTAATATTAGATGAAGCAACATCAAGTATAGATACAAGAACAGAAATACAAATTCAATCAGCAATGGATAACTTAATGAAAGGAAGAACAAGCTTTATAATAGCACATAGATTATCTACAATAAAAAATGCAGACTTAATATTAGTTATGGACCATGGAGATATAGTAGAACAAGGAACACACGAAGATTTACTAGTAAAAGACGGATTTTATGCAAAATTATACAATTCTCAATTTGATGAAGGAGAAGAGTAAAATACAAGGGGGCAACATTTAAAATATTAAAGGTGTTGTCACGTGAAATATAATCTAGATATTGGGAAATGTAGGGGTCGGCGTCCTCGACGACCCTAAAATTCAATTAACAGATATTGGGTATATTGTAGAGAAATATATGAATAATATAAATTACATATCAGGGTCGTCGAGGACGCCGACCCCTACAGTGCAAAAAATGTAATATTGAAACCAAATAATTCGACATTTTTATTGAAAGATAAATTGAACAATGATATAATAAAATTATCTTGAAAGGTAAGGGATGATTTTATTATGAATAAATTATATATAATAGAAATTGCAATAGCTATAGCATTATTACTATTTTTTCTTGTATTTTTTATAGCAAGGAAAAATAAATGTAAATCAGTTGTAAAATCATATTCTAAAGCTGCTATTCCAATTTTACTAATTGCAGTAATTGGAATTGGAGCACAATACATTTTTGAAAGACCTCAAATAGATATTGCAAATTTAAATGTAGTAGAGGTATTTTCTAAAGAGAAACTTGAAAATCCTAAAGCTATGTACCATAATGAAGATATAACAAATAAAGTAGAAGTAATTGGTGAAGTGGATTTTTCAAAAATTGG
Source organism: uncultured Lachnospiraceae bacterium (assembly GCA_964455975.1). Taxonomy (GTDB): domain Bacteria; phylum Bacillota; class Clostridia; order TANB77; family CAG-508; genus JAETTH01. The sequence goes on from CAYVYP010000015.1 coordinate 15,202, forward strand.
AAAATATGAAGTTGAATATAAAATACCATATTTAAATTCTTATATAACTCAAAAGCAAACTATAGAAATTGTGGACAAACAAGCACCTATTATAGAACTTGTTGGAGAAGAAATATATTCTCAATCATACAAAAAAGATTATACAGAACCAGGGTATAAGGCAACAGATAATTATGATGGAGATTTAACCCCAAAAGTGACTTCAGAAAAAGAAGATATAACTGAAAAACAATATATAATGCACTATAAAGTTTCAGATTCTTCAGGAAATGAAGCTACTAAAGAAAGAACAGTAAATATAGTAGATGATATTGCTCCAGAAATAACATTAAATAATGATGCAAATAATGTTTTATATGTAGGGGAAACTTTTACAGATAAAGGTGCAACAGCAAAAGATGAAATAGATGGAGATTTAACTTCTAAACTTCAAAAAGAAGGAAGTGTTGATACTTCAAAAGAAGGAACTTATAAAATAACATATAGTGTAACAGATAATAGTGGTAATGTTGGAAAAGCAACAATAACAGTAACAGTTATTAGTAAAACATCAGTAAATACAGGAATTAGCAGTCCAGGAGTAATATATTTAACATTTGATGATGGTCCAAGTACAGATATAACACCTAAAATATTAGATATCTTAAAACAAAAAAATGTAAAAGCAACATTTTTTATATTAAATTATAGTGATAGCAAAGAATATTTAGTAAAAAGAGAAGTAGAAGAGGGACACACAGTAGGAATACATGGGTATTCACATGTATATAGAGATATATATAAATCAGAATCTGCATTTATGGATAATATAACAAAATTAAGAGCTAAAGTTAAAGCAAGTACAGGTTATGATAGTACAATAATAAGGTTTCCAGGAGGAAGCTCAAATGCAGTAAGTAAATTTAATCCAGGAGTAATGACAAGGCTTACTAAACTTGTAGTAGCAGAAGGATATAAATATTTTGATTGGAATGTAGGCTCAGGAGATGCAGGAGATGTAAAAACAACAGAAGGCGTATATAATAATGTAACTAGAAACTTAAGTAAATCAAAAGCAAATGTTGTATTAATGCATGATTTTGGAGGAAACACAAAAACACTAAATGCCTTAGCAAATATAATAGATTATGGAAAGAAAAATGGATATACATTTGATAGAATTACACAAGCAACAGCAATGGTTACACATCGCTTAAATAATTAAAAATAAATATAAAAAAGTTGGTTAATTTTAAATTTGCCAACTTTTTAAATAAGAAGGAAGTAAAAAACATGGAAAATTGTGATATAGAAAATAAATTACTTGAACTTTCAGATAAAAAATACAAAGAATTTCATGGTGGACTATGCCCAGGAACAGAAAATATAATAGGAGTAAGGGTTCCTGTTTTAAGAAATTTTGCAAAAGAATTAATAAAAGAAGATTATAAAAGTTATTTAGAAAATCCACTTAGTAAATATTATGAAGAAATTATGCTTCAAGGTATGATAATAGGATTAGGAAAATTAAGTTTGAAAGAAACAATTAAATATTTAGAAACATTTATACCAAAAATAGATAATTGGGCAATATGCGATGTATGTACAGCAGGTCTTAAAATAACAAAAAAATATCCAAATGAAATGTGGAATTTTATACAGAAATACTTAAAATCAGATAAAGAATTTGAAATACGTTTTGGAACAATAATGATGCTTGATTTTTATATAAATGAAAATTATATAGATGAGGTGTTAGAAATATGTAATAAAATAAAACATGAAGGATATTATGTAAAAATGGGAATAGCGTGGCTTATATCTGTAGCTTTTATAAAATTTCAAGATAAAACAATGAGGTTTTTAAATAATAATAATTTAGATGATTTTACATATAATAAAGCACTTCAAAAAATAATAGAATCATACAGAGTAGATGATAATACAAAAGATATAATAAGAAAAATGAAAAGGAAATAAAATCAGTTAAAAAGCAAATAAAATGAGTTAAAATCATTGACAATAAAGGCAATAAAAGATAATATAATTCTATACATATTTTAACAAGAAATGGAGCAAAAATATGGAAGAAAAAAATGGAGATGTAGAAAAAGATAAAATAAAAATAACTGATGAAAAAAATAATAATGAAGAAAATAGCGTTGAAATAGAAATTGCAGAAAAAACAGAAAATTCAGACAAAATAGTAGGACAAGAAGAATTAAATATTGAAATTGAAAATAAAGAAGAAATTGTAGAAGTAAAGAAAGATAATAAAAAAGAAAAAAAGGAATTTAAAATTCTTGGGATAAGTGTATATAGAATTTTAGCATATTTTATAATATATAGTATTATAGGTTTCTTTTTAGAAACACTTTTTGGACTATTGCAAGAAGGTGTTATTCAAAGTAGAAAAAGCTTCTTATATGGACCATTTTGTGCAATTTATGGAGTTGGCGGAGCAGTAATGGTACTAGGACTTCAATTTTTTAATAAGAATAATTATTCTAGGTTTTTTGGAGGAATATTATTAGGTTCAACAATAGAATATACAGTTAGTCTAGTTGGAGATGTTTTCTTTGGAGTAAAATGGTGGGATTATTCAAATTTGCCATTAAATATAAATGGAAGAATATGCTTATTATTTTCAGTATTTTGGGGAATACTTGCAATATTTTTAATGGCAAAAGTAAATCCTTTTGTAAATAAATGGATAGATAAAATTCCAACTAAAATTTTTAATAAAATAATAACAGTAATAACTATTTTAATATTTATAGATTATGTGATTTCTAGTTTTGCAATGGGGATGTTTATGGCAAGAGTTGCAGATAAAAATAAAACTATTGTAAAACCAAAAGAAATTCTATATAGTAGTACAGAATTATATAAAAATGAAAAAGTAAAACATATTGTTGATAAATATTTTTCTGACCAGACAATGATGCTTGCTTTTCCAAATATTCAGGTAACTAAGACAGATGGAAAAGTAGTATATTTATATAGTTTAATGCCAGAATATAAGACATATTACGTGAAAGTATTTGAAGCAGATAATAATCCATTTATTAAGCTACTTAAAAGAGCAAAAGAGGATGTAATAGATAAAATGGGAAGTTCCATATCTGGAAAAATTAAAGATATGGAAAATGCAGTAAGTGGTGGAATAAAAGGAATGAAAGATGGATTAGGCAATCTTATGAATTCAATAGTTACAACAATAAGTCCAAAAAAATAACAAAGGAGAAATGTAATGGATTGGAAAGAAGAATTGATAAAAAAAGTTGGTTATCAAGGAGCAATTTCAAACCTAGAGGAAAAAGAAATTGTTGCTGATAAAATAGCTAAAAAAGTAAATGATGGAGATGTTATTGGATTTGGCTCTGGAACAACATCATGTTTAGCAATTATAGAAATAGCCCAGAAAATAGAAAAAGAAAATTTAAATATTCTAGCAATTCCAACATCAAGCCAAGTAGAAAAACTTTGTGAACTTTTAAAAATAAAAACAGTTTCTTTATCAGAAAAAAAGCCAGATTGGAATTTTGATGGAGCAGATGAAATAGATAAAAACAATTGGATGATAAAAGGTATGGGAGCAGCTATGTTTAGAGAAAAGATGGTTATTCTAAATTCTCCAAAAACATATATATTAGTAGATAAAACAAAATTTGTAGAAGAGTTAGGGAAAAAACAAGTAGTTCCAGTAGAAATAAACAAAGAAGCAATATTGTATGTAAAAGAAGAACTTTTAAAACTTGGTGCAAAAGAAATAATTTTAAGAAAACAAATTAATAATGATACTCCAATCCTAACAGATAATAATAATTATATCTTGGATGTGAAATTTGATAAAATAACTCAAGATTTGGAGAATAAAATAAAATTAATTACAGGAGTTATTGAATCTGGATTATTTATAAATTATAATATTGAAATAATATTTTAAAAATAATTGATAATTTATATTTTTTGAGTTAAAATCTATAAAGTGGAGGAAAAAGATGATTACATTAGAACAAATAAAGAAAAACGAAGAAATACAAGAACTTATAATAAGTTCACAAACTCAACTTGATGCACTTCGGTTATACAGAACATTCTTTTAGGCATATATCAATTGTTTCAAAAAGAGCAGGAGAATTATTAGAAACTTTGCGGTTATTCTAAAGAAAGAGTAGAACTTGCAAAAATAGCAGGATATATGCATGATATAGGAAATGCGATAAATAGAGTAGATCATGCACATTCAGGAGCAATTCTTGCATATCAACTTTTAAAAGATATGGAAATGAATGTTAAAGATAGAACAGATATTATGATGGCAATAGGAAATCATGATGAACAAACAGGAACAGCAGTTAGCGATATATCAGCAGCACTTATTTTAGCAGATAAATCAGATGTACATAGAGATAGAGTAGTAAACACAAATATTTCTACATTTGATAAGCATGATAGGGTAAATTATGCAGTAACTGAAGCAGAATTAGAAATAGATAAAGAAAAAAGAAAAGTAATTTTAAAATTAACAATAGATACAAAAATATGTCCAGTACTTGACTATTTTGAAATATTTATGGAAAGAACAATGATGAGTAAATATGCAGCAAAATATTTAAAAATATGGTTTGAGTTAGTTATAAATGATACAAAATTATTATAGGAGGAAATAAAATTGAAAAAGACAAAAGCATTAAAAATAACATTTATATTATTAATAATTATTTTAATTAGTTTAATTTCATTTGGAGGAATATTTAGAATAAATAAAGGACAAGTAGAAAATGCAATTCCAGATTATTTACTAGGAATGGATTTAAAAGGTGAAAGAACTCTAGAGTTAAAAGTTTCAGATAAAAAAGAACAAATAACAGATGAAACAACAAAAGAGACAAAAGAAGGAGATCCATTAAATAGTCAAGAAAGTTTAACTTTAGATAATTATAAAATATCTAAAAAAATTATTGAAAAAAGATTAGCATCAGCAGGAGTAACAGATGACATAGTTTCTTTAGATGAACAAACAGGAGATATTTATTTAAAATTAAGTGAAGATACAAAAACAGATACTGTAATAGGATATTTATCACAGCAAGGAAAATTTGAAGTAATAGATGATGATAATAAAGAAGTTTTATTAGATAATTCAGATTTAGAATCAGCTAAAACAGGTTATAATACTGCAACAACAGGAACAACTGTATATTTAACATTACAATTAAAAAAAGATAGTTATAAAAAATTAGAAAATATTAGTAATACTTATGTATCTGCTAAAGATTCTGAGGGAAATGAAACTATTAAAAAAATATCAATACAAATTGACGGAACAAGTCTTTTAACAACATATTTTGGAGATACAATTTCAAATGGTACAATACAATTATCAATAGGAAAAGCTTCAAGTGTAACATCAGAAATTCAAAGTTATTTAGTACAAGCTTCTGGAATTAGTTTATTATTAGAAAGTGGAAAAATGCCAATAGTATATGAAATAGAACAAAATAAATATATAGCATCAGAAATAACAACTCAAAATTATCAAGTGTTAATTATAATAACATCAATAACTGTATTAATTGCAATAATATATCTTATAGCAAGATATAGAACAATGGGGCTTTTAAGCGGAATTTCATTTATAGGATTTATAGCATTAAATATATTATTAGTAAGACTTACAAATGTATATATTTCAATTTCTGGAATGTTTGCTTTTTGTTTAGTTAGTGTAATTTGCTATATATTTATTGTAAATATATTAAATAAATTATATAAGAGTAACAATAAAAAAGAAAACTTTAAAAATGAATATCTTAAATTTATAAAAGTATTAATTCCAGTAGCAATATTGTCTATAGGATTCTGCTTTACAACATATATGCCAATTATAAGTTTTGGAATGATAATGTTTTGGGGATTAACTACAACAATTATATATATTCCTACAGTTACTAGAACTTTAATAATAGATTAAAATAGGAGGAATAAGATAATGAAAAACAAAAAAATAATAAAAATCGTATTAATATCATTAGCAATAATAATATTAATAGCTGGAGTAGTAGTTACAGCTATGAAAGGTTTTAATTTTGATGTTAAATATGATAAATCTACTAGAATAGAAATCCAAATAGGAAGTACATTTAATATAAATGACATAAAAAATATAACAAATGAAATATTTCCAAATGAAAGAGTAATGTTACAAAAAGTAGAATTATATGAAGATAGACTTGTTATAACTGTAAAAGAAGCAAGTGATGAACAATTAGAAAACTTAACAACAAAAATAAATGAGAAATATACATTAGAGCTAACAAAGGATAATTTATATATATCAAATAATCCACATGTTAAATTATATGATATATTAAAAAAATACATTGCTCCTTTTATAATAATTTCAGTAATTATTTTAGTATATATGGCTGTAAGATATTATAAATTAAATAGTTTAAAAGTATTATTTCAAACAATACTTACTATGTTATTACCAGAAGCATTATATTTTAGTTTGGTTTCAATTACAAGATTTCCTGTTAGTGATATATTAATACCAATAGGAATAGTAATATATGTAATATCAATAACAGTATTAGCATTTAACTATGAAAATAAATTAGAAAAAATAGCATTAGAAAATAAAAAGAAAAAATAATATCAAAAAAAATCGCTTTTAATATTATATATTAGAGGTGATTTTTTTGAGCAAAATTAAAAATTTAATTAATAAAATATTTAGAACAAAAGAAGAAAAAAGAGATATAAAACAAATAGATTATGATGAATTAGAAAAGATAATAAGAAATTCAAATGATTATATATTAATAGATGTTAGAAATCCAAATGAATATGGCGAAGGACATTTGCCAGGAGCAATTAACATTCCAAATTATGAAATAGAAAACAAAATTTATGGAAAAGTTCCTAATAAAGAAAAACTAATACTTTTATATTGCAGGTCAGGAGGTAGAAGTCTGCAAGTCCAAGAAATATTAAAAGAAAAAGGCTATAAAAATGTATATAGTTTAAAAAATGGAATAGAGGGAATATAAAAAATCCCTCTATTTTAAAAGACTATAAAATTAAAAAAAATCAGCTTTTGTTCGATTGTTAATCATTTTATATGTTTTACAAATATTACAATCTTTACAAATTTTAACTCTATCTTCAAAAATTAATTTGAGTGTGTTAATAAATTCATCTTCTAAATCTATTAAATGAATATATAAGTTTTCAGGTAAAATATTTAAAATTGTATTTAAAGCATAATCATTAGAAGAAAATGAAATATCACATAGATATTTTGCATTAAATAAATTGTCGTTTATTGAAATTAAATTTTTATGATCATCTAATAAAATTGATTCGGAATTCATATATATTAAATGAAGAGATTCCATTTTGCTGTTTTGAGAATTTATATATAACTTAAGTAAATTTATAAATTCAGAATATTCTTTTTCAATTAAAAATTTGTTAACACTAAAATCTACACTTTCATCTAATATTTTCATATATTCAAGAATTCTAAAATTAACAAATCCATCAAAAACGAAAGATTTGTTATAAGAAATATATTTTAAAATTGAGGTATATAGAAGGTCTTTTCTAACTATAAAATCATCTTCATAATTTAGGCTATTTAAACATACATTTAAAATTTCGTTTCTTTCAAAGGTTGAAAAATAAAAATAATTAAAATTAATAAGTTTTTTTATTAAGATAGGTTCATAAAATTTTATAATAGCATCACAAATAATATCTGAAATTTTATTATAAAATTCACAAATATTATTTCCAACATAGTGAATAATAACATTATTATATATTTTAAAATTTTTACATGAAAAATGTATATCATCAAAATTAATATTTTCGATAGAAGTTAGCAGATAATTGATAATATTTTTGTTATTAGTTTTAATACATAAAGATTTCATTATACAATAAAAATCCCCTTTCTATAATAAAAATAGTATCTGCTAAAAAGCTTTAGATATACATATTTTATTCATAAAAAGGAGTTTTGGAAACTTGTTTAATAGTAAATCATATAATCAATATCTGGAAACACACAATCTTTCTTTGAAATGTCTTTTAAAAATTCTTCATCAATATCATTATTTTTTATTGAATAGTAAAGTTTGGTGAATCTTCCTATATGATCTTTAATTCTTTTTTTTGCATAATCAACCATTGTACCATTAGTTATTATAAATAACCAATCACTACTTTGGGCTAGAAGCAATTCTCTTGCACATTGGTTTAAAGCTTGCTTTTTTAATTTATTTTTTTCATTAGCAAATAAGTGAGCAAGTTCAACCATTCTTTCACCGGCTTTATGAAGATGAATATGTGCATAATCATTTGTAGGGTTAAGCCATACTTCACTATAACCATTTGCACCCCAACTAGAACGGCAAGGTGTAGCTATTTGCATACTTGGGTATTTATCTATATATTCACCAGGTGTAATTAGTTTAAAATCTTTTTGATCAAAATAAATTTTTTTAAATAATACATATAACCAGTATGGACCTTCATACCACCAATGGCCATAAAGCTCAGCATCATAAGGACACAAAATAATTGGTGGATTTTCCATAAGAGGAGCTAAATTATTTATCTGTTTTTTTCTAGATTCTAAAAAATGAGAAGCCTGTTTATCTGAAGAATCATTAGCCCACTGTACATCATAATAATCTTTAGGACAGTCTTTGCCAGTAATTCTATAATATTTTATACCAGTATGAACTCTAACTCCATCATGTGCAATATAAGGTTTTACATAGTCATAATCTTCATCATATCCAATATCACGATAAAATTCACGGTAATTATAATCACCAGGGTAACCATTAACAGAACTCCAAACTTGCCTTGAAGATTCTATATCACGTCCAAATGCAATAACTCCATTAGGAGAAACAATTGGAGCAAAAGTACCATAAATAGGAGTAGGGTCAGCATATAAAATACCATGTGATTCAGTTATAATATATTCAATACCAAATTCTTTTAAATATTTATCACATTCTGGAATATATCCACATTCAGGAAGCCAAATACCACGAGGTTGCTTTCCAAAATATTTTTTATATGTTTGTACACCGATAGCAATTTGAGCTTTAATAGTTTGCTCTGTAACATATAAAATAGGAAAATAACCATGAGTAGCGCCACATGTAATAATTTCTAATACTCCAATATCTTGAAAATGTTTAAAAGCATTAATTAAATTACAGTTATAAATATCTTTAAATACATGTAAATCATTAGAATATCTATCTAAATAATATTTAGATAGTCTATTTAATCTTTCATCAAAAATAGTTCTTTTAACTTCTTTTTGGCAAAGCTCAATATGAGATTTAAGATATTTTATATATTTTTTTTGCAATAATTTATTATCTAACATAGAAAGAAGAGGTGGAGTCATAGACATAGTAATTCTAAAATCAATTTTTTCTTCTACTAATTTTTGAAAATTTAATAAAAGTGGTATATATGTTTCAGAAATAGCTTCAAAAAGCCATTGTTCTTCTAAATAATTTTCACTTTCTGGATGATGTATAAATGGAAGGTGTGCATGTAATACAAAACTAACATAACCTTTAGGTTTTTGCATAATAAATTTCTCCTTTGTAATTTTAAATCCCCACTAAGAAGCGGTCTTAATGTGGGGATTTATTTGAATGTTGAAGTTGGATTTGATGAAGAAGGATTAGTTAAATCAATAAAATCTTCAGAAATCTCATTTTTATAAAGTTCTTTATATAAATTATATATATTATATACTTTTCCAATATTTTTAATAAATGAAATAGATGTAATATCTTTAGTATTAATAACATTTGTTTTAATATCTTTAAAATATATTGTTTTTCCTAATTTATCAAATAAAATATGATCATTAGGTGCATCCATTTCATTTGAAGAAGTAATATATAAATAATTATTAGGAATTTCTACAAAATTATTTATAGGACGTCTTCCAAGTTCTATTTTATATTTACAATTAGCATCTTTAACATTAAAATACCAACTATTTGCAAAATCATTAATATCTATTTCAAAAGAATAATTTAAAGTTTCGTTGTGAACAACTAAAACTGGTTTAGTATTATTAAAAAAATATTCTCCAAATTCTTTTATATAATTTTTTTTATCTTCATCAGATATATCCCAGTAAACAAATAAAACCGTAGGTGTTTGATATAAAAGTTTTACAACAGTTTGATTATACCTATAAGGTAAATCATAATATTCTATAGTAGAAATATTATTTTTAATATCAGAACTTTTTATATTTTGTTTATTTACTGATTTTTTAGTAGTAGATGCTTTTTTAGTAGTCTTTGAAGTAGTCGTTTTTGCAGGCAATTTTTTATTTGCCGATTTTTTCGTACTAGAAACTTTAGATTTATCTTTTAAAGTCACCTCTTTATTAGAAGCTTTTTTTGAAATCGTTTCTTTTTTTGCTTTTTTAACAGGTTCTTTTTTAATAATCTCTTTAAATAAACTTTTTTTAGAAGTAGTTTTAGCTACTTTTTTTACATTTTTTTCATTTAAATCCATAGGCTCAGTTGCTTTTTTTGGCATAGCCATTTTCCTCCTTAGTAAAATACAAATATTATATAATATATTATACTAAAAATAAAATAAATACAAGAGAAAAATAGACATTTTTTGCAAAAAAAGTTAATTTATAAGTTAAAAAATATATTTGAATAATTTTTTTTACAAAATCTGTAAAAACTTTAAGTTTCGGTTTTTTACAAAAATAATTTAGATATTTTATAGTAATTGGTAAA
>CAYVYP010000016.1:0-25212 GCA_964455975.1 uncultured Lachnospiraceae bacterium
GCACATTCTTTTTGTTGCACCCATTATATTTGTTGGGTTTACTGCTTTATCTGTTGAAATAAGTACAAATCTTTTTACATTGTATTTATCTGCACAATTTACAACATTATATGTTCCAAATATGTTATTTTTTATAGCTTCTAATGGACTTACTTCCATTAATGGAACATGTTTATGTGCTGCTGCATGAAATACTAAATATGGTTTATGTTCTTCAAATACTTTTTCTAATCTTTTTTTATCTCTTACACTTCCAACAATTGCACTTATTTTTACATTAGGATAATTTCTTCTTAATTCCATTTCGATATCATATAAATTATTTTCATATATATCAAATATTACAAGTTCTTCAGGTTTAAATTTTATTATTTGTCTGCAAAGTTCAGAGCCTATTGAACCACCACCACCTGTAACCATAACTACATTTTTATTTATTAATGTTGAAATATTATAATTATCTAATATTATTGGATCTCTTCCTAAAATATCTTCTATTTCTACATCTCTTAAATTTTCCATCATATTTTTATTATTTATAATATCTTCTGTGCTTGGTAAAATTCTTATTTTTGCACCTGTATCTTGACATAATTTTAATATTTCTTTTTTATTTTTATTGTCTATTTTAGATATTGAGAAAAATATTAAGTCTACATTTGCTTCTTTTGCTATTTTTACTATATCTTTTCTTGAACCTATAATTCCAACTCCAGAAATTGAACAATTTTTTTTATTCATATCATCATCTATTATTCCTATAATGTTATACTGTTCTCTCATTGTTTCTTTAATAGATTTTATTATGTCTTTTGCTGCTTTTCCTCCACCTATAATAAGTAGATTTCTTTTCTTTTCTGGATTTGCATTGCCTTTTAATATTATTTTATTAGTCATTAAAAATCTGATTATTATTCTATATGAAACTAAAATTAGTCCAGCTAACACTGATGCTAATAAACTTTCTTTTGCTGATACTATTTTTAAATTTAAAATTATGCCTAACATAGAAATAACATTAGATGAAACTAAACATGCTAAAATATACGCAAAATAATCTTTTCCGCTTTCAAACCTAGTTATATTCCTATATAAATTAAATAAATGAAAAAATATTTGATATATTAATATTGCTATTAATATTGTAAAATTTATAGAATTTATATGTTCATTTGTTAATTCATATATGTTATTTTCTATAAATATTTGTGCTATGTAATAGCTTATAGCTATTGTGCATATGTCCATAAAAAATAATATTATTTTACTGTATTTTCCTAACTTTTGTATTATTTTTTGTATTTTCATTTTTTGCATTTTCCCCTTAAATATTTTACTTTTAAAATTATATAACACTGCTCTACAAAATGCAACTTTTTAAGGTATTTTTTTACATATTTTTTGTTATTTTTTTAAATTAATAAGAAAAGGAGATACAATAATTCAAATACAACCCATATTAAGGTATAAGTATTTTTAATATTGTATCTCCCAATTTTTTGACTATTTTATTCTGTATATCCTGTTTTCTTTACTATTTTTTGGCTTATTTCTTGTACTGTTGTTGATGGTGTATAGTCTGCTTCTCCAAATAAGTCTGCATGTAATTGTTTTACATTTGATTCTAATGTAATTGGTACTCCATACCATCTGTCTAATGTTATTCCTCTTGTTTTATATGGCCAACCAACACTTTCTCCTATTGAATATGATGCTATACTTGGTAATAAACCTAATATTTCATTTGCAGTAATATTTGTACGTACATGTGGTAACATTGTATCTACTAAACTATTTAATTGTCCTATATTCATTTTCTTTGCTTTACTAAATATTGCATCTATAACATCTCTCATACGTTCTGTTCTTTTATAATCTGAATCTATTTTTCTTATTCTTGCATATGCTAATGCTTGTTCTCCATTTAATGTATATGTTCCTGCTACGCTTATTCCTGATATTTGTGTTGCTTCTGCTGATGTAACTTTCATTGTTATTCCACCAACTGCTTCAACTAATGTTTTTACTGTATCAAAGTTTACTGTTACATATTCTGTTATATTTAAATCTAAATTTGTATTTATTGTACTAAGTGCTAATTTTGCTCCACCATATGCAAATGCGTGTGTTATTTTGTCTAATGGATGTGCATCATTTATTCTTACATATGTATCTCTGTATATAGATAATAACTTAACTTCATTTGTTTCTTGATTTATACTTGCTATTATCATGCAATCACTTCTTGAATCTGAAAATATATCTTGTCTTGCATCTATTCCTAAAATAGCAATATTTCTATACTTAGATAAACTTTCTTTTACACCTTCGTTTACATCTATTTCTGATGCTGATAACTCATCATAATCTATTTTTCCTAATTTATCTTGTACATACCAATATCCTACTCCAGCAACTATTCCAAAAATTACTACTAATACTGATAATATTATTAAAAATGTTTTTAAAAACATAGATTTTTGTGTTGTTTTTTTCTTTGTTTTTACTTCTTTGTTACTCATTTTTCTTCCTCTTTCTTTTTCATTTTTTTATCTGTTCTTTTTTCTTACATTATTATACAATAAATATTAAAATTGTAAAGTGTTTATTCTACACTTTTTAATGATTCTATCATGTCTATTTTTTTAAGTGAAAAATATGTGATAATGTTTACTATTAAAGTAAATGCTATTGTTATTACAATTCCATATATATAGCTTTGCAATTCTACTCTTTTGTCAAACATTAACATGTCAAGTTCAGCTGTTTGTAATATAAACATATTTAAAAAGTATCCTCCAACTAGCCCTAATAAAATTCCTATTATTGTTAATATTACAGTTTCTCTTGAAACATATTTATATACTTCTTTATCATAAAATCCTAGTACTTTTATTGTTGCTAATTCTCTTATTCTTTCACTTATATTTACATTTGCTAAATTATATAATACTACAAATGCTAGCATTCCTGCAGATATTATTAATATCCATACTACCATTGTCATATTTTTCATTACATCATCAAATATTCCTTTTATATTTGATGTAAATGTAACTCCAGAAATTCCTTCTGTATTTAATATTTCTTTTCCTAATATGTCTTCTTGCTGCTCTGTTAAGTTATTATTAATTGTAAATATTGCATTATATTTTAATTCTTCATTAAATAAATTTTTATATAATGTTGGAGACATATAAATATAGTGTCTTAAGTAATTCTCTGCTATTTTTCCTATTTTTGCTTCTACAATTATATCATCTGTATTTTTTATTTTTATTATATCTCCTGGTTTTGCATTTAATAATTTTGCTATTTTTTCTGTTATTATTATTTCTTCGTCATTTAATTCAAATATTTCGCTTTTGGTTCTTTGTTTTACTGTTATAAATTCTTTTAATTCTTCATAACTTTCCGGTACTATTATTTGTATAGTTTGGTTACTATCATTTACAGTTACTGATTGCATATTTATTTTTGTAAGCTTTAAAATTTCTTCTTTATCTAGTATTGTTTGTGTTTTTTCATCTATTTCTTTTTGTGAAAGTGAATCTTTAAAATCTATTTGTGTATCATATTTAAAAATTTGACCATATTGTGCTGGTATCATATTACTTATAGAATCTCTTAGTCCAAAACCTGCTACTATTAGAGAAGTACATCCTAATATTCCTATTATTGTCATTAAAAATCTTTTTTTATATCTGAATATATTTCTTACTGTTACTTTTCTACTAAATTTAAGCCTTTTCCATATAAATGGTATTCTTTCTAATAATACTCTTTTTCCCATCTTTGGTGATTTTGGTCTCATTAATACTGCTGGCATTTGATTTAATTCTTTTATACAGGTATATATTGTTGCTCCACATGTACATAATATTGCTATTCCAAATCCCATTATTGCATATTCTAAATTAAATTCTATTGTTACATTTGGCGTTGTGTACATCATTTGATACATTTCATATACTATTTTAGGAATTATACCAAAACCTATACAAACTCCTATTGCTGATCCTAATGTTGTTGCTAGTAATGCATATAAAATATATTTACTTGCTATTTGTATTTTATTATATCCTAATGCTTTTAACCCACCAATTTGTATTCTTTGTTCTTCTACCATGCGTGTCATTGATGTTAGGCTTATTAATGCTGCTACTATAAAAAATATTACTGGGAATACTTTTGCTATATTTTCTATTCTTTGTGTGTCTTGTTTATAGCTTTCTATTCCTTGATTTTCACTTCTTGTTAATATATACCATTCAGGCTTTTTTATATCTTTTAACTTTTCTTTTGCATCATCTAGTTTTGTTTGTGCGTCTGCTATTTTTTCATCCGCTTCTTTTCTTGCATCTGTTAATTTTTGTTGATTTTGTTTTACTTTAGTTTCACCTGAAGTTACTTCTTTTTTTGCTGCTGCTAATTGTGTTTGTGTTTGCTTTTTTGTTACAGCTAATTGTGCTTTTTTAGTATCTAGCTCTGCTTGCTGCTCTTCTAATGGATTATTTAATGCTTTTTTCTGAGCATCTAGCTGTGCCTGTGCTTCTTGAAACTGTTTTTCTGCTGATGCTAGCTCTGTATTTGCCTTTTTTTCATTTGCTGTTATTTCTGCTTTTGCATTTGATAATTTCTTTTTAGCTGAATCTATTTGATTTTGTGCATCTTGTATTTTATCTTCTGCTTTTTTCTTTTCTTCATCTAAAGTTTTTTGTGCATCTTCTATTTTTGCATTTGCTGTATTTATTACTTCATTATACCTTGCTTCTTTTCTAGCATCTTGTATGTCTTCTATTTTTGATTTTATTTGCTTTACTTTATTTTCATATTCATTTCCGAATGAATTTAAGTCTTGTGTATTTGCTACTTTTAAGTATATTTCAGTATATATGTCAGTATTTATTATTTCTTTTGGTACAAACATATAGTAATTTATTGTTCCTGAACCTAATTTACTAGAGCCTCTTTCATGAGAAATATATAGTGGTGATTCTATTGTTCCTACAATTTTCATATTGCTTTGTTTTAATAAGTCTTTTTCATTTCCTTCATCATCTTTTATTTTTTCTGGTGATAATTCAATTGTATCACCTACTTTTTTATTGATTTTTTTTAGGAAGTTTTCTTCTATTACACATTCATTTTCGTTTTTTGGAAGACTTCCTTCTATTAACTTAAGTGTGTTTATTTTTTCTGGCATTGTATATAGTTTAACAACTAAATCTATATCTTGAGTTTCTACTATTGCATCTGCTGAATATGCGCTTTCGATGCTTTCTACTCCATCTATTTTAGAAAGTTCTTCAATATCAGAATTAGTTAATCCTAATGTAGAAATAACTTCTATATCCATTGTATTTAATTCATCTAAATATGTATCAACTGTATGTTGCATAACTGGACTTGTTGCTTTAATTCCCGCAAAAAAGCCTACACCTAAAAGAACGATTAGTACTAATGATAAAAATCGTTTGAATGTGTTTTTTATTTCTTTGAAACAGTCTTTTAAGAGTGTTTTATTCATTTACCATTCTATCCTTTCTATTGGTGTTGGATTCTCATTTTTCTCACTACTTTGTGCTGTACCATTTTTAAAATAAATTACTTTATCTGCCATTGGTGTTAAACTTGTATTATGTGTAATTATTATAACTGTCATTTTTTCTTTTCTACATGTATCTTGTAATAATTGTAGTATTTGTTTTCCTGTATTATAATCTAATGCCCCTGTTGGTTCATCACATAATAATAGTTTTGGATTTTTAGCTATTGCTCTTGCTATTGCTACTCTTTGTTGCTCTCCTCCTGATAGTTGTGATGGAAAATTATTCATCCTATCTTCTAGTCCTACTTTTTTTAATATTGTTTTTGGATCTAATGGTTTTTTACATATTTCTGTTGCAAGTTCAACATTTTCAAGTGCTGTTAGGTTTTGTACTAAATTGTAAAATTGAAAAACAAATCCTATATCTTCTCTTCTATATTTGGTAAGTTCTTTTGAATTTAATTTACTTATTTCTTTATCATCTACTATTACTTTTCCGGAGGTTAAAAAATCCATTCCTCCTACAATATTAAGTGCTGTTGTTTTTCCTGCTCCACTTGGTCCTACAATTACAACAAGTTCACCTTTTTCTATATTAAAGCTAGTATTATCAAGTGCTTTTATACTAACCTCACCCATTTTATATTCTTTTACTACGTTTTCAAAACTTATGTATGACATATTTTCCTCCTTCAAAGTAGTTGTTTTTATAATTTTTTCTATTTTTAAATTATCCACTTGTATTATACAATACTTAATATAAGTTTATCAATAAAAGGCACAATAAATTTACAAAATTTCTATTTATTTTAATTACTATAAATCAGATTAATAAAAATAATCTTTCTCCCAATTTTGTATATTTGTATTAATATATTGCCATATTCTATTATATTCTAGTTCATTACGAATAATATGGTCATGATAAGATTTTTGCCATATAGAAAATCCGATTTGTTTAGAGATAGAACCTTTAAATTGTTTTATTATTCGTGATATTGTAGGGGGAGAACTCTGTTCTCCCGATTATTCGATCTGCTATTATTATAATCATGTGTATATGATTTGGCATAATTACATATTTATCAATAACAACATTTATATATTTCTCTTTTATTTTTTCTATTTCTTTTTTTATTCGTATTCCTATTTTAGTTAATATTATATTTCTATATTGCGGGAGAACAGAGTTCTCCCCTACATTTATATTTCCTAATATGTTTTTTCTATCTTTTATACATATTGTAATAAAATAATATCCTTCATTTGAATAATCATATTCGTTTAATCTATTACATTTTCTTATAGGTAATTTTTCTCTCATACACATTTTTTTCTACACTCAATATCTATTTTTATATTGCGGGAGAACAGAGTTCTCCCCTACATTTATATTTTCTCAATAAATTATTTTATGCATATTTAATAAACTATATTGATTTATAGCTTTTATCTTTTATTTGGTTATCTGTTTTTGGAAATTTTGAATTAAGAATTAAAATTTTTTGTATTGATTATACTATCCATATATATTGAGTTTTTAAAAACAAAATATGTAATTATATATTTTTTATTAATTGTTAATTTTCTATATTCTTTTTCTAATAATTTAATTTTTGGCGTTCTATATGGAAAATATTCTAAAGAAATAATTGATTTTTCAAAAATTGATAATAATTTTCTTGAAGAATTAATATTTATTCTAGCTAAGTACTTTATATGTTTTTTTACAATTTTTTGAAAATTATTTGATGTTACTATATTGTATTTTATTATTATCACTCTCCTGTTGTATTATATTTTCTAGTTCTGCAAATAATTTTTTAATTGGATATCCTTTAAATCCATTTTTTCTTTCTTTTTCAGCTTGAAATAAATCTAATAGTATTCTTTCATCTATTATTTCATTTTGCTTTTTTAATTTCATTTTTATCACTCTCCTTATAAAATAATAATATATCAATGTTAAACATTTGTCAATTAGTTTAATTTGCTAAAATTCGACATTAATTTGGTTTTATTACATATTCTAAATCTTCTATAAAAGGAAATATTTCATTAACTCTTGTTAATGTTACCATTTGCATTCTTGGTTGTGGATTTTTATCATGTGCTGATAATAGTTTTTGAGTGTAGCAGTTTTCTGTTGTTTTAAATAATAAATATTTATTTTTCACATATGTAAATTTAAATTCAAATCCATTATCTAATTCTTCTATAAATTGTTCTAGTGTATATTTTTCTTCCATATGCTCTCCTTTTGTTTGTTTTTAGTTTTTTTGTTAGGACGTGCATTTTGCACGTCCATTAAAATTGGTACATTTTTATATAGAAATTATTATTTTATCATTTCTTCAAATTGCTCCTGCGTTATTATTTCTACTCCTAAATTTTGTGCTTTTGTTAATTTACTTCCAGCATCTTCACCTGCTAATACATATGCTGTTTTTTTAGATACTGATGATGATGTTTTTCCTCCGAATTTTTCTATTATATCTTGTGCTTCTTCCCTTGAGTATTTTTCTAATGAGCCAGTTAATACAAATGTTTTTCCTTCAAACCTATTATCTTCATTTTCATCTTCAAAAGCTTGCATATTTATATCTGCTTTTTTTAATTTATTCAATAAGTCTATTGTTTGTTCTTGGTTAAAAAATTCATATATACTTTTTGCTGTTATTTCTCCTACATCTTCTATCATGCTTAATTCTTCTATTGTTGCATTTTGTATATTTTCAATTGTTTTATATCTTTTTGCTAATACTTTTGCAGCTTTTATTCCTACATTTCGTATTCCTAAAGCATTTATTAGCCTAAATAAATCTCTTGTTTTACTTTCATTTATTGCACTTATCAAATTACTTGCAAATTTTGTTCCATTTTTCTTTAATGATGCTATATCTTCTAATTTTAGTGTATAAATATCTGCTATATTTTCTATTAATTTATTTTCTATTAATTGCTCTACTACCTTATATCCTAGTCCTGTTATATCCATTGCTTCTCTTGATACAAAATGTACTATATTTCTTAATAATTTTGCTGGGCATTCTATTCCTATACAGCGTATTGCTGCTTCGCCTTCTTCTCTTACTGCTTCTGCTCCACAAATAGGGCATACTTTTGGCATTGTAAATTCTTTTTCTGTTCCATCTCTTTTTTCTTTTAAGACATCTACAACCTCTGGAATTACATCACCTTGTTTTTGTATGACTACTGTATCTCCTATTTTCAAGTCTTTTTCTTTTATAAAATCTTCATTGTGAAGTGTTGTTTTAGATATTGTAGAGCCTGCTACTTTTACTGGCTCTAATATTGCTACTGGTGTTATTGCTCCTGTTCTTCCTACTTGGCATACTATATCTAGTAATTTTGTTTCTTTTTTTTCTGGTGGATATTTGTATGCTATTGCCCATTTTGGAACTTTATATGTTGTTCCCATTTTTTCTCTTAAAATCAAGTTGTCTACTTTTATAACTGCTCCATCAATTCCAAAGCTTAATTCTTCACGTGTTTCTCCTATTTTTTTTATTGCTTCTATACATTCTTCTATATTGCTACATAGAATTCTTACTGGATTTACGTTAAATCCTATTTTTTCTAAATATTCTAATTCTTCAAAATGTGAATTAAATTCTTTTCCTTCTATTTTTTGTACATTAAAAATATATATGTCTAATGGTCTTGATGAAGTAATTTTACTATCTAATTGCCTAAGTGAACCTGCTGCTGCATTTCTTGCATTTGCAAAAAGTGGTTGTTCTAAAATTTCTCTTTGTTCATTCATTTGGTCAAATTCTTTTTTACCAATGAATACTTCTCCACGAACTGTTACATTTATATTTTCGCTTAATTTTTGAGGAATATGTTTTATTGTTTTCAAATTATTAGTAACATCTTCTCCTATAAGTCCGTTTCCTCTAGTTGCACCTTTTACTAATATTCCATTTTTATATTCTATACTACAAGATAATCCATCTATTTTTGTTTCTACTACAAATTTTGTTTTTATATTATATTCTTGCTCTGCCTTTTCTACTCTTTGCTTAAATTCTTCTAATTCTTCAAAAGAAAATATATCTTGCAAACTTTGGAGTGGAACTTCGTGTTCTACTTTTTCAAACCCTTCTTTTACATGTCCTCCAACTTTTTGTGTTAAAGACTCTTTAGAAACTAAATCTGGAAATTGTTTTTCCAGATTTTTTAGTTCATTCATCATCATATCATATTCAAAGTCTGATATTGCTGGTTTATCCTCATCATAATATAAATTAGCATAATATTCTAATTGTTTTCTTAATTCTAATATTCTTTTTGTAGCTTCTTTTATATTCATTCGTGCTTGCTCCTTTTAAGCATTTTGAAATTTCAATTCTAACTTTTCAAATAATTTTATATATTTTTCTCTAATTTTGTTATAAATTTCAATTGCTGTTTTTTCATCATACAAATGTGATAATGCATTTCTAGATAACATCATTTCTATCCATGCTTCTCCATCTTCTATTATTCCTTGCTTAAATCCTAACTGTATTATTTCTCTTGGACTTCCTATTTTTTCAGTAAATCCTTGAAATTCTAAATAGTCTTTTACTGTTTTCCATGCAAGTTCAAAAGTAAATTCAAATCTTTGTATTACTCCATCTCTTTGAATTTCACTTTCATTTATAGTTACTCCGTCTTTAAGTTTTAATAATGCTTTTTTAAATTCTTCTTTTCTTTCTAAATATCTCATTAAAATTCAACTCCATCTTTATTTATAGAATTTAATAATTCTACTTTTGTATCTTTTCTTATAAAGACTATGTCTATTGTATATGGCATATTAATTTTATCTAAATCATTGTGTATGTTAAACTCTTCTTCTGGTGCAATATTGAATATAGCTAAATCAATATCAGAATTTTGTTTATAATCTCCTCTTGCTCTTGAACCAAATAACCTAATAGTACATTTGTTACTGTATTTATTTATAACTGTTTTTATTTCTTTATATATGTTATCTGATAATCCAAATTTCATTTTTCCCCCTATTAAACTTTAATTATCTTTTAATAAATCTTTTCCATTTTTTAAGTAATCCCATCCTGAGAATATTGTTGCTATTACAGATATAAACATTATTGTTGTTGCTATTATATTTAATACTAACTCTGCTCCTGTTAAGCTTTTAAATAAAAATGCTCCAAATGCATTTACATCTATAAATGCTAAAATTATAGCTATCATTTGTGTTACAGTTTTTAATTTTCCCCATACTGATGCTGCTATTACTTTTCCACCTTTTTCTACTGCTATTAGTCTATATCCTGAAACCATAAATTCTCTTACTACAACTATAATTGGTATCCAAGCTGGTAATTTTGCCATTTCTACTAGTATTATCATTGCTGCTAATACTAATATTTTATCTGCTAATGGATCTAAAAATTTTCCAAATGTTGTTACTTGATTTCTACTTCTTGCTATGTATCCATCCAATTTATCTGTAATTGATGCTACTATAAATATAATATTTATAATCCAGTATGTATTTGGTATTCCAATTAATTCTCCTTGTATCCCTAAAAAAGGTATTATTACCATTATTGGCACTAAAATTATTCTAAATATTGTAAGTTTATTTGCTAAGTTCATTAAAGTTCCTCCTTGATTCTTTTTTTAAATATATGTACATTATATACAATATATTTTGAAAAAGGAAGAGAAATTATAAATTTTACCTACTTTTTTGTACTACATCTATTATATCTGCTATGAATTGCCCTATTATAGGAATATTTAGCTTTACTATTTTTTGTAATATATATATTATTATTGCTGTAATTATTGTAAATCCTATTCCTATTCCCATTCCTTTGAATATTCCTGCTATAAAATTTCTTATTATCATTTCTTTTTTATTTCCTAATAATTCTGCAAAATCTATTAGATTATTTTTTGTTAATATATAATTTAATTCATTTATAGATTTATATATATATTCTAATTTTTTATTTCTTAAAAACATAAAAATACCACCTATATTATATGGTGGTATTTTTTTTTATATTTATTCATTTACATGTTATTATTAGAAATTTCTGTATTTATTGTAAGATTATTTATTGTATTATTTGAATTAACAGTAGTTGTTTTTTCTTGCTCTTTTTTCAACGTGTCTAATTTTACTATTAATGACTGTAATTTTTGTAAATCTTTTCCTATCATTTCCCAATCATTGTTTTGGCTAGAAGTTTCTAAATTAGTATTTGCTTTTATTATTGCATCTATTAAGCCATCTATTTCTTCTGTATTTTCTATTTCTATTTCAGCATATTGTGAAATAAGATTTGTTAATGCTTCTTTTAAATTATTTCCTATAGCTACTTTATTTCCTGATGCTACTACTATTTTTTTCAATACTGGTGAAATTGTTGGTTCATTTATATATGTTTGGTATATTGGTTCTACATATAATACTGTGTCTCCTGTTGGAACCATTATCATATTTCTTGTTATTTTTGTTCCAGTAACATTTAGATTTGCAATTTCTTTAGATATTTTTTCATCTTGATCTATTTGAGTATCTAATTGCATTGGTCCTAATACACTAGAATCTGCTGTATATTTATATATTTTTAATTTTCCATTACTTTGGTTTTCTTCATATGTTCCTACTAAATACGAAATTAAGTTTTGCTTTCCGTCTGGCGTATATGGAAGAACTAATCCAAAAATTCCTTTTTCTGTGTCAGAAAGTTTCATCATTGTATAATATGGTTCAATTTTGGTTCCTATTTTTGTTGCTGTTTTTCCTATATTATGTGTTCCTACTGTCCATACGTCATCTTCTCTATATAGTACATCTGGTTGAACATTATGATATCTTTTTAATATTTCTGCTTGAATATTATATAAATATTCTGAATATACTAAATGTTTTGTTATATCTTCTGGTAATGAAGCTTCTTTAAATAAATTTGGATAAATGTTTTTATACGCAATAATTATTGGGTCTGTTTTATCTGTAATATAGAAATCTACAGTTCCATTATAACTATCTATTAATACTTTTACTGAATTTCTTATATAATTTATTTCTTGTTTTTTTCCATCTACTTTTATAAATGTTCTTTGAGAATATGGATAATTATTTGATATAGTATATGCATCTAATACCCATATTAAATTTCCTTCATCATTTACTACTAAATATGGATTTTCATCATATACTAAATTTGGCATTATCTTTTTAGCACGTTCTATTATATTTCTATTTGTAAGAATTTTACTTTGATCATTTATATTTCCTGAAAATGCTAAATTTATATCTCCTACTTTCATACTAAGTATTAATTTATCTATAAAATTCAAGTTTTGACCTGCTGTACCTGTATATGTGTTTTCAGCATTTTCTGCTATTTTTGAATCTAATATTGGATAATCAAACTCTGCTTTATTTGTAGCATTTGTTACTACTGTATTATCAGTTTGCATTCCAAAATATATTCGTGGCTCTTCTATGTTTATTTTATTTTCTTCACCTGTAAATGATTTTTGTATATAGCTAATATTTCCTGTTTCTTCTGCTTCTGTTGCTGCTGTTATTATTGTTCCATATCCATGTGTATATTCATATGTTTTATTATTATATGTTCTTCCTTTTTCATTTGATATTATCTCTCTTGGTGTTACATATACAAGTTTATCTTCATTATTTATTTTATATTGTGCTATTTGAGTATTTTCATATAAATAATATCCTTTACTTGTTTGAGTATTATTTAATTCCTTTATTGTAACATCTGAGTTTACAATTGGAATACTATTTAATACATTTTTATATTCATCTATTTCTTCTTTTGTAATTGTTCCACTATTTGTTAAGCTTACTTCATCTACATTTATATTATATGCATTTTTTGTATTTTTTATATTTTCTGAAATAAATGTTTTTTGCTTATCTAATTCATTTGTTTTAACAAATGCTAAATCAAATATTATCATTATTATAAATAGCCCTACTAAATATGTAGGAACTGCTAAAGCTGACATTATTACTTTTTTAGTTTGTCCTTTTTTAAAGAATTTCACAGCCATAAATACTGATATTACTATAATTATACTAAGTATTGCATATCCCCATAATTTAATTGTTACATCAGATAATCCTGCTCCATTTAAGTAATATGATTGTGCAGTGTTTTTAAGAGTTATAAATCTTTCATATACTATATCTTGAGTTTTTATTAATACAAATGCTGCTATTAAAACTGCTATTATTTTTATACTACCTAATATTTTTTTTATAAAATTACTTTGTTTTAATGTTTCTCTTGATATTCCATCAAAAAATTTATTGAATACTATTATATAATATAATGCTGTATAAATTGTAAGTCCTACTACTAATCCTATTAAATATATTAAAATCATTTCTATAAATGGTTTTTGAAAAAAGAAATATCCTATATCTTGTGAAAATACTGGATCATTTATTCCAAACCATGTTGCATTTTGAAATAACATTAAATTGTTTAATATTAGCTTTGTTATAATTATACTTAATACTGTTGATGCAATAAATGCAATAGACTTATTTGGAAGTTTTAGCTCTTGCTTTTTTTCATCATCAAAAAAACTTTTTAATCCTTTTTTTATTCCCTTATTAGTAAAATATATTGCTAAAAATAAAATAACAAAATTTACGAATATTGTTAAGTATTCATATTTCAGGTTTGTCCAAAATACTTCTAAATAATTTTCTCCTATTTCTTTTATTTCTAAATAGCTTCCTCTTAAAGATATAAATGTTGCTATTAAGCATACTGCTAAAAATATTAAAACAATAATTACTCTTTTACTTGTCTTTTTCTTTGGTAGTGTTTCATTTGTTTTTACATTTTCTTGTTCTGGCATATTATTCATCCTTTCATTACCATTATAATTTTATATAATTGCTTTTACAAAATCACTACTATTAAATTCTTCCATATCATCTATTTGTTCTCCAACACCTATAAATTTTACAGGTATTTTATTTTCATCTACTATTCCAAGTACTACTCCACCTTTTGCTGTTCCATCCATTTTTGTAAGAACTAATCCTGTTATATTAACTGTTTGTTTAAATGCTTTTACTTGGTTTATAGCATTTTGTCCTGTTGTTCCATCTATTACAAGTAATACTTCTTTTGAGCTTTCTGGAAGTTCTTTTTCTATTACTTTATTTATTTTTAAAAGTTCATCCATTAAATATTTTTTATTATGAAGTCTTCCTGCTGTGTCTATTATTAATACATCTGCATTTTTTTCTTCTGTAATTTTTAAAGCATCATATACTACAGAAGCTGGATCAACACCCTCTGCCCTTTTTACTAAACTTGCTTTCGACCTATTTGCCCATATTTCTATTTGTTCTACTGCTGCTGCTCTAAAAGTATCTGCTGCTGCTATAACTACATTTTTTCCATCTCTTTCAAGCTTTGCTGCTATTTTTCCAATTGATGTTGTTTTTCCTACTCCGTTTACCCCCACAACTAATATTATTGAAGGTTTCGTTTGTAAATTTAATTCAGAGTTTTCTATTTTTAATATTTCTTCCATTTCTTCTCTTAAAGCTTGTTTTACTTCTTCTGCATCTTGAATATTATTTTTCTTTATTTTTTCTCTTAATTCTGAAATAATTTTTAGAGATGTTTCCATTCCTATATCTGACATTATTAATGCTTCTTCTAATTCTTCTAATAGTTCTTCGTCTACTTTTCTAAATGAACTAAATACATTATTTATTTTATCATTAAATGAATCCTTTGTTTTACTTAAACCTTGTTTTAATTTATCAAAAAATCCCATTATTTCCTCCTTGCATAGTATCATTACTATTTTAACATACTTTTTAGTAAATTTCCATTTTTTTACCACATTTGTATCATTTTTTATTTTTGTACATTGTAATATTAATTGTATTTTTATGAAAATATTAGCACTTCAAAAATTTATTAGTTTATATTTATGCATAAAGATTCTAATTTTAACCGCTATATTATTAGTAAAAAATCAGCTTACTATTTTGTAAGCTGATTTTTTATTTATAATTTTCACTATTAATATTTTCTAAACTCATTTATTTTTTAGTAATTCTTGTATTTCATTTAAAATCTTTTTAACTTGATCAATAGAAAATTTATATTTATCATTTAAAACATATTTATTTTGCATACTTTCAAACTCTTTTATTAGTGTATCATCAAAATCTAGCTTAAAATAGCTAAAATTTGTGATTGCTATTTTTTCATCTATGCCACCAATTCTTACTTTTTCTTCTTGCCTTTTATAATCTACCAGTTTATTTAATTCATTCTTATCCTTTAATAACTTTTGAATTTTATCGTTTTTATATAATACTGATATATCATATAAATGCTTTGCTGTATCCATATACATATTTCTTATATAATAAAACTCTGCTGCAAATATTTTATCTATAAACATTCTCTCTAATTTTATTATTTCAATTTCTATTTTTGTAACATCAAATTGCTCTTCTAAAATTTTCTTTTCTTTATCATTTGCTAATTTATATATTAAAGGCTCTATGTAATATTTTTCGGTTGGCTCACTTACAGTAAATGAAGTCGATTCTACTTGTATTTTTCCTGCTCTTTGTAGCGGTATTTCACTATCTTCATATACTGATTTATACTGGTAAACTCCAGTAATACTACCTTTATTGTCTATACACTCATCTTTTATTAATTCTAAACCTTCTATTTTGTACCCTAAAGCAGATTCTTTTAATCTCTTCTTGTTTTTTGTATTAGATTCTTCTGGTAAAACTTTTACAGTTAAATCAATATCTTCTGAAAAACGATTCATTGTATCTAAAATTTTATATACTGCCGTACCACCTTTAAAATATGCTTTTAAATAATCTTGTTTTTTAGATAATTCTTTAAGAACTAAACATACATAGTAGTCTTTTTCTATTACATCTACATCTATATTTGCTCTAATACTCATATCTTCAATAAACTTTTTTAAATCTTTTTCTTTTAAATGAAATAGCACTTTCATTTTTCTCCTATCTTGCTAGCACAAATAATTTATCTAATACTTTTTTATTATTTGTTTCTCTAGCATATTTTATAATTTTTTCAAAATCTAATTTGCATTCTTCTATAATGCTGTATAAAATTTCATCTGCATTTTGTGCTTCAATATAAATATTATCTTTATTATCTAAAATATCTATAAACTGCAAATATCTATAATTTTCATTATTTATCTCTATTTTTGGTTTTGTTATATATACTCTTAGTTTTTGATCATATTGCTTATGATATTTACATTCATTTGTTACTATATCCGTCACATTAGGAACTAATGTAGTTAATCCTAATTTATTAAATAATTTTGCTCCTACAATATATCCTTTTATATTTCCATCTCTATCTTTCAAATATTTAAGTTGCATTAATTTTCTTTGATCTAATCCCATTTCACCGAACATAGTAATAATTGGTTTATAATATACTCCTTTATATTCTGCTTTTATAATACCTTCATTTTTTAATCTATTTAAAATAACATTTATGTTTTTTAATATTCTTTCTTGATTGTTATTGTTTTCACATTGCTGAATAACATATTTTTTTATATCTTCAATAAATATTGGTTCATCTTCTGGATATTGTGCAATATATTCTAAAACTAATTTACAAATATTCATAAGTTTTGTCTCCTTTGTTATTATTTTGTATTGTTTATTATGTATTATATGTTTTATAATAACATTATACTCGTTTTTTTAGAAGTTGTCAATATTTTGCAAATTGTGAATTTTTAATATTCTTCTAAACTCATTTATTTCTTTAATAATTCTTGTATTTCATTTCTTTTTTGAAATTGAGCCTGTGCATAAGAGCAAATTGGTGTTATTTTATATCCTTCTTTTCTAACTTTTTCAATAAATTCATTAAAAATAATTTTGGCATATCCATCTCCTCTATAATCTTCTTCTACAAAAATAGATTCAATGATAAAATCATTTTCTTTATCTTTTGAGTACTTTAAATATCCAATTTCTTTTCCCTCTTTATTTAATATAAATTTTTGATTTTCTTCTTTTATTTCGTAATACACTTAATACCTCTTATTTTTCAATTGGAGCTTCTGGGCAGAGTCGAACTGCCGACCTACAGGTTACGAATCTGTTGCTCTACCGTCTGAGCTACAGAAGCATTTTATGAAGGAGAGACATTTATCTCTCCTTCATTTATTAATTTTCAGACCATTTTTTAAAAATGTTTTCCATTTCTTCTTGTTCCTCCAAGTCCGTCGTCATCGTCATCATCATCTTTTTTAATTTTCTTTTCTTTTTTTGGTTTTTCTATTTGTTCTGTTTCATCATCATTGCTTGTAAATCCTGTAAAGCTTATTGAATCCATACTAGAATTTTGTTTTCTAAATCTTATTTTAGTTACTATTAATGATATAAGTGCTGCAAATACTATTAAAGCAACTATTCCAATTATTATTAATAATACCATATTAGGTCCTTTATTAGTAACTGTTGGTTCTGTTGTTGTAGCAATAGTATTTTCATCTACTGTATTTGTTATTTCTTCTCCTCCTGCTTTTGTTACAACTATAGTATATGTTTTAGTTTCTTCTCCATCTGTTACTTTAATTTTTATTGCATTTGTTCCTGCAACTAAATTTGAATTTCCTTCTATTGTAACTTCTGCTCCTGTTTTATTTGCTAGTGCTTCTATACTTAGTTTTGTTATTGTTTTATCATCTAAATTTGCTGTATATTGTAATACATCACTTTTAAATTCTGGTGAAAAAGTAATTCCTTCTATTTTCAAACTTTTTAATGTTGCATCCTTTATATCTACTACTGGATCTGGTGTTGTTGCTATTGGATTTTCTACATTTGTAGCCTTTTCTCTAGTTGCTATAATTGTATATGTTTTTGTAGTTTTTCCGTCTTCTGCTGTACAAGTAATTTGTATTTCATTTTCTCCTTCTTTTAAATTTACCCACTTTTTACCTGTATCTCCATTTGTTTTATTTACTATATTAATACTAGAGTTAGAATTAGATTTGTTTACTGAAACATTAATTCTATCACTAGTTCCTTCATTTACAGAATATCCTGATGTTTTAGAAGAGCTAAATCCTTTAAAATCCACTGGTGATGTTATTATATTTGTTAAATTTGCATCACTTGATTTTGTTGGAGTTGTTGGTTGTGTTGGTGGTTCTGGTGTAGCTTGTACTGTTACAGTTACTGATGATGTTATTGTTTCATTTGCAATTTCTGTTCCATCTGGTTTTTCCATTGCTGTTATAGAAAAACTTACTTTATACGTTTTATTTGTAGAATTTCCTGGTGCTTTTACTTTATATGAAGCTAAATTTGTTATGCCATCTCCTAGTCCTGCATAT
This sequence comes from uncultured Lachnospiraceae bacterium, assembly GCA_964455975.1. Lineage (GTDB taxonomy): Bacteria > Bacillota > Clostridia > TANB77 > CAG-508 > JAETTH01. The sequence goes on from CAYVYP010000016.1 coordinate 18,989, forward strand.
GCTACTTTTTTTCCATTAACTTTTCCTTGTGATGATACACTAACAAATTCTAGTCCTCCTAAATCTGTTAAATTTATTTGATAACTACCCAGTTTTTCATTTGAGGTTATATTTATCGTTGTTGTTTCTCCTGGTTTTATGTTTGAATTACTAGCTGATGTGGCTGCATTTGATATAACTGTCATAAATCCTAATATTACAGCTGTTATTATTAGTATTTTTAAATTTTTAACTTTCATATTTTAAATTTTCCTTTCTATTTATATATTAATCTTTGCATTATCTATGCTATAATTTAAAATCTTTAATGCATCTCTTGCATCAAATGTATTGTCATTATTTACATCTGCTGCTTCTAAAAATTCATTCTCTAATTTTATTTCGTCCACACTATATCTTAAAATTTTTAAAGCATCTCTTGCATCTACTTCTCCATCTCCATTTACATCTCCAAGTTTAATTGTTGTATATGTTGTTCCATCAATTGTAATTTTTGTTCCTGTTGCAATCATTCCATTATCCGCTGTAGCTGTTCCGATATTTCTGTTTTATATCATTTAATGTAGTATTCGCATCTGTTATTAATTTTCCTGCTTCTATTTTAAAATTATTTTCTGTTTTTAATTTTAAATCATATGTAGAAACAATTCCTTTTCCATCCATTTGAGCTAAAGCTTTTATATCACTATCTGAATCAATTTTACTTCTATCATTTGAATTACTTATATAACAATGTTCTACTAAAATACTTGTTATTCCTTCTCCATTTTGTATGTTTGCTGAAGTTGATGCCGGGACTACCACTTTAACTCCATTTTGTAATATTGAAGTTACACCTTGGTCTATCATAGTTCCTCTCATTGCATATCTTATAGTTCCATAATAATCTGCTCTTGTTCCATCTGAATAAATATCTGTTGTATCACTTGGTATTAACCTAGTTTTTACTCCGATTGCTCTTTATACCTAAATTTATTATATTATTTAAAATTGCATTTCCTAATAATTTACTTTGATAATTATATTTTAGTAATGATTCATTTGCAGTAATATATACTTCTGCTCCATTTGCTGAAGAACTTGTACTAGAATTTATATGTAAACTTATTAATAAATCTGCTCCTATTTTTCTTGGATATACTCCTCTATCAAATATATCTAGTTCTTCTGTTGCTGCTAATCCATTATGTGTTAATTCAACTTTAACATCTTGATATTGTTCTAAATATGTTTTTAAATAATTTGCTATTTTAAGTGTTACATCTTTTTCTTGTATTCCACTATTTACTGCACCTGGTTGTTTTCCACCATGCCCTGGATCTAATACTATTGTTAAAGCATTTACAGTATTTGAAATAAACAGTATTAAAATCAATATTATAAACATTAATATTATTTTATGTTTAATTTTAGTATTTTTCATTAAATTCCCCTTTATAATTCTATTTTTGAAGATTCTATACTATAATTGAGTACTCTTAAAGCATCTCTTGCATCATATTGTCCATCTCCATTTGAATCTACTGCTCTTAAATATTCATTTTTTAATTCTATTTCTTCTACACTATATCTTAATATTCTTAAGGCATCTCTTGCATCTACTTCTCCATCTCCATTTACATCTCCTAATTTTGCTATTGCATAATTTGTTACATTTGCTCCGCTTGTAAGTCTTATTTGTTGTCCTGTTTTTAATATAGATGTATCTGTAAGTACATTTCCTTGATTATCTAATAATGATATTGTTCCTTTATTTTTTAGCTCTTGTTGTAAATTTGAAAAATTTAATGTTGGTAATATTCTTACTTGTTTTTCTGTTTCAATTAATTCATGTTCTGCTAAAGTATCTGATGGTATTGGGCTTGCTTGTGCTGGCATATTTTCGTATACTGGTATTACAAAATTCATTTTACTATTTTTTATATCTTCAAAACTTGAATATACTTTATCAAAAATATTTGTGCTTTCACTTGTTGGTGCCATTATATTTGTCATATATTGATGCCAATATAAACTTCCATTTGTATTGTATACTGAAAATTTTTGAAGATATAGTGTATCTTGTCCAACTCCTATATATGAATTTTTTAAGAAATATGCTCCCCCACTTATTGCTTTTTCTGGGTTTGTCCATCCTTGTTCTTTTGCTTTATCTAATCCTGCTGCTACTCTATTTATTCCAGATGCTCCTATATTAAAGTAATTATAATATCCAACATAACCTGTATATGTTCCACATCCTGTACCACTTGTTGATTGCCCAGTAGTAATATTTCCTGCTCCTTGTTCTTGTCTTACTCTTGCTGCTAAATGATATGGGCTAACACCTGTTGCAGTTGCTGATTCCATTATTACTTGTGCATATGATTTATTTATTGTTTGTGTAGCACCGGTTGTATCTGTATATGTAATTTTATCTGCTGATAAAAATGTTCCTGATAATATTTTTTTAACACCTTCAATATTTTGTGTTTCTGGAACATAGTATAAAGTTTCAAATTGTAATATATTTTTTTCACTCAAAAAATTTCTAGGGTCCATATAATATGCTATTGTTTTTGATGATGCACATTTCCAATTGTCTTCATAATTAGTTTTTTTACATTCTTGGCATAACCATTCTCCTATTTTATCTTTTGGAACTACATTTCTATTATGTACAGATTCATTTGCAATTACAGTATTCCAATCTAATCCTGTATATAATATTGTAAAGTTCCAATTAGGGTGACTTGCTTTTAAATCTTGTAAAATATTTCTAATTCCGGGATATTTTGAATTATCTAAATTCTGTACATTTCCAGTTGTAGCTCCATATGATATGCTAAATATTCCAGAAAAAATATATATTAAAAGTGTTAGTATTACAATACTACTAACTATTTTTATTATAAAATTATTGCTAAATTTAACAATTTTTTTCATTTGTTTTATTCTCCTATTTTTTATACAATTATTATTTGTTTTTGTTACAAAATCTTTGTTAAAATTTCATATTTAGTATATCATTTATATAAAATATAAGTCAATAAATTTATTAAAAGTAATATAATTGTAATATAATATTATTGGATAAAAAAATAAGCAAAAAACAAATTTTGTCTGTTGCTTATTTTTATTACTTTTACATTCTTTCTGGCATTTGTATTCCAAGAAGCTTTGCTCCTTGTTTTAAAACTATATTTACTGCATATGTTAAATATATTCTTGCATCTTGAAGTTTCTTATCTTCTACTATAATATGATTTTCATTATAGAAGCTACTAAATGCTTGGCTTAAATCTATTAAATATCTTGATATTATAGATGGCTCGTTTTTTTCTGCTGCTTGAATAACTGTGTCTTGTAACATATATATTAATTTTAATACTTTTACAGATGCTTCATCTGAAATTAAAGAAAAATCAACATCTTCTATTTTAGGAATATAACCTGCTTTATCTAATACACTTTTTGTTCTTACATAAATATATTGAATATATGGTCCTGTTTCTCCATTAAAGTTTAGTACTTCATTCCAATCAAATATTTCATCTTTAATTCTGCTGTTTGATAAATCATTAAATATAATTGCTCCAATTCCTACTTTTTTAGCTACTTCATCTTTATTTTCTAATGTAGGATTTTTTTCTTCTATTATTTGTTTTGCTCTTGATATTGCTTCACTTAATAAATCTTCTAATTTTATTATATTTCCTTCTCTAGTAGACATTTTGCCTGTTTTTAATTGAACCATACCAAATGGTACATGTATTAAATTATCTGTATATTTTTTATCTAATCCTAATAATTTTGCCACTTCAAATACTTGTGAAAAATGTAATATTTGTTCATATGATGTAACATATAGTGCTTTATCAAAATTATAAGTTCTTGCTCTATACATAATTGCTGCTAAGTCACGTGTTGCATATGTTGTAGATCTATTTGTTTTTCCTATTATACATGGTGCCATTTTTTTATCATCTAATGGAATAATCCTTGCTCCTTCAGATTCTACAAGTTTTCCTGTTTTTTCTAATATGTCTACTATTTCTTCCATTTTATCTGAATAGAAAGCTTCTCCATTCCAAGAATCAAATTTAGAACCTAATATATCATATACTTTTTTAAATTCTTTTAAGCTTAAGTCTCTAAACCTTTGCCATAATTGTGTGCAATATTCATCTTTATCTTCAAGTTTTTTAAAATTATCTCTTGCAGCATTTAAAACATTTTCATCTTCTTTACAAAGAGCATTTATTCTTATATACATTTTTGTAAGTTCATCTATTGGGTTGTTTTCTATATCATATTCTTGTCCCCACATTTTATATGCTTCTATAAGTTTTCCAAATTGTGTTCCATAATCTCCCAAATGATTTATTCCTATACTATTATATCCTAGAAATTTGTATATGTTATATAATGCTCCTCCAATTACTGTTGAACGTAAATGTCCAATATGAAAAGGTTTTGCAATATTAGGTGCAGAGTAATCTATTACTATATTTTTTCCACTACCAACTGTAGATTTTCCATATTCTTCTTTTTTTATTGATATTTCTTCTAATACTGTTTTTATTAGAGCTTGTTTATTTATATAAAAATTTAAATATCCTCCAACCACATCCATTTTTTCTAATATTTCTTTATTTAAATTTATATTATCTTTTATATCATTTGCTATCATTGGAGGTGCTTTTTTTAATTCTTTAGCAAGTCTAAAACAAGGAAAAGCATAATCTCCCATAGTACTATCTTTTGGTATTTCAATAAAACTTATTAATTCTTCATCATTCAAATTAGTTACTTTAGCCATTTCTTCTGCTATTTCTTTTTTAAAATCTATCATTTTCATCTTCCTATCTTTTTTATTTTCAATATGTATTATACACAAAAATAAGGGTATTGTAAACTATTATTTTATATATTAAGAGGGCAGTTCTAAAAGAACCGCCCTCTTTTGGATAATCTCATTCACACAAATGAATTGTGTATTTTATATAATATTTAGTCACCTAAACAAATTCCTATATCTCTTGCTGTTTTTACTAAATCGTGGTCCATTGTTACTAATCTTACATTACTTTCTGCTGTTCCACCTTGTACAGCTCCTACTTCTTTATTATCTCCTACAACTTCTTCTAATGTAACACTATCTAATTTTCCATTTTTTAGTACTGTTAGTGTTCCAAATTTTCCTTTCATTGCAAGTTCCATTGCTTTTGCTCCATATTTTGTAGATAAAACTCTATCAAAAGATGTTGGTGTTCCTCCTCTTTGCATATATCCAAGTGTTGTATTTCTTGTTGTTAGTCCAGTTAGTTCTTGTAATTTTTTTGCTACTTCTTCTCCTGCTCCTCCTAATTGTACATTTATAACACCTTTTCCGCCATCTCTTACATCTTTAACAGATACACTTCCACCCTTTGGAACTGCTCCTTCTGCTACAACTATTACACTAAAATTTTTACCCATTTTTTGTCTTGTTTTAACTGCTTCTACAACCTTTTCTATATCGTATGGTATTTCTGGTATTAAAGCTGCATCAGCTCCACCAGCTATTGCTGATTCTAATGCTATCCATCCAGCATATCTTCCCATAACTTCTAGGCACATAATTCTATCGTGAGTTTCTGCTGTTGTATGTAGTCTATCAATTGCTTCTGTTGCAACTGTTACTGCTGTATTATATCCAAATGTTATATCTGTACATGCCACATCATTATCTATTGTTTTTGGTACTCCTATTACATTTAGCCCTCTTAAATAAAAATCTCTTGCTGATTTTTGTGTACTATCTCCACCTAATGTGAATATACAGTCAAAACCATCTTCTTTAACATTTTGCACACATTTTTCTGATAAATCTTTATATACAACTTGTCCATTTTCTTCTTGTTTATAATTAAATACATTTGCATTTAATGAAGAACCTATTATTGATCCACCTTTTTGAAGAATTCCTGATGCTGTATCCTTTGTACTTAATTTTATATAATCATTATTTAATAATCCTCTATATCCATCAATAAATCCATAACACTCTATTCCATTATGCTCTGCAGTTTTTACTATTGCTCTTATTACTGCATTAAATCCTGATACATCTCCACCGTTAGCTAATATTGCGACTTTCTTTAACATATAAATACCTCCTAAAATTTGTTCTAAAAAGTATTATATCAATAAATAAAATAAATACAAGAATTTTTTGAAATTTCTTGTATTTATATTTTTGT
>CAYVYP010000017.1:0-11515 GCA_964455975.1 uncultured Lachnospiraceae bacterium
AATATTTTTAAAATTATTTTTTTATGCTTTTTAGGGCAAAAAAATAGATTAGTAATCGTCTCTCGGCTTCACATATTTCAAAGAAATATATTACTAATTTATTTGTGTTTTAATTGTAATATTGAGTACTTTTTAATATTAACATATTAGGCTATATTTAGTCAATACTTTTTCCTGAAAATTTTTAATATTTTAGGAAAAAGTTATCTTACATTTCTTATACCTACATCTTTTAATATATTATCTACATTATATAAGAATAAAGTTTCTGTTATTTCATTGTTTTTTGCATACTCTGATAATGGCAAATTATAATATCTTGGGTCTATAAAATGTATTTGTTCATAATCATTACATAAAAATTGTGCCATTATATGTGCATATGAATCTTTTATAACTAATAACCTTTTTCCGTTTTTCACATTTGTTTTTACAACTACTTTGCTATTATTACCATTTAAAAAGAATGAGTATTTATCTTTTTTGTTTAAATATTCTTCATTATAAATACTATTTGTTGTTTCATTATCATATATTACTTCTTCTATATTAGTATTATTTTCATTTTCATATATTATTATTTTATCTTTTTGTTGATTTAATACTTGTGCTTTTGAATCAAATGTTCCTAAAAAATCTTTTGATACTATTTTCATATTATATTGTGATAATTTATTTACTTCTATTCCTTTACTATTATTAAACATTGCATATACTAAATATGCTCCGTTTGATGTCATATGATGGTCTGTTTTAAAATATAAATAATTATCTTTATTTTGTTTTAATATATCTGCTACATTTATGCTATTAACATCATTATTTAATTTTGAATATAATTTTTCTATTATATTTTTTTGATTATATACCTCTACATTATTAGGTAATTTTTCTTCATTTATATATATAGAATTTGGCACTACTATAAAATATGTTGGAATATTAGTCTTATTTGCAAATGAATTTACTATTTCTGGTACACTGTTTAAATTTTCATTTTTTTCGTCAAATTTAAATTTTTCAAAAAGATAGTCATCTTTTCCTATATATATTCCACCGGTTTTCCGTTTTTCCGAGATGATATTTCCATTTGTGATTTTATTTTAATCCATTCATTTCTAAATATAAAATGATCATTTATATAAGAATCTAATTGTTCTTGATACTCTCCGCTTACTAATTTTTCAAAAGTAAATTTAGGAAATTTTGCTAAATTTCTATTTTCTGCTTCTGAAAACACATATTTAGGAGCAAAAAAGTTGAATACTACTAAACTTACCCAAATAAGCATAAATACTATAAAAAATATTTTATTTTTCATATTTTACTTTTCCTCCTTCTAAAATCTAAAGTATAAAAATGGATTAAATGTGTCACTTACTAAACTCGCTGTGCTTAATAAAAATATTCCTACATATATTAAACTTACAAAAATACTTCTTGAAAGTGTCTTTTTTACTTCTATTTTATTAAATATCTTTTTAATAATTGGTGTTGATAAAATTATTCCTAATATAATTATAATAAAATAATTTTTTAAATAATATAAACTTTCTGAATTTACTATGCTTGTACCATTTATATGAAACATTGTTGATATATAATAGCCGACTTTTTCTAAATCTTCAAATGCAAATATTGCCCAGCTTATTAGTACTAATATTGTAGCATAAATATGTCCTATTATTTTAGGGGCTTTTTCTAATAATTTTAAAATAATTAATTTTTCTGCAATTAAAATTATTCCAAAATATACTCCCCACAATATAAAGTTCCAAGATGCTCCATGCCAAGCTCCTGTTAAAAACCATACAATTAATATATTTCTAATTTGTATTATAAAACCTTTTTTATTCCCTCCGAAGTGGAATATATATATAATCTTTAAACCAGCTTCCTAATGTTATATGCCATCTTCTCCAAAATTCTGTAATACTTTTCGAGATGTATGGAAAATTAAAGTTTTCATCAAAATCCATTCCAAATATATTAGCAAGTCCAATTGCCATATCTGAATATCCACTAAAGTCAAAATATATTTGAAGTGCAAAGGCTATAATTCCTATCCAAGAAAATAATAAAGATAATTCTCCATAACTTCCTGTTTCTATAACATGCCATAATGCTCCTACATTGTTTGCAATTAATACTTTTTTACCAAGTCCTACAATAAACCTTTTCATTCCTCTTGTAAAATTATCCATGCTAATATTTTTTGTTTCTAGTTCTTCATCTACTGTTTCATATCTTACAATTGGCCCTGCAATTATTTGTGGAAATAATGTTGTATATGTTAAATAATTATAAAAACTTTTTTCGCATTTAACTGTTCCTCTATATACATCTATTATGTAGGATAAGGATTGAAAGGTATTAAATGAAACTCCTATTGGAAGTGGTATATTTAATAATGGAATATTAAAACCTGTTAATGTATTTATATTTGCTATTATAAAATCTGCATATTTAAAAAAGAATAAAATAAGTAAATTCACTCCAACATCTATAAACAAATATATTCTTTGCTTTTTTCTATCTCCATTATATTTATCAATATTTTTTCCACACCAAAAATCCATTACTGCTAAAATTAGCATAATAAAAATATATCTTATTTCTCCCCATGCAAAAAATATTAAACTTGCTAAAATCATTACTGCATTTTTAAATTTTTTAGGTACTATAAAATATACTAATAGCATTATTGGTAAAAAAATATATAAAAATACTACACTACTAAATACCATTATTTTCCCCTTTTACTTTAAAAAAATCAATTTAAATTTAAAGCTATTTGCTTAATCTAAATTGATTTTTATTAATATTTATAAAATGTTCTAAATCAGAAATTATTTAATTAATTTTACTAAATCTTCAGCATTTTCTGCTATTACCATATACACATAGTTTCCTATTTTTCCAACTTTTCTATTTTGTACTAATTCATGTTGTGCTGGTAAATATGTTGCCCATTGTTGTTCATAACTTTGTCCATATTCTTCTACTTTAGCTTTTACTTCATCTACTTTTCCATCTGCTGCTTTTATAATTAAGTACATACTTGCTTGAACATTTATCATTGGCATTTTTCCAACAACTTCTGCTACATTTGCCTCATCAATTTTATACACACTTGAAAGAATTGCTGTGTCTAATTCCATCATCATTGTTTCTGAAAATCCTGCATTTGTTATGTTTGCACTTACTGTTTGTAAATCTAAAGTCACATTTGTATTATTTGTTTTTGGCACAAATATAAAATATGCTCCCACTCCTAAAGCAACTACTATAATTGCTATTATTATTCCTATCATCACTTTTTTGTTCATTATATATTTCCTCCTTAGTTTTATTATAGCCATAGTTTAACATACTAATTCATCAAAAGCAAGATGAATTTAAAAATTCAATTTTCTCCTAATTCTAATCTAACATTAGGTTTTCCCCTCTAATAAATGCTTAAATATTTATTTTTTATAATTTAATTATCTTTTTGTAGAGTATACTGACTTATATCTGGTTCTACAAACACTAAATCATTTACATTGTTAAATGATTGTTCTCTTTCAGTTATTATACCATTTGCTTCTACTTTTACAAGTAATCCTGTATCTTTCTCTACATATATAGTTTGTTTATCAAATGATAATGATGATAATGACATAAAATCACTTATAACATAACACTCTTTATTATTATACTTCACCGCTCTTATTTTTGAAACAAGAGAACTTAAAAATGTTTGCCAATTATTTTCTACTTCTAAACTATTATATATATTACCAACCATAATTGTTTTTACATCTTGTCTTACTATTTTAGATTCTGCAGTCTCTATATACATATTTATTTTTTCTCCATTATCATATATTGACATTTTTATAATTTCATTATTTAAATTTCTCTCTATAAAGACTACTTGTTTATTATCTTTAGTATATGACTCCATTGTTATAGTTGTTCCATTAGTTTCACTTGCAACTGTTTTTACATAAAAGTTTGTGCTATTCTTATATTCTGAAATTTTATTTTGCAAATTTTTAATTATTATATAATTTCTGGCCACATAAATTAAACCGATAACAATTAAAACAATTAGTATAATTCCTATTATTTTTAATATTTTTCTAATTTTCATATAAAATCCTCCTTTTCATTAGTGCAACCTAGCTATCATAAGTTTTTGCATTAAACCTTTAGACCTATGGCTTTGCGTCGTAAACTTTCATTTACTTTGCTCTTTTATAATATATATATTATACCATATTTTTCTAATAACTACAAATTTTTTAAAAAATGAGTATGATTAAAATATTTTCAATAAGTTATATTTATCCTAGTATAGAATATTCTTTAATATATTCTATACCTTAATATAGGAGAAGTTTTATGAGTTTTTTTAAAAATTATTTTTATGGTGTTTTAATTGGAATTGGTGCTATTTTACCTGGCATTAGTAGTCGGTGTTTTTTTAGTTTTATTTGGTTTATATGAAAAATTAGTTGATGCAATTATTAACTTTTTTAAAAGTTTTAAAAAAAATCTTAATTTTTTATTTCCTCTTGCATTAGGTTTATTAACTGGTGTTTTTATGTTTGGTAATGTTTTAATGTTTTTATTTAACTCTTTTCCCATTCAAACAAATTTTGCTTTTATGGGCTTTATTTTAGGTGGTATCCCTGCTTTATTTAAAAAGATTGATAATAAAAATATTTTTAGATTAAAAGATTTTATATTCTTACTACTGGCTCTTTTTATTTCTATTTCTTTAATATTTTTAGAAAAAAGCTTAAATTTTGATATTTCAATTGTTAATGATAATTTTTTCTTTTTAATTTTTGCTGGTTTTTGTATGTCTATTGGTATTGTTGTTCCTGGAATTAGTAGTAGTGTTATTTTAATGTTGTTAAATGTTTATACTTTATATTTAAATTCTATTGCTACTATTAATTTTAGCATTTTAATTCCTTTAGGAATTGGACTTATTATTGGTGGTTTTATATTTTTAAAAATAATAAATTTCTTATTTAAGCATTATTGTATAAAAACTTATTATATAATTATTGGATTTGTAATTAGTTCTTTATTTGTATTGTTTCCTGAGTTTTACTTAAATATTAATTATATTATTTCAATTTTTATTTTTATTTTTTGTACTTATATTTCTTATTTATCTAGCAAAAAAGCTAAGTAATTTTATTTTATTACTTAGCTCTTTATTGTTATTTTTTCCTTCTTAATATAATTCCATCTTCTAAAATTACTGGTAATTCTAATTTAACTGTTTGTCCTGCTTTTCCTGGATTTACTGTTTCAATTTGTTCATTTGTTTCAGAATCCCATAAGTTTTCTATTTTATATTCTTTTGAATTTATTTCACCTGGAATTAATATTTCTAAAGTATCTCCTATACTTAATTTGTTTCGTATTTCTACTATATATTTATTTTCTTCTTTTCTAATTATTTTACCTCCAAATTCATAATCTGGATTGTATTGTTTTCCTTCATATTCTTGAAAGTCCTTATTATTTCTATCATTAAAGTAAAAAGTAGTAAGTCCTCTTGTTTTAGTTTTTTCTATTTCTTTTTGATATTTTGTGTAATCATAATTTTCTGGATTTTTATAATAATCATCTATAGCTGTTCTATATGCATTTACTACTGTTGCTAAATAATATTCTGTTTTTAATCTTCCTTCTATTTTTAAACTATCTATTCCAATTTCACAAATTTCAGGAATTTCTTTTATTAAGCATAAATCTTTTGAAGAGAAAATATATGTACCATTTTCATCTGTTTCTACTGGCATTAAATTTCCTGGTTTATTATGTTCTTCTACAAATACATTATAGCTCCATCTGCAGCTTTGTGCACAGTCTCCTAAATTTGCACTTCTACATGCTAGAAAATCACTTAAGAAACATCTTCCAGAATATCCAAAACATATTGCCCCATGTATAAACATTTCTGTTTCTAATTTTTCCGGTTTATTTTTTATTATACTTTTTATTTGTTCTTTATTTAATTCTCTTGCTAAAATTACTCTTTCGGCTCCATTTTTATACCAAAAATTACTTGCATGATAGCTTACTATATTTGCTTGTGTACTTACATGTATTGGTGTATTTGGTGCTACCTCTTTTATTGCATCTATTACTCCACCATCTGCTGCAATTATTGCATCTACTTTAATTTCATCTAATATTTTTGCTTGTTTTTTTATTTCTTCATATGTTTCGTCCCAAGCATATATATTAATAGCTGCATATACTTTTTTATTTAAGCTATGTGCATAATTTACTATTTTAACTATATCATTATCATCTACTTCTGCTCTACTTCTAAGTGAGAGTGCTGCAGTTCCTACATATATTGCATCTGCTCCATATTTAAATGCTGTTATTGCTTTTGAAAGTGATCCTGCTGGAGCTAATAATTCTGGTTTTTTCATTTTTTCTACCTCTTTATTTTTATTTTTCTTATATATAATAGCATAAATTTATAATAAAATCCAGCTTTACTTTTTATTCTTTATTTGATAATATATTTATATAGGATTTAATATATTTAAATTGGAGTGATTAATTAATTTATGGATTATGACCTATTAAATAATGTTAGAATAAATGAAAATGAACCAGATAAGTTTGAAAAACTTTGTGATTTATATAATACATATCAATTTAACTATAAAGATTTATTTATAGAACATTTATCTTTAGAAGAAGCTGCTTTAAAAAAAGCTTTTCCACAGGTTAAATTTATTGCAAAAGCTAGAATAAAATCCAGATTTAGCTATAAAAATAAAGTACAAAAAAACATTGATGATGGTAAATCTCGGAAATATTTATGATATTTTTGCAAATAAGTATATTATTTGCTCTTATAATGATAATACAGATGAAAAAACTTTAATAGATATTTGTTATAAATTCACTAATTTTTTAATAAATTATAATAATAGTTTAATTGAAATTCCATATAAAAGAAAAGATTATATAATACATCCTAAAGTTTCATCTTATCAAGCTATTCATATTTCTAGAATACATTGTAAAAATGATATTTTTTTTGCATCTGAAACCCAAATTCGTACACTTTCTATGGAGGAAAATGCAAAATTTGGAAAAGCTAGCCATAAGATGGTTTATAAAGATAGAACCACTATTGATGAACAAATGGTTCCAACATATTTAATTCCTAGCAGTTTTTGTGATGATACTGGTGTTTATAAAGTTACAGAATTAAGTTTTGAAGAATCTTTTAAATACTTTTATGGAATACCATATAATGAAAATGAAATTTCATATACTTAATCTGATTATAAGTTTTCTTGTTAAACTAATATAATATTTTTAAGTGAATGCTGTGGGGACCGACAAATTATAGGCTGTACGTAGTTAAAAATCTGTTTACAGATTCTATGTTACAGCCTATTATGCAGTTGGGGATGAACGAAAAAAATATTATATTAGTTTAACAAGAAGCATTAAATTAAATCAATTATTAATATATAAAATAATAATTATTTATTCATAATATAAACATTATTTCCTGGGTATGCTAATTTTATTTCTTCTGATTTTAAAACTTTTATTATTTCTTTATTTACTACATTTTTAAATTCAATAAATTCTTCATATGGAACTGCTGAAGTGTATAAATATATTAATATATTTATCCCCTCTTTACTTATTTTATCTACTTTTACTTGTTGTGTGTTTTCTATTACTTTATCTACTGTTGTTAAAACAAATTCTAGTTTTTGAGTTAATCTTTCAAGAGTATTTTCTGATACTTCTAATGATAATAACAATTCGGTTTTAAACCTTCTTTTATTCATCTTATTAGTATTTGTTATTGCTTTTTGTGCTAATACAGAATTTGGAATTGTTATTAATGTATCATCATTAGTTCTTATTTTTGTACTTCTAAACGTTATGTCTTCTACACTGCCTTCTACTTCTGATGTTGAAATCCAATCTCCTACTGAAAATGATTTATCAGCTAATATAGAAAACCCTGCAAATAAACTTTTAGCAACATCTTGTGCTGCTAAAGCTACCACCACTCCACCTAGACCTAGTCCAGTAATTAATCCACTTAAATCATAATTTAATTCCATAAGAATCATAAAACCTGCAATTACATAAATAATGGTTTTTATAATTTTGCTTACTATATTTAAAGAACCTTCATCTTGTTTAATATTTGCTCTTTCTTTAATCTTTTTAAATAATGAATTTTGTGGTGTGGCTATATTTGCAAATCCATTAGCTAATATTATTATTGTAATAATTCTAAATCCTTTATTTACAATTAACATCTTTGCAGCATCTAAATTTAAAATACATATTCCTAAATATAATCCTAGTACTGAAAAAAATAATTTTAATGGCTTATAAAATCCATTACTTTTAATTTTATTTTTATCTTTTTCTTTAAACTTAAATACTTTAACACTTAAATATGCAAGTTTAGAACTTAATAATTTAAAAACAATTGTTATTCCTATCATAATTGCTATATCAATTAATGTTGCAATTTGAATGTTTTTAAAATATTCTATAATATTATTAATTTGACTCATATTTTTTCTCCTATATTATTTTTATTAATTCTCCTATATTTTTTCCTGCTACTTCTGGAATTTTTATAATTTCAAATTTAGATACTTTATCTCCAAATTTAATTTCTACAATATCTCCAATTTTTACATTATAACTTGGTTTTACTTCTTTTCCATTTACTTTTACTCTGCCACTATCTGCTACTTCATTTGCAACAGTTCTTCTTTTTATTACTCTAGAAACTTTTAAAAATTTATCTAATCTCATATTCTACTTCCTTAACTTTTGATATATGTATTTTACACAAACTTATGATTTTTATCAAGCACTTTTATTAAGTTTTCTATTATTGTCGAATATTTGGTTAATTTGACGAACGATTGTCATTTACATTTTCTGGAAAATAAATTATAATATGTCTATTCTGTTGTAAAGGAGGGAGACAAAATGAATGAGGCTTTGATTGGTACTTGCTCTCAAATTCATTTAACCATTCTTCGGTTAGATGAATACGTTGATGGTAATTACTATATTATCAGAGGCGAAGAAAAAGATATTCGCATTGCTGAAATATTGCTTAATTCCATCAAGCATGTTCATGTACCTGGTTATCTTCTCATAAGACTTCCATGAAAAGTAATACAACTGTCTCCATGCCCTGGTTTTTTTATTAGAAAACTAGGGCATAATTTTATATTAAAATTTCTTTATCTAAATAAGTTGAATATATATATACTTTATCTACTTTTATATTGTATGATTTTTCTAATGCTTGTTTGTATAATTCTAATTGAATTTTGTATTTTTCTATTAATTGCTTTTCTTCTTTTACAGTATCTGTTTTATAATCTACTAATATTAATTCATCATCTTTATTTATATAATATAAATCTATAATACCTTGTACTAATGTTTTTTCTTCTGTGTTTTCATTGATTAATTCTTTTACACTTATATTGATATAAAATGGTTGCTCTTTATATATCTTTTTTGCTTGTTTTAATTGAGCAAAAATATTTGATTTTGTATAATTATATAACTTTTCTATATTTACAGCTTCCGCTTCTTGATTTGTTAAGGACTGTTCTACTATTAATTTTTCTAATAATTCTTTTATATTTTCTTTTGTATATTCTTTTCTTTCATTCAATTTTTGTATTACTAAATGCATTGCTGTTCCTATTTGTGCTTTAGTTAATTTAATTTCTTCATTTAAAAATTTAGGTACAGCATTTAATTTACTTGGCTCATTTTTTATATTTTTATTATTTTGCATTTGTTTTATTTCACTTACAGATATTTTAGTTGGTACTTTATTTATAGTATTAAACTTATATTTCCATTCTAATAACTCTTTTACCTTTTGTGTGTCTTCTTTATTTATATTTTCTTTTACTGCAGATATGAAATCTATTTTTTTAATTTCTTTGTTAGTCGTTTCTACCTTTAATATATCTGTTTTTGTATGAATATTAACCTCTAGAATATTTTTTATATCTTTTAAATTATATAAATAAACTAGTTCTATCCAGTCTAAATATGATTTATATTTTTTTACTAAATTACTATCTATTTTATTAGTATTTTCATACATCTCTAATAATTTTTCTTTTTGATTTAAAGATTCTGTAGCATCTTTTTCTATTCCTGTTATTATTAATTTTTCTTTAGCTCTTGTTAATGCAACATATAATACTCTTTCTTCTTCTGATAAGCTTTCTTGTTTTATTTTAATTTTTATTGCTTCTTTTGCTAATGTACTATATTCTATTTTTCTTTCATAATTTATGTATTTAGATCCTATTCCAATATCTTGATGTAATAATATATTTTCGTTTAAGTCTTGCATATTAAACTTTTTACCAGTACCTGCTAAAAATACTACTGGAAATTCTAGTCCTTTACTTTTATGAATACTCATTATTCTAATTACATTATCATTTTCACCTATTATTTTGGCTGAGTCTAAATCTCCACTATTATTTTTTAATTTATCAATAAAATTTATAAAATTAAATAATCCTTTAAATGATGCTTTTTCATATTGTTTTGCTTTTTCAAATAGCATCTTTAAATTAGCTTGCCTTAAGTTTCCATCTGGCATTAAACTAACATAATTATAATATCCTGTATCTATATATATTTTCCAGATAAGCTCATCTAATGCTAAATATTCATTTGCTTTTCTAAAATCATCTAATTGATTTAGAAAACTTGTTATTTTTTTAGAAAGGTCATCTTCTTTTTTTTCTTTATATTCTAACATTACCTCATAAAATTTTGATTTATTATTTATAAGTCTTATTTTAATTAAATCATTATCTGTAAATCCTCCTATACTAGACCTTAATACCGTTACTAATGGAATATCATTTATTGGGTTATCAATTAATTTTAATACACTCATTATTGTAGCAATTTCAACAGTATCTAAATACTGCAAACTTGTATCACTAAATACAGGATAATTAATTTCATTTAGTTCTCTTTCATATATTGGTGCTAAAGTTGAAGTTGCCCTTAAAAGTATTACAATATCTTTATATGTTATTTTTCTATATTCTTGTTTTTTATCATATACCATATAGCCAGTATTTATTAATTCTTTTATTTTATTTGCTACAAATTTTGCTTCTAAAACTACATTTTCAATTTGTTCTTCTTGTTTTTCTTCTTCATCTTCTTCATAATTAAATGTCATTTCTTCTTTTTGTTTTAAATCTATTATATGTAATTCTGCTTTACCTAAACTTAAGCTTTTATCTTCTAATTCTGGGTAATCTGCTCCTAAATTTAAAAATTCTTTTTTAGTGTATTCTATATCTCCTAAATCTTTACTCATTAAATTTTCGAACACTAAATTTGTTATATCTAATACATTTTTTCTACTTCTAAAATTTTGAAATAGTTGAATTTTTAAATTATCTTCTATATTTTTTTCCTC
>CAYVYP010000017.1:11525-24573 GCA_964455975.1 uncultured Lachnospiraceae bacterium
ATTTTTAAATAATTGTATTTTTTGTCCAAAAATATTTTCTTTTGTTTCATTTATCGTTGATAAATCAATTAATTCTTTACTATAATTTTTATATTTTTCTAAAAATAATTCTGGTCTAGCTTGTCTAAATTTATATATGCTTTGTTTTACATCTCCAACCATAAATATATTTTTTCCATTAGATATTGAGCTTAAAATATATTCTTGTACTAAATTACTATCTTGGTATTCATCAATTGCTATTTCTTTAAATTTTTCTTGATATTTTTTTGCTACATCTGTAATTACTATATTTCCATTTTCATCTTTTTTAATTAAAATTTTTAAAGCAAAATGTTCAATATCATTAAAATCTATAATATTCTTTTCTTTTTTTCTTTTTTGAAATTCCTTCATAAATTCAAAAACTAATTCTTCTAAATCTTTAAGATTATTATACATAGAATGAATATCTGAATTTGCTTGGTTTGAATTATATATAAATATTTTATTTATATTATTTGTTAAATTTTTCTTTACTTTATCTCTTACATCTTTTGCTATTTGTTTTAAATCTAATGTTACTTTTTTATCTACTGGCCATTTATCAAATTTTAAATTTATAGCTAAATCTTGTGCTACATCCCAATTAGTCAAATTGTTTTCTAAAAATTCTAGTTTGTCAATATCTATGCAAATTGCTGTATAAAACTTATCTAATTCAGGAAATAATTGTAGTTTATTTTGTATTGTTTTTAGTGCCATTTTGCTATCTACTAACTCATTTTTGAAATTTTCAAGTAATATTTTGCCCCAGACTGTTTTTGAAAAATCTGCTTTTTCGTCTATATTAAACATTTCCACTTTTTCATTTAACCAATCAAATGGAAATGGGCTAGAATTAATGAATTTACAGATTTTCAAAATTAATTCTTTTAATGGTTCATCACCTTTATATGTTGTATATATATTTGTTAAATTTATAAATTTTTCATCATTTTGTTCATATTTTTCTTCAAATAAATCTTCTAAAACCTCTTGTTTTAGAAGTTCCATTTCTGCTGTTTCTCCAATTCTAAAGTTACTTGAAGCATCTATCTCATAAAAATTGTTTTTTATTACATCTAAACAAAAAGAGTGAATAGTGCAGATACTTGCTTTTCCTATTAAGTTTACTTGTCTTTGCATAATTATATCATCTGGATTTTCTTCTATTTTTTTATAAATAGCTTCTAATATTCTTTCTCTCATTTCTGATGCTGCTGCATTTGTAAAAGTTACCACTAATATTTTATCTATATCTATTTTTTTGTTTATTATTTTATTTATTATACGCTCAACAAGTACAGCAGTTTTTCCGCTTCCGTGCTGCTGCTGCAACTAAAATATTTGAATTTTTTTCATCTATTGCCATTTTTTGGTCAAAAGTCCAATTCATATACAATTTCTCCTTTTTTATTTAATAATAGTATATATGTTTTTTTTAATTTTGTAAAATATTTTTAATTAATAGTTTTTATTTTTTTGCAAATACTATTTTAAGAATGGAGGTTTTTATATGGATTCAAATATTAATTTAACAATTTTAAATGAAATTAACAAAGGTGCTAAAATGGGAATGGATTCTATTTCCTTTGTTTCTCCTAAAGTTGGAGAACCAGTAATGAAAGATAATTTAAGTTATCAATATACTCAATATCAAAATATTGTAGATAAAGTAGCTGATGAATTTTCAAAATACAGCCAAATACCTGATGAAGAAAATATGGCTACAAAAGCTATGGGTTGGATGGGAATAAATTTTAATACTATAACTGATAAGAGTAATTCTCATATTGCTGAAATGTTAATACAAGGAACTACAATGGGAATTATTGAAGGTCGTAAACTTTTAAATCATAATCCTAAAGCTGATAAAGAAGTTAAAAATTTATTACATGAATTTGTTTGTTTCCAAGAAAATAATATAGAAAAAATGAAGGAATTTTTATAATTAACTAGAAAATGTAAAGTAAAGTATATTTATTACTTTACATTTTCTTTTGTCGCAATTTTTTTGCCAATTTCCTTTTCTATTTTTACTCTTGTTTCTCCTGCTATTTTTCCAGATTTTATAACATCTGTTTTTAATTGATTTACTCCAATACTATTATTTATATCATGCATTTCATCTGCTGTAACTTCTGCTAAATTTGTTATTGCAAGCTCTAATTTATTCATATTATCTCTTAAATTTCTTTTTGTATTATTAATTCCTTTTAATTCTTTATACTGCTTTGTTGATAAATCAAATGTATTTTTATAAATTTCATCTGTTAATATCGCATAATCTTTACTTGTACTTATTCCTCTATTTTTCCAGTTATCTGTTAATTCTTTTCTAGAATCAATGTTTTTTAATCTTTGTGATATCCACCCATTATCATATCCTTTTTTTATGTATGTTGTTTTTGCTCGTGTTATTGCCTTTTCTGGGTCAACAATTTCGTCTAATCTTTCACTTCCAACTTGAGCTAACCACATTTTAAATGGTTCTGCTTTTGGTGATGGAATTGATTGAATTATTCTTAATAATTGTTCAGTATTTGCAACATCAGTATTATAATATTTTCCATCTATTGATTTCATTTTCAGTTGGTTACAATTTGTAACCAACTCATTTCCCTCTTGTTTTATTCTTAATTTTAATACTTTCCAATAATTTCGTGCTTGTTGGTAATTTACATTCATAAGAACTGAAACAACATCTACAACAGAAAAATACCAATCATCTTCATGCCAAATTTTTCTAATTTCTTTTTCTTCAAATAAAGCTAATTTATTTTCTTCCATATATACAACACTCCTTTAACAAATTTTTCCATATTATATAATATATTTTTTGATTTGTCAAACATTTGTTTTATTTGTTTGACAAATCAAAACTAATATATTATTTATTTAAACAATAACTATAATTCTTACCAACTTAAAAAGAATAGAAATAAATTCTATTCTTTTTAACTTTTATTTTATATAGCTATTTGGGTCTTGTGCAACACTATCTTTTAATATTTCAAAATGCAAATGGGGTTCATCTAAAATTTCAAAAGCTGCTGTATTTCCAACTGTTCCTATTGTTTGTCCTTGTTTTACATCTTCTTTTTCTACTACAAATTCAGTTGAAAGCAAATTTGAATATACACTTTCAAATCCATTATCATGTTTAATTACAATTGTTAAACCATATCTTGGGTCATTTGTTATTGTTTTTACCGTTCCATTTGCTGCTGCTTTTACAACACTTGTTTTTTCTGCTTTATAATCTATTCCTAAATGTGTTACCCATTCTTTTAATGTATCTGAATAAATTAAATTATCTTTTGCAAATGCTTTTGTTACTTCTCCATCAACTGGCTTTATAAATGTAGGATCTTTTTTTACTTCTACTTTTTTAGTTTCTTGTTTTACTGGCTCTTCTTTTACCTCTTGCTTTATCTCATTTTTACTAGTATTGTTAACATTTTCTGAAACAACATTATTTTGTACTTTATTTTCTACTACAGTATTAGAAGCTTCATTTAATGTATTTTTTTGTTCTTCAACAGTTTTTCCAATAGAACTACTTGTCTGTTCTATTTGATTTGTATTTGGTATTAAACTTGCTATTTTTTGTGAATCTAACTGGCTTGTTTTATTGTTTCCAGATATTATAAAAGTGATTACAACTGCTATTATTGCTAATCCTAAAATACTTCCGCTAATGTATAAAATGGATTTTAATTTTTCCTTTTCTGGATCTATTCTTCTATTTTTCCCTCTCAATTTTAAAGTCCTCCTTTAATTTTTTCTTTAGTAAAAGTATTTCCTTTTATAGAAGTTTTATACATTTTTGTTTTACATATCCACTATTTCTACTCCTGTATAAAAATGCTTTATAATTTCTTCATATGTAGCATTTTCTTTTGCCATACTATCAGCGCCAGTTTGGCTCATTCCAACTCCATGTCCATATCCAAAAACATTAAATACTAAATTATCGCCATCAACTTCTATTTGAAAATTTGCAGATTTAAGTCCAAATATTGTTCTTGCTTCTACTCCTGATAAATTTTTATTTCCTATTTTTATTGTTTTTACTCTATTAGATTCAGTATATTCTAATATTTTGGCAAAATCTATTTCTTCAAAATTTATTTCAAAATCACTATATTTTTCTTTCATTTTATTTATAAAGTCTTGCTTTGACATAACTATACTTGAGGCATATTGTGAATAATTTTCTTCACCAGATGTAGTTACCGCTTGTAAATATGGATATCCGCTTCCACCCCAAACATTTAATGGTATTTCAGTTGTTCCTCCACTATTTGAATGAAAAAAAGCATTAATTGCTTTTCCATTATATGTTATTATTTTTCCTTTAGTTGAATTTACACTTGTTTCTATTTTATTCCAATATTCAGCTTGTTTTGATTCTTCCCATTTATTAAGTCTATCTTCTTTACCTATCCATGCCTGACAGCAACTACTATTATCACAAATACTTGCTTCTCCATGCTTATTTGAATTGTTTTCTATTTTAAAAATAGTATACGTTCTTGCTACAACTGCTTGAGCTTTTAGTGCTTCTTGTTCAAAATTAGCCGGCATTTCTGCTGAAACAACACCGTAGAAGATATATATCTAAATTCATTTCTTCTATTTGGTTTGTTTTAGTATGTAATACTTTAATTGTGTTATATTGCTTATAGTCATACTCTTTATTTGTATTTTCATTTACTGTATTTTCTTGGTTATTTTCTTCTTTTAAGGCTATAACTTCTTTTTCGTTAAATGATTTTGTGAAAAAAATTGGAATTACAAAACAAATGATAATCAAAAAAAATATTAATGCTATTATCTTTTTCAATATATTCCTCCTTAAGAAATTAATTTTATTCTCATAGAATCTAAAATTTTTCTTTCGATTCTAGATACTTGTACTTGAGTAATTCCCAATATTTTAGAAACTTCACTTTGTGTTTTTTCTTTATAATATCTTAAAAGTATAATTTGTTTTTCTCTATCATTTAAATCTGTTATCATTTCTTTTAAAGACATTTTATTTGCTATTCCTTCTGCCTCATCTATATTTGTACTTAATTTATCTATTATACTAACACTATTATCATTTTCAGAATTTGAATTATTATATATAGATTCTACAGGATTCATTGAATCTAAACAAAAAGCAATTTCTTCTTTAGATATTTTTAGCTCTTTTGCTATTTTATTTATTGTTATTTCTTCTCCTGTTTTTCTCATATATTCTTTTTGTAATTCTGCTATTTTTACAACCAACTCTTTTGTACTTCTACTTACTTTTATTATTCCATCATCTCGTATAAATCTTTTTATTTCTCCTAGTATGTATGGTACTGCATATGTAGAAAGTTTTACTTCAAAAGAAGTATCAAATCTTTTTATTGATTTTATAAAACCAATTACGCCTATTTGGTATAAATCAGAAACTTCATAACCTCTTCCACTAAATCTTTTAACTATACTCCATATTAATCCATTATTATTATCTATTAATTCTTGCATTTTTTCTTTATTTCCGATTTTGTGCCAAAATAATATTTTCTATACTATTTTCATATATTTGCACCTTCCATACTCTCCTCTATATTTTCTATTTTTTTTATAGATTTTTTCATTGTAATTTTTGTGCCAATTCCAACTACAGATTTTATATCTATTTCATCCATAAAACTTTCCATAATAGTAAATCCCATTCCTGACCTTTCTAAATTTGGTTTTGAAGTATATAAAGGTTGCCTTGCAGCTTCTATATTTTCAATTCCACATCCAGAATCTGATATTTCTATTGTGATTTCATTATTTATAATAATGCACTTTATTTTTATTACTCCTTCTTGTTCATCATATCCATGAATTATGCTATTTGTAACAGCTTCTGATACTGCTGTTTTTATATCTGCTAGTTCTTCTATAGTTGGATCTAACTGGCTTGCAAATGCTGCAACACTTATACGTGCAAAAGCTTCATTATTTGACTTGCTTAAAAATTCTAATTTCATTTCATTTTTATACATTTTTATCCTCCTTTTTATTCAAAAAAACATTTTTAATTAGCTATCTTTTCTTCTTGTGAAACTTCTTTAATTTGACATATTTTTGAGATGCCACTCATTTCAAAAATTTTTTTTACCGATTTATTTACATTTCTTAATTCTAATATCCCTCCAAGCATATTAACTAATTTATATCTTCCTATTACCATTCCTATTCCTGCACTGTCCATAAAAGTAACATTATTAAAATCAAAAATAACTTTTCTTGGAAATAATCTACTAATTTCATAATCTGCTCTCCTTCTTATTTTTTCAGTTGTAAAGTGGTCTATTTCTTCTGTTAGCTCTAATATCAAAAGCTTGTCCTCGTTTAAATAATTTACATTCAAATTTATTCCTCCTTTGTATTTATTTTCTTTAAATATTATAGTATTATTTCCATATTTTTCCTATAGCGAATTTATAGAAGTTTTAGCGATTTATGGGAATATTTCGACATTATTTTTCCCATGCAACAAAAAAAGAGTAAACAAAGTTACTCTTTTTTTGTGATTAATTTATATATTATTTAATCTTTCTTCTACATTTTTAAGCATTTGCTTATATTTTTCTAGCTTTTGCTTTTCTTCTTGTATTTTACTTTCTGGTGCTTTATTTACAAATCCTGGGTTAGAAAGCATTTTTTCTCCTCTTTGTACCTCATTTATTAACTTTTCTTGTTCTGTTTGTAATCTTTTTTTCTCTTCTTCTATATCTACTAATTCATTAAATGGTATATATACTTCCATTCCATTTGTTAAAATAGATACCGAATTTTCTGGTATATTTTCTTTGTTTTCTTGTATTATAATTTTATTTGCAAAGCCTAATTTTTTAATAAATTCTTCTGACTCTTCTATCTGCTTTTTATACTCTTTTGTTACAAATATAAGTTCTGATTTTCTAGATGGATGAACACTATTTGTAGTTCTTATATTTCTTATTTTTACTATTATTTGCTTAATTTTTTCTAATGTTTCTTCTTCATTATTATAAGAAATATTAGCCTTTGGAAAATCTGATAACATAAGTTCTTTATTATCTTTCACTATTATACTATTATATATTTTTGTTGTTATAAATGGCATAAATGGATGTAATAATTTAAGAGATTGTTCTAATATATAGTTTAATGTAGCTTGTGCTGATAATCTTGTTTTATTTTCTTTATCAAATAATCTTGGTTTTACTATTTCTATATACCAATCGCAAAATTCATCCCATAAAAATTCATATATTTTTTGAAGTGCTACTCCTAAATCATAATTTTCTATATTTTGTGTTACTTCTTGTATTGTTTTATTTAATTTATTTAATATCCATTTATCTTCTAAACATAACTCTTCATTTTTAAATTCTAATATTTTTTCTTCATCATCTTTTGTATTCATTATTACAAACCTTGCTGCATTCCATAACTTGTTTGCAAAAAGTGATGCTTGCTCTAATTTTTCAGGCATATATCTTATATCATTTCCTGGTGAAATTCCTAAAATTAAAGAAAATCTTAAACTATCTGTTCCATATTTATCTATTATTTCTAGTGGGTCAATTCCATTACCTAATGATTTAGACATTTTTCTGCCTTGACTATCACGTACTATTCCATGTATAAATACATCTTTAAATGGTGCTTTTCCTATGTGTTCTAGTCCAGAAACTATCATTCTTGATACCCAGAATGTTATAATATCATATCCTGTAACTAATGTATTTGTTGGATAGAAAGTTTGTAAATCCTCCGTATTTTCTGGCCAACCTAAAGTTGAAAATGGCCATAATGCTGAACTAAACCATGTATCTAAAGAATCTTCATCTTGATATAGTTTTGTACTTCCACATTTTTTACATTTTTCTGGTTTTTCTAATGCTACATGAATTTCTCCGCATTTTTCACAATAATATGCTGGTATTTGATGTCCCCACCATAATTGTCTTGATATACACCAGTCTTTAATATTTTCCATCCAATGAAAATAATTTTTTTCAAATCTTTCTGGAATAAATTTAATATTACCATTTTTTACAACCTCTATGGCTGGTTTTGCCAATTCTTCCATTTTTACAAACCATTGCATTGATATATGTGGTTCTATTGTACTATGACATCTATAACATTTACCAACATTATGTGTATAGTCTTCTATTTTAACTAATGCTCCTATTTTTTCTAACTTTTCTACTATAAGTTTTCTGGCTTCTAATAAGTCCATTCCTTCATATTCTGGAACTAAATTACCCATTTTAAAATTTTCATCAAAAACTTCTATTATTTCTAACCCATGCTCTATTGCTGCATTATAATCATTCATATCATGTGCTGGCGTAAGTTTAACACATCCTGTTCCAAATTCTTTTTCTACAAACCTATCTGCTATAATTGGAATTTCTTTATTCATTATAGGTAAAATACAAGTTTTTCCTACTATATCTTTATATCTTTCATCAGATGGATGAACAGCAACTCCTGTATCTCCTAGCATTGTTTCTGGTCTTGTTGTTGCAACTACTAAATAATCATCAGTACCTTTTATTTGGTATTTTATATGCCACAAATGTGTTGCTTCTTCTTCATATTCAACCTCTGCATCTGATATTGATGTATTACAATTAGGGCACCAATTTATCATTCTTTTACCTTTATAAATTAGACCTTTATTATATAATTCAATAAAAACTTTTTTAACAGCATCTGATAAGCCATCATCCATAGTAAATCTTTCTCGTGACCAATCACAAGAACATCCTAATTTTTTTAATTGATTAACAATAGTTCCACCATATAATTCTTTCCATTCCCATGCTTTTTTTAAGAAACCTTCTCTTCCTAAATCATCTTTAGTTATTCCTTCTTCTTTCATTGCAGACACAATTTTAGCTTCTGTTGCAATGGCAGCATGGTCTGTTCCTGGAACCCATAAAGTATTAAACCCTTGCATTCTTTTTGTTCTAATTAAAATATCTTGAATTGTTTCATCTAAAGCATGCCCCATATGAAGTTTTCCTGTGATATTTGGTGGTGGCATAACTATTGAATAGCTCTTCTTTGATTTATCTCCACTTGGTTTGAAATAATTATTTTCTTCCCACCTTGTATAAATTTCTTCTTCAAAGTCTTTTGGATTAAACTTATCATTTAAATTTTCTTTCATAATCTTCACCTTTCTTTTATTATATTTTTTTATTTTTATAATATTTTCGTTCTTTTCCGCCCAATCTCGTCGGTCACCTATTTTTTTACTGCCGTTGCTGTAAAAATAATAGGCTCCCTGCGTTGGGCTAGTTTTAGGCAAACTATATATTTATCAAAATTTTCAACATATAATAAGCGCAAAAAACTCGCCCTATAATAAGGGCGAGTAATAATTCTCACGGTACCACCTTAATTTAATTAAGTAAAACTTAATTATCTTAATTACTTTATAACGTAAGTTACACGAATATATTTACTACTATTTCAATATATCAACTCAAAAGCTACTTTTAGTTTATCTTATTTTAAGAAGCTTACAGCGAATCACTTCTATTCTCTAAAAAACAGTTTTAAACTTACTTCCTCTTTTTCCTTGTTTTTAGCTATGCATATAATATTAACATAAAGTTTTAAAAATATCAATATTTATTTCAAATAAATACAGATTGATATTACTTAAGTTTTTCTATCACAAGAATTACTTTCTATATCAAATATCAGTTTTGAATATATTGGTACGCATACAGCTGTAAATAATAAAAGTAATTTAAACGCTATAATATTATTTATAAATCCAACACCCATCATTAAAGTAAAACCTATAATTCTACTTATATCCATAAAAAATCCACTAAGTATTATATGTTCAACATTCCATTGTTCTATATTACATTCTTTAATTAAATCACCTTTTTTAGTATTGTAAATAGCATCAAGTATACAAACACTGACAGTATAAGTAAAATTATATATAATTAAAGTGCTTCTAGATATATTAAGTAATACTCCAATTATTCCAATAAGTATTAACAAAGAACAAATAACTAATATCTTTTTAGAATTATTCTTATTATAATATTTTTTGTATAAATATATAGATGCAATAGCACATGTTGAAAATATTGTTGTTAATATTCCTAAATTTAATGATGTTTTAAATGTCATTATAGTAATAACTATTACAAGAGTCTTCATTATATCTTGTATAATTCCAAATATCAAACTTGCTTGATAATATTTTTTTATTTTTGATATTTTATTTTTTTTCAATTCAATTAGGTATTTTTTAATATCATATTTTTTAACATCGTTATTACTATTAAATTCTTTATAATTTATTTTTAAAGAAATAATTATTTGTATTATAGATAATATAAACACATAAATAGCTATCTTTGTAAAAGAATATAATTCAATTGAAGATCCTAAAATAATTGGTGCTACTATTTTTACTACAGTTCCTAATATTTTTTTAATTGACATATAATCTTTTCTATTATCATTATTTGTTACATCAATATAAATTAATTCATGAACTGACCAATATAATGTTTCTGATATTCCACAAAAAATAGCTACAATTATAAAGTCTGTTGCTAATTTATCTCCTAATATTACAATAAATAATATAAATATTGCTCTTATAATAATTCCTAAAGAAAGTATTTTAGTTCTTATTTTTGGTTTGTTTTTTACTAACTTTCCCATTACCATATTTCCAATAGCAGTAAGAATATAAACTATTATATAATATAAAGATATCTGTATTATATTTTCATTTGTAATCTTTAAAAAATATGCTATTAAAAATGTTTCTGCAAATAATGCTGTTATATTATATATTAAATCACTTGCTATTAAATATTTTGCACTTTTATTTAATTTTTTATTTTCATCTTTTATTTTTTTCATTATTTTCTCCTAATTGTTATCAGTTTTATATCGAAAAGGAGGTATAAAATATTTTATACCTCCTTTTCGTAATTAATTCTTATTTTGCGTATTCTATTGTTCTTGTTTCTCTAATAACATTTACTTTAATTTGTCCTGGGTAATCCATATCGCTTTCTACTTTTTTAGCAATATCTCTTGCCATTAATGTCATTTCACTATCAGATACTTTTTCAGGTTTAACAATAATTCTTACTTCACGACCGGCTTGAATTGCAAATGATTTTTCTACTCCTTCAAAAGAGTCTGCAATTTCTTCTAATTGTTGTAATCTTTTTATATATGTTTCTAATGTTTCTCTTCTTGCTCCTGGTCTTGAAGCTGATATTGCATCTGCTGCTTGTATTAGAACTGCTTCAATTGTTTTTGGTTCTACGTCTCCATGATGTGCTTCAACTGCATTTATTATTAGTTCATTTTCTTTATATTTTCTAAGTACATCTACACCTATTTCAACATGTGTTCCTTCCATGTCATGGTCTAAAGCTTTTCCTATATCATGAAGTAAACCTGCTCTTCTTGCTATTTTTGGATCTGCTCCAATTTCTTCTGCCATTATTCTAGCTAAATTAGATACTTCTATAGAATGATTTAATACATTTTGTCCATAACTTGTTCTATATCTAAGTTTTCCTAAAAGCTGTATAAGATCTGGATGTATGTTTATAACACCAGTCTCATATAAAGCTCTTTCTCCTTCTTCCTTTACTGTATTTGCAACTTCTACTTTTGCCTTTTCAATCATTTCTTCAATTTTACCTGGATGTATTCTTCCATCTGCCATAAGTCTTTCTATTGCAAGTCTTGCAACTTCTCTACGTATTGGATCAAAACTTGAAAGAACTATAACATCTGGAGTATCATCAATTATTATATCAATTCCAGTTAAGGTTTCAATAGATTTTATATTTCTACCTTCTCTTCCTATAATTCTTCCTTTCATATCATCACTAGGCAAATTAATTACAGATATTGTAGCTTCTGATGTATGATCTGCTGCACATCTTTGTATTGCACTTGTAAGAATCTCTTTTGCTTTCTTATCTGCTTCAAATTTAGCTCTAGCAGTTGAGTCTGTTATATATTCTGCCATTTCCTTTTTCATTTCATTTTCAAGACTATACATAAGCTCTTTTTTAGCATCTTCTACTGAAAGTCTTGATATTCTTATTAATTCTTCCTGCTTCTTTTTTTCTATGTCTTTTACTTCTTGCTCTCTTTTTTCCAATTCTTTTGTTTTTTTATCAAAATTTAATTCTTTCTCTTCAATTAAAGCAAATCTTTTATCAATCAAATCTTGTCTTTGATTAATTCTTTGTTCTGCTATTACTATATCCGATTTTCTTTGTCTTATTTCTTTTTCTGCTTCTTCCTTTTGTTTTAAAACCTCATCCTTTGCTTCTATTTGTGCCTCTTTTTTTATTCTTTCAGCATCTTTTTCTGCATCTCCAATTATTTGTTTTGATTTATTTTCAGCACTTGTAAGATCCTTTTCTGCCTTCTTTTTTCTACTTGCTCCACCTGCAAAGAATGTTAAAGGTCCTATGACTGTCATAGATACGACAGCTGTAATTATTATCTCTAACATTTTAATCTCCTCCATATTAAATTTTCAAAGTACAACATCATCTATTTTATATTTAATCATATATTTTTTGATATTGTTTTTATTTCTGTTACTTTTAATCGATTTTATCTATCTCGACTGACTATATTATATAATTAAATAAATGATTTTTCAAGTAAATAACAAAAAAAACTACAAATATATATCAAAAGAAGTTTTTCGACAATACAAAATTGACATAATTAAATGTGTATGATATAATCTAAAATATTAAAAATGTCAATCCAAATATATTTAATAATTAGGAGGAAAATTATTATGACTGACCGTTGTAAAAATTGTGGAAAACTTTATGGGATTCAAAGGGATAAAATTACAAGCGGAGGAGATTGCTCTACATATTTTACTAATTGTCCATATTGTAATTTCGGCGCTAAACTTTCTTACGATAAGGTAGTAAGAGAGTTTGGAAAAATCACT
>CAYVYP010000018.1:0-14226 GCA_964455975.1 uncultured Lachnospiraceae bacterium
AGACACCGCCCTTTCACGGCGGAGTCATGGGTTCGATTCCCGTACGGGTCACCAATAAATATGCGCCACTTTAGCTCAGATGGTAGAGCAACTGACTTGTGGAATAGATAAGATTTATCTTATTTTGAACTATTTTGCACCTTTATGTGGAAACATATAAAGTGGACATCGCTAATTCGGGGAAGGCTAAATATTAACAATATATGCTAATCCCGAGCTAGAAAAGAAATTTTCGAGTGTAGAGACTTTATACGATGTGCCTAAAAGGAAACTCAAGGCAAAGAGAAAGTCCAGACCGCAAACACATTTGTGGCAATGAAAATTGTAGTGGTATGAATCAGTAGGTCGTCCGTTCGATTCGGACAAGTGGCTCCAATAAAAAATCAAGCTTATATATGGCTTGATTTTTTTTATAATTAAGAAATTATAAAATATTGACAAAAATTAGATTTAAAACTAGAATAATTGTAGGTGATTAGATTTGAGATGTTTAAATTGTTTAAAAGAAATTTTTAAAAATAATAAATTTTGTTCAAATAAATGTCAAATAGAATATCAATATAATAATTATATTAATAAATGGAAAAATAAAAGCATTGATGGAATAAGAGGAGAATATCAAATATCTTCATATATAAAAAAGTATTTATTTAAAAAATATAACAATAAATGTTCAAAATGTGGATGGGGAGAAGAAAATAAATATACAAATAAAATACCACTAGAAGTAGAACATATTGATGGAAATTATAAAAATAATTCAGAAGAAAATTTAACATTACTATGTCCTAATTGTCATTCATTAACTAGTACATATAAAGGGGCAAATTTGAATAATGGGAGAAAATCAAGAAAAAAATATAAAATATAGGAGAGAGTTGTATGAATAAAGTAGTTATAGTAACAGGTGCTTCAAGAGGAATAGGAAAAGCTATAGCAATTAATTTAGCTAAAAATAATTATAATGTAGTATTAAATTATAATAAATCTGAAGAAGAAGCTAAAAACATAAAATTAGAACTAGAAAACATAGGAATTAACATTGAAATATATAAAGCAGATATTTCTAAAAGAGAAGAATGTAAAAAACTTGTAGAATTTACTTTAAATAAATTTAAAAATATAGATATTTTAATAAATAATGCAGGAATAGCGCAATATTTAGAATTTACTAAAATAACAGATGATGATTGGAACAAAATGATAAATATAAACTTAAATTCAGCTTTTTACATGTGTCAAGAAGTTTTAGAAAATATGATACATAATAAAAAAGGATGTATAATTAATATTTCTTCTATTTGGGGAATGGTTGGATCATCTTGTGAAGTGCATTATAGTGTTTCTAAAGCTGGAATGGATGGATTAACTAAAGCGTTAGCAAAAGAATTAGCACCATCTAATATTAGAGTTAATAGCATTGCTCCAGGTGCAATAAATACAGATATGAATAATGATTTAGATGAGGAAGAATTAAAGGATTTAAATAATCAAATTCCATTTGGAAAAATGGGAGAGCCAGAAGATATAGCAAAATGCATTAATTGGCTAATTGAAGATAAGTATACAACAGGTCAAGTAATATCAATAAATGGTGGTTGGGTAATATAAAAGAAGAGAAATTTAATTTCTCTTCTTTTTAAATATTATTCACTAATTTTTCTTTTATAATTTCCAGAAATTATTTTTGGAAGATAAGTAACTATTTTATATAAAGCAATTCTTATTTTTTTGCTCCATATATAAGATTTTCTTAATCTTCTTGGAGCATCTATAGATGAATCTTCTTGAAGAACGAGTGCCACTTCTGGAGTCTTTTCTATATGGAAAGAATAATTTTTATAATCATTATTATCCCATATGTTATTTCCATTTTTAAAACAAAAATTTAAAGATTCACTTGAAATAAGATCTATTTCAGTTTGAAATCCAAGTTCAGTTTTTTCCATTTTAACTTCAGATACGTTATCCCATTGAAGACCAAATCCATAATGAAGAAAAACATCTTCTGAACTATCTTCAAAAAACTTACCTGTATATGATATTTTAACTTTAGTATTTTCTACGAGTTTATCTGTATTAAAAAATATATTTTTAACTAATTCCATAATAATTCTCCTTGTTTATCTTTTGCAATTAATATTATATATATAATACTTATTTAATTCAAGTATTTTTTACAATATTTTTCAAAATTTTACAAATTTTACAAATTTTATATATTATTTTAAAACTTTTGCAATAATATAAAAATTGTCTTTTTCTGTTAGATTTAATTCTTCATAAGACTTATTTTCTGGTCTTAATACCACTTTACCACCCTTTTTTACTATGAATTTACGTATTAATATTTCATTATTAAAACAGAAGATACCAATATCTTTACTATTTAAAGGTGTATTAAATTCAGCAAATATATATGAGCCTTTTTCAAAAGTTGGTTCCATAGAATCATCAGGTACTTTTATTGCAATAGCAGAGCTTGGCAAATTAGAAGGACAATCTATAAATCCTGCAATATTATCTACTGCTATAACTTTATTATATGATATGTGGTTTACAACTTTATAACTTTCTTGTTCTTCATTAATATTTTTATCATAAGTGTACATTAATTGTTGATAAGGAACATCTAATGCCTTACAAATATTTTTTAATGCTTTATGACTAGGATTTCTTTCTCCTTTTTCAATATGAGTTAAATGACCTATATTAATATCTGTAAGTCTAGCTAATTCTGTTTTGGTCATACCTTTTTCTTTTCTTACTTTAGCAATCATATCTCCAATCATGAATATTACCTCTTTCTTTATTTTTTTACATTATATACAAAAATATCCAATTTGTCTAGCAGTAAACAATAAAAATATTAATTTTTAACAAAATATCACAAAACATATTGACTTGTCAAATTGTTTAATGTTATCATATTGACAAGGAGGCAAAAGCATGTATAAAATAAAATTAAAAAAATATAGAATGGAGAAAAAACTCAAATTAGAAGAACTATCTGAATTAACAGGAGTATCTGTAGGATATTTAAGCCATTTAGAAAATGGTACAAGAAATAATCCATCTGTAGAAATTATGGATAAAATATCTTTTGCTTTAGAAAAAAGTATAACAGAAATATTTTTTTCTAAATAATTAATATTATATTAAAAGTAGTAATATCTATATATTAGAATATAGCAAAATAAGGAAACATAATATTTGAAAATTTTGTTGTAAAAGGTAGAAAGTTATGATAATATTTAAATATGAACATTCTACAAATTCTAATGATAGGAGAATTAATATGAAGTATAAAAAATATTTATCTTATATTTTTACAATTATAGTTATAAGTTTGATCTTTGTTTTTTCTATAATTTTTGCTTTAGTAAACATTAATAACAATAAGATGTATAGTGGTATATCAATAAAAGGTGTAGATATTTCAGGTCTTACAAAAGATGAAGCTATAAATACATTAAATGAATTTTTAAGTAAAAAATTATCAGATGATATAATTTTAAAAAAAGATGATTTTGAGATATCTATAAATCCAGAGCAAATAGATTTAAAAATAAATATAGAAAAAGCAGTTAATGAGGCATATAACATAGGTAGAAGTGGAAATATTGTAAAAAACAATTATGAAATAATAGGAAGCTTTTTTTCAAAGAGAAATATTGATGCTGAAATTTCATACAATACTGAAATGTTAGAAAAATTAGTATCAGAATTAAATTCAAAAATACCAAATGCTTTAGAAGAGTCTAGTTATTACATAGAAGGAAATACATTAATAATTAGTAAAGGAAAATCTGGTAATATAATAAATAAAGATGATTTAATTAATAAAATAGATAAAGAAATAAAATCAGATTTTATTACAGATAAATTAAATGTAATAAAACAAACATATATAGAAATTTCCGTAGAGGAAAAAACAGTAGGAGCTATTAATATTGAAAAAATACATGAAGAAATATATAAAGAAGCAAAAAATGCATATATAAATGAAAGTCCTTTTGAAGTGCATCCACATGTAGAAGGAGTAGACTTTGCAATTGGAATGGAAGAAGTGTATAAGATACTTGAAAAAGATCAAGCAGAATATGAAATACCACTTAAAATAGTAAAACCAGCAATTACAACAGATAAATTAGGAGCAAAAGCATTTCCAAATTTAATAGCTACATATAGTACAAAATTCGATGCAAGTAATAAAGATAGAAGTACAAATTTAGAATTAGCAATGGAAAAAATAAATAATACAGTAGTAATGCCAGGTTCAGTATTTTCTTATAATAAAGTAGTTGGAGCAAGAACAATAGCAGCAGGATATAAAGAAGCGCCTATTTATCAAGGAGGAAAAGTGGTAGATGGACTAGGAGGAGGCATATGTCAAATATCTTCAACATTATATAATTCAGTATTATATGCAAATTTAGAGATAGTAGAAAGATCAAATCACAGATTTTTAACATCATATGTATCTGCGGGAAGAGATGCAACTGTAGCATATGGATCAATAGATTTTAAATTTAAAAATACAAGAAAGTATCCAATAAAAATAACTTGTGCAATAAAAAGTGGTATAGCACAAATTGATATATATGGAATAAAAGAAGAAAATGAATATGAAGTTATAATACAAACTAAAGTTACAGATACAATTAATTATGAAACAGTATATGAAGAAGATGCCTCAAAAGAAATAGGAACAGAAACTGTAAAACAGAAAGGCGCTAATGGTTGTAAAAGTGAAACATATAAAATATTAAAACAAAACGGAGCAGTTGTTTCAAAAACAATACTTTCAAAAGACTCATATAGTGCAATGCAAAGAATAATTGTAAAAGGAACAAAAAATGCAAAAAAAGAAGAAGCAACAAATGAAATTATTAAACAAGATTCAAATGAAGTGGTAAATAATACTACTGAAAATACAATAAACACAACTAATAAAACAGAATAATAAAAATAAAGACAGGTTATTTGATATCAAAATGAAATCAAATAACCTGTTTTTAATGTAATGAAAAACCGCAATAAATAAAAAATATAATAATGCAACTTTTATGTATAATTATGAAGTCTAAATATATGTAAAGTACATGTACATACAAATGGAGGTAAATTTAATGCAAGAATTATTAGAAAAAGCAAAAAATGGGGATAAAGAAGCTTTTACAGAACTATTAACATACATAGAAAAAGATTTATATAAAATAGCTAGAACAAGATTAAAAAATGATGATGATATAGCAGATGTGTTTCAAGAAACGGTTATTAGAGCATATAAGCATATTAAGAAATTAAAAAATAATTCATATTTTAAAACTTGGATAATCAAAATTTTAATAAACAATTGTAATACATTATATAAAAAAAATAAAAGTAAAAAAGAAATAGCTTTTGAAGAAATGAAAAATGAAGAAATGCTAATAGATACAAGCCTCGACATGATAAATGAGGATTTTAATATTACAATAAAGGATTTAAGTTACGATGAAAGAATTGCATTAACTTTATATTATGGAGAAGGATATACAAGTAAAGAAATAGGAGGTATTTTAAAAACAAATGAAAATACTATAAAAGCAAGAATTTTGAGGGCAAAAAATAAAATTAAAAAAATTAAAATGGAGGAAAAAAGTAATGGATGAAATCGAAGAAAATTTAAAAAGATATTTTTTAAGAAATGTAGATGTTCCAATAAAATGTAGTAATGCATTAAAAACAGCACTATATAGTGAAAAAAGAAAAAAATTCTTTATTCAAAATAGAGTAATGAAACTAGTAACTGTAAGTAGCATATGTATTATAATGACAACAGGGGTTATATTTGCAAAAGATATTTCTAAAATAGTAAAAAATATTTTTAATATAAGTGAAGGAATGGAATCTGCAATTGAAAATGGATATATAGAAAAAGTTGATATGAAATATATTAATTCTAATGGAACAAGTATAAAAGCTAATTATGTATTAATGGATGATTTTAATTTAAGTTTAGAATTTTCAGCAAAACTTGGAGAAAATGTAGATAAAAACAATATAGAAAAAATAGAGTTTTCCAAAATGATTATTACAGATGAAGAAAATAAAATAATCTATTGTGAAGATAAAGAGATGTTTGAAGATTATTGTAAAATAAATAACTTAAATTATAAGTGGAGAGAAACAAATGAAAATTATATGAACAATGGAATTAATTTTTATACAAAACCAGATGAAGGAAAGTTAAAATATGAAGGAATAATAAATATAATATATAATTTATATGCCAATGGATATCCAAAAAGTAAAAAATTATGTATTAATATTCAAGAAATAAAATTAATTTTAAATGAAAAGGCAGAAGATAAAGAGATTGGGATAGCTGGAGACTGGAAAATGGAAATTGAAGTTCCAGAACAATTTTATAATAGGGAAAATATAATATATAAAGTAAAATCAATAAGTGATTCATCAATTATTGTCACAGAAGCAGTTGTATATAACACATGTATGAAATTTGAAATTATAACAAAAGAAGAACCATTATATAATGAGGATGAGGATGAGGAAGTAAAGCAAAAAAAGAGAGAGGAAAAAATAAAAGAATGGATATCAGAATTTGAGGAGTTAATAGAACAAGGGGAAAATCCAAGTAAATTAAATCTATTTTCTGATAATGCATATGTAGAAAATAGTGATGGAAAGATATTTACTCCAACTAAAAGTAGCAGCGAAGATTCTGGATATATTAGAGCTTTTACAGGAGATATAAGATATTGGCAAACATTTAATTTAACAAAATACGATGCGGCGAATCAAATAAAAGTATATATAAATTATAAAGGAAAAGATATAACAATAGAATTAGAAAGATAAGTATAAAAATAATCAGAGTTTTACTTTTTTACCTTTTTTTATCTTTTTAGGTGATTTTGTTAAATTCAGTATATAATAATAAAAGTAATTTTTATTACAAGATATTTAGAAATATATTTTTATATGATATATTCCTGAATATAAAAGTTAGAAATAGAATAAAAGGAGAGAATGTTTATGAAAGCAATAAATATTATTTTTTCATTCGTATGTGGAGTAAGTAATTAAAAAGTAAATACATAATTTATAAATTAAACTATTTCTAACTTTACCGAGGTTTCTTTTATTAAAAAAAACCTCGGGTTTTTATTTTAAATTATTTAATACTGTAAATGCAATTTCTTTAACTGTTGGTTTTGTTATAGTATTAAATTTAAAATATTTTAGTATTATATCTTCTTTACATTCATAGTACATATTTTTAGTAGCTTGAGCAATATTAGTTTTAATATTGCAATTTATAATATAAGAAAATGAATGAAAGAAAATGAATATAAAAATATTGACAAATTAAATAATCATAGTATAATAGAAAAGTAATATTTGCACCGCTAGCTCAGTTGGTAGAGCAGCTGACTCTTAATCAGAAGGTCCGGGGTTCGACCCCCCGGCGGTGCACCAAAAGTAGACTATAGTAATTTTGCTATAGTCTATTTTTATATAAAAGTAAAAAAATATTACAGTATAAAATAAATTAAAATATAGATATAAAATTAAAAAAATGTTATACTAAATAGGTAAATAAAAGGAGGGATTTTTTATGGTAAAAATATATAATACAGATATGGAAACTAATAAAACAACGTTAATAGATAAATATGAAAAAGGCTCTTGGATAAGATTAGTAAATCCAACAGAAGATGAAATAAAAGAGGTATGTAAAAACGTAAAATTGTCTGATGAATTTATAAGAGAATCTCTTGATTATGATGAAAAAGCTAGAATAGATTATGAAGAAGATGAGGATAGTACTTTATTTGTTGTAGATATTCCAATTATTGAAATGGAGGGAGATAATGAAATATATACAACAATGCCACTTGGAATGATTGTTGTAAGAGATGAATTTTTTATAACGGTATCTTTAAAGAAAAATGACGTTATTGAGAGCTTTGTTAAAAATAAAGTGAAAAACTTTTGTACATATAAAAAAAGTAGATTATTATTACAAATTTTATATAAAAATGCGTCACAATTTTTGTCAATGTTAAAACAAATGAATAAAGAAAAAGAATTAGCAGAAGTAGCATTAAGAAGTTCTATGAAAAATAAAGAATTATTAAAAATGTTAAGTTTAGAAAAAAGTTTGGTATATTTTACAACATCATTAAGATCAAATGAAGTTATAATGGAAAAAACAATGCGTGGAAAAGTAATGAAATTATATGAAGAAGATGAAGATTTACTAGAAGATGCAATAGTTGAAAATAAACAGGCAATTGAAATGGCAAAAATATATAGTGATATTTTATCTGGGACAATGGATGCATATGCTTCTATTATTTCAAATAATTTAAATATTGTTATGAAATTTTTAACATCAATTACAATAATAATTTCAATTCCTACATTAGTAGCATCATTTTGGGGAATGAATGTTCCAGTTCCGTTTGAAAATAACGCAAATGGATTTGTAATTTTAATTGTTATATCAATTGTTGTAACAGTATTATCAATTATGATGCTAAACAAAAAAGGCATGCTTAAATAATTTCCAAAATTTTGAAGAATATTTTTTCTAAAATATAATAGACTATTAATATGAATATTTTATTTTAGGAGGAATAAGAAAATGAAAATTATAGATAAAATAGCACTTGCTTTAGTAATAATTGGTGCAATAAATTGGGGATTAATAGGAATATTAAATTTTAATTTAGTGGATACAATATTTGGAGCTATGAGTGTAATTTCAAGAATAATTTATGCATTAGTTGGAATCTCTGGCTTATGGGCAATAAAATTATTATTTGATAATGAATAAAATATTTAATAAAAAACAGTAGCAATTATTATATTGTTGCTGTTTTTTGCTGTATAGAAAAATTATATAAATATAAAATTTGTTAAGTAAAAATAAAAGTATTACAGTTTCCTTGAAATAATTATTAAAATAGGGTATAATGTTCAAAGTTAATAATGCGTAGGAGGAAATGTATATGCTAACAGCAACAGGAGTTACAATAAGGTTTGGAAAAAGAACTTTATTTGAAGATGTTAATATAAGATTTGGAAAAGGAAATTGTTATGGAATTATAGGTGCAAATGGTGCACGGTAAATCTACTTTTTTAAATATTTTATCAGGAGAATTAGAACCAAGTAAAGGTGAAGTTAGTTTAGAAAAAGGTGAAAGACTTTCAGTTTTAAAACAAAATCACTTTGCTTTTGAAGAATTTAAAGTATTAGATACTGTAATTATGGGAAATAGTCAATTATATAATATAATGAAACAAAAAGAAGAAATATATGCAAAGCCAGATTTTTCAGAAGAAGATGGAATGAAAGCTGCAAAATTAGAAGAAAAATTTGCGGAATTAGATGGTTGGAATGCAGAATCTGATGCAGCAATTCTTTTAAATGATTTAGGTATTGTAGCTGAACTTCATGATAAATATATGAAAGAAATAGAAGCAAAAGATAAAGTTAAAGTTTTATTAGCACAAGCTTTATTTGGAAATCCAGATGTTTTATTATTAGACGAACCTACAAACGATTTAGATTTAAAAGCAATAAGTTGGTTACAAGAGTTTTTAATTAATTTTGAAAATACAGTTATAGTTGTATCACATGATAGATATTTTTTAAATAAAGTATGTACACATATAGCAGATGTTGATTTTGGAAAAATTCAAGTGTACCCAGGAAATTATGATTTCTGGTATGAGTCAAGTCAATTAGCATTAAAACAAGCAAAAGAAGCTAATAAGAAAAAAGAAGAAAAAATAAAAGAATTACAAGATTTTATTGCAAGATTTAGTGCAAATGCTTCAAAATCAAAACAAGCAACATCAAGAAAAAAATCATTAGAAAAAATAGAATTAGATGAAATTAGGCCATCAAATAGAAAATATCCTTATGTAGATTTTAAGCCAGATAGAGAACCTGGAAAAGAAATTTTGCAAGTAAAAAATATTACTAAAATAGTAGATGGACAAAAACTATTAGATAATGTTAGTTTTACAGTAAAACATGATGATAAAATTGCATTTTTGGCAGATAATGAAAATGCAAAAACTGTACTATTTCAAATAATTTCAGGAGAAATTCAGCCTGATTCTGGAGAACTAATATGGGGAACAACAATTAGTTCTAATTATTTTCCAAAAGATAATAATTATTTATTTGATAATGACGAAATATTAGTTGACTGGTTAAGAAAATATTCAAAAGATCCAGATGAAACTTATGTTAGAGGCTTTTTAGGAAGAATGCTATTTTCAGGAGAAGAAGCTTTAAAACAAGCAAAAGTATTATCTGGAGGAGAAAAAGTAAGATGTGTTCTTTCTAAAATGATGTTATCTGGAGCAAATTTCTTAATATTTGATGAACCTACAAACCACCTAGATATGGAAGCAATAACATCTGTTAATGAAGGAATGAGTAAATTTAAAGGGAATATTTTGTTTACGTCACATGACCATCAATTAACACAAACTGTAGCAAATAGAATAATTGATATAAAACAAGATGGAAAAATTATTGATAGAGAAATTACTTATAATGAATATTTAGGAATTGAATAAAAGAAGTAAGGAAATTGCGATTTGTAATTTCCTTAAAAAAAGAAAAAATATAAAAAGGAGTAAATATGGATAAAATAATTAAAATTATTGCACAAGAATTAGGTGTTAGAGAAAAACAAGTAGAAGATACTATTAAATTAATAGATGATGGAAACACAATTCCATTTATTGCAAGATATAGAAAAGAAGTAACAGGCAATTTAAGTGATGAAACTTTAAGAGATTTAGGAGAGAGACTTACATATTTAAGAAATTTAGAACAAAGAAAATTAGAAGTAAAAAAATCAATAGAAGAACAAGGAAAATTAACAGAAGAATTAAATTTAAAAATAGAACAAGCAAATATTTTAGCAGAAGTTGAAGATTTATATAGACCATATAAACAAAAGAAAAGAACAAGAGCTACAATTGCTAAAGAAAAAGGTTTAGAACCATTAGCAAAA
Source organism: uncultured Lachnospiraceae bacterium (assembly GCA_964455975.1). Taxonomy (GTDB): domain Bacteria; phylum Bacillota; class Clostridia; order TANB77; family CAG-508; genus JAETTH01. The sequence continues at coordinate 11,055 of CAYVYP010000018.1, forward strand.
ATAATATTTGAGCAAAAAGAAAAAGCAAGTATAGAAGATTTAGCAAAAGAATACATAAACGAAAAAGTAGAAACAGTAGAAGACGCAATAAATGGAGCAAAAGATATTATAGCAGAAGATATTTCTGATAATGCAGAATATAGAAAAGAAATAAAAAGGATTTGTTATAGAGAAGGAGTTCTTGTAAGCTCTAATTCTAAAGATGAAAAATCTAATTATGAAATGTACTATGATTTTAGTGAAAATGTAAATAGGATACCAAGTCATAGGATTTTAGCAATTAATAGAGGAGAAAAAGAAGAATTTTTAAAAGTAAAAATAAATAAACCAGAAGAAAAGATAATAGAATTAATCCAAAAAGATATAATAATTGGAAATACTCAATTTACTTCAATATTGGAAGATACTATTTTAGATAGTTTTAAAAGATTAATAGAACCATCAATAGATAGAGAAATAAGAAATGATTTAACACGGAAAAGCAGAAGAACAAGCAATAAAAGTATTTGGAAACAATGCAAAACAATTACTTTTAGGAGCACCACTTAAAAATTTAACTGTTATTGGATTTGACCCTGCATATAGAACAGGATGCAAAATTGCAGTAATAGATGATACTGGAAAAGTTTTAGATACAGCAACGATTTATCCAACTGCACCTCAAAACGATGTAGAAGGTGCAAAAAAGGTTTTAATTAATTTAATAAATACATATGACGTTAATATGATTGCAATAGGAAATGGAACAGCTTCACGTGAATCTGAAATGTTTGTAGCAGACATTATAAAACAATTAGAAAAAGAAAATTTATATTATGCAATTGTTTCTGAAGCTGGAGCTTCTGTATATTCTGCATCAAAGTTAGCAACAGAAGAATATCCAGATATTAATGTTTCTATAAGAGGAGCTATTTCAATTGCAAGAAGATTACAAGATCCGCTTTCTGAACTTGTAAAAATAGACCCAAAAGCAATTGGTGTAGGGCAATATCAACATGATGTAAATCAAAAAAATCTATCAGAAAGTTTAACAGGAGTTGTAGAAGATGTAGTTAATAAAGTTGGAGTAGATGTAAATACAGCAACAGCTTCACTTCTTTCATATGTTTCAGGAATAAATTCTACAGTAGCTAAAAACATAGTAAAATATAGAGATGAAAATGGTAAGCTAAAAGAAAGAAAACAACTTCTTAAAGTTCCTAAACTTGGAAAAGGAGCATTTGAACAATGTGCAGGATTCATTAGAATTTATGATGGAAAAAATCCATTAGAAGTTACAGCTGTTCATCCAGAGAGTTATGAAGCTACAGAAAAACTTTTAAAAGAAATAGAGTATAAAAAAGAAGATATTTTAGATAAAGAAAAGTTAAAAGAAATAAATATTAAATTAAGTAATATAAATATCGAAAAAACAGCAAAAGAATTAGAAATAGGAGAACTTACATTAAAAGATATTATAGAAGAACTTTCTAAACCAGGAAGAGATCCTCGTGAAGATATGCCAAAGCCAATTTTAAGTAAAGAAGTTTTAAAATTAGAAGATTTAAGAGAAGGAATGATATTAACAGGAACAGTAAGAAATGTTATAGACTTTGGTGCATTTGTAGATATTGGTGTAAAACATGATGGATTAGTTCATATTTCAGAATTATCAGATACATTTGTAAAAAATCCATCAGATATAGTATCTGTAGGAGATATTGTAAAAGTAAAAGTAATAAAAATAGATTTAGATAGACAAAAAGTTGGACTAAGTATGAAAATATAAATAAAAATAAAACTAGAATTTTAATTTAAATTCTAGTTTTATTTTTCAATATTAATTTTCTTTTATTGGTCCTTCTTCAACTTTTTGATTATCATCAGCTTTTGTATTTGATGAAGAATTTAATTCATCATAGAAACAAATACTTGATACTGTCATATATGGAATTAAGAAGAATGTTCCTATTCCAAATGTAAGTGCAGATAAAAGAGCCCATCCAATAAATGTTATATTTAACCAAACATATGACCATCTATGGCCTTTCATTAAGTTAGCACTATCTTCAACAACTTCTTTTGCTGTAGAATCTGGTTTATCGTAAGAGATAATATATGATAAAACATATAATAGTCCCTTAGGAATTAAATAAATATAGCAACCAATCATAACTAGTATAGCAATAACTGCTATAGGTGTCATTGCTGAAATAGAAGATGCTGAATATGTATTCATAAAGTCTCTTGTTGGAACTACTGATGCTGTTAAAGCAAATGAAAAAACAATTATTGCAATTATTAAAATAATAATAACAGGTAAAATTTTTAAAAATATATTTCCAAAAACAAACCAGGTTCTTTTTATACTTGCAAGTCCTAAAGTAATAGGTTCAGTATAACTAATTTCTTCTCCTCTTTTCATTTTAACAAAAGCTCCAATAAGCCCATAAGAAAGTGGCAATGTTATTAATAAGTTTAATATTACACCTACTATTCCAATAAATGGAATTGCTGATATTAGTCCAAGAATAAGAGATAATAAAAATTCTATTATTCCGCAAACTAAAATTATTATTGCACTTTTGCCCCATTTTCCAGTTAAAGTTTCACGAGCATTTTCTCTAATTTTAGATACAACCATAACTAATCCCCCTTTTATAAATTTATATTATAATAAAATGAATTAAATTCATTTTATAAATAAACAATATTAATATTTATTTTGTATTTCTAATATTTTATCATAATTAGTATTTAATATTTCTAAAAATATATTTGCTAATTTAGGATCAAACTGAGTACCAGAGCATTTTTCAATTTCAGCTTTTACAACTTCTAATGGAAGAGCATTTCTATAGGTCCTTTTAGATGTCATAGCATCAAAAGTATCTGCAATTGCTGTGATTCTGGCTATTAATGGTATATCTTCACCTTTTAGTCTTGAAGGATATCCGGTTTCCATCATATTTTTCATGGTGATGTTTTACTATTGGAAGCATATCTTTAAATATTTCAGCATTTGATAAAATGTGAGCTCCAATAGATGGATGATTCTTAATTTGTGAATATTCGTCATCTGTAAGTTTAGATTCTTTTAACAAAATACTATCAGGAACACCAATTTTTCCAATATCATGAAATAAACCACCTAATTTTAATATTTTTAAATTTTCATCAGAGACACCTAATT
>CAYVYP010000018.1:14236-24393 GCA_964455975.1 uncultured Lachnospiraceae bacterium
TGAAAAAGACCACCAATTCGTAAGGTTTTCAAATCTTGTCCAGAAAGCCCAAGTTTTTCTCCTATTAATACAGAATATTCAGAAACTCTATCTGAATGACCTCTTGTATATGGGTCTTTTGCTTCAACAGTATATCTTAAAGTTTCGATACTCTCCAAATAAGCTTTTTCTAATTTATCATTTGTATCTGATAATTCTTTATTTATTTTTTTTATTAGATTCATTTGAAAAATAGATTTAATTCCAGATTCTATTAATAATAAAAGTTGATCAAATTTATCACTTTTTTCACAATAACCTTGAATATCAAGTTTTCTTATTGTGTCTAATGGTGGGGCTAAATCTTTATGTCCAGTAAGTAATAAAATATATAATTCTGAATTAAATTTTCTAATTTCTTCAACAACTTGATCTCCATGAATAGGGGTCATAATAAAGTCCAAGATCATTAAATCAAAATGTTCATTTTTGACTCTTTCTATAGCTTCCATAGGGTCAGTAACACCAGTAAAATCATAACCAGACCTTTTTAAAAAGATTGATAATGAATCTACTATTCCCATTTCGTCATCTACAGCGATTATTTTGTAGCCATTAGATTCAGAAGATTGTATACCTTTTCTCATATAATCACTCCTATTATTTATATAAATATAAGCAATTATAAACATAAAAATGTATAAAAATCAAGTATAATGGCGAAAAATATAAAAAAAGCACCAGCAAAACTTGGTGCTTTTCTCATTATTTATTAGCAATAGGCAAAATGATATTAAAAGTTGTTCCTTTATTTAATTCTGACTCAACAGTCATTTTTCCGTTAAAATGAGCTCTAATTGTAGAATAAGACATAAATAAGCCAAGTCCAGTTCCATTTTTACCTTTTGTTGTAATCATTTCTTTAAATAATTTATCTTGAACTTCTTTAGAAATTCCAGAACCATAGTCTGTAACAGATATTATTAAATGAGTATCTTGTGTTTTTACAAGTAAATCGATTTTTTTATTTGTTTGACCATTATAAGCTTGAATTGAATTAGAAATTAAATTATTTATAACTTGGACTAAACTGTTAATATTTCCATGTATTTCTAATTCGTTATTATCAAATGTATTAACATTCATATCAATTAAAGCATTTTTTAATTCATGTTTCATTAAAATATTAACACGTTTAACTAATTCTTCTATTGTAAAATTAATTTCTTGATCTTCTGATAAAGTTACAGCTTGTCCCTTAACAACAGTTATTACATCTGACATATATTCGTCATATTCTTTTATTTTTGATATCCACTTCTGCATATCTTTAGCAATTTCATGGTGATCATTAAAAGTTACTTCAGAATCTTCAATAGAGGAATCATATTCATTTACTAAATCTTTTAAACCTTCAGCTGCTCCAGATATTGACATGATTGGAGTTTTTAAGTTATGTGCAATACCACCAATTAATTGTCCAAGTGATGCCAAACGCTCTTTTTCCATAAGCTTATCTTGGCTATCATGAATTTTGCTAATATAATTTTTATTCAAAATTTGAATTTTTCCAAAAGATTGAACTAAATCTCCAATCTCATTGTTTGATGTAATTGGCAACTTATAATTTAAATAATCATCATTTTTTAAATTAGAAATTTTATCTAATGCATTAGATACTCTATTAATATCAAATGAAATAAATTTTGAACAATATGTAAGCAATATAATATTTAATAATAATAAAGAAATTACAGTAATACAAGAAGATAATGCCATATTACCAGATGATAAACAATATCTAAAACCAATAATCCAGTTTACATTATTTACATTTATAATTTTAAAAACACCCTGATAATCTTGCCCATAAAAGTCATATGTTCTATTATTATGATTAATATCTATTGAAATATATTTAATATATTTTATAAAAAATTCTGAAAGATTTTTATTGTCAGAAGTAATTGAATTATTGTCTGGAGTTAGTATAAAATATGTATCATTTGGAGTGACAACATCAATTTTAGACAAGGTATTTTCAAGTATATTAATAATTTGGTTATTACTACCATAATATGAAGAATCCATTTGACTTAAATGTTGTTCATAAATTTGATAAGTTAAATCTCCTTTTTCATTAATTAAAGTTGAGTAAGCAATTAAAGATACAAATAAAGAAGTTACAATGGACATTGGTATTGCAACCATAAATACAGAGTTCATAATAGTAGATCTTTTTAAATACTTTTTAAAATTAGTGTCTAATATATTTGTTTTAGTTGCTTCATAAAAAATAGTGATTAAAATATTATTTAATATTTTTTTAGAGAAGATATAAGCAACACTTGCAATTAATGTAAAAATACTAAAGAAAACAGCACAAACCTTTAGTGTAATAAGAATGTCTCCATTTAAGGAACTAAATGTAACAGCTATTGCAATTGTTGGAATAAGTAATTGTATAAGATATATTTTTAATGGAATATTAAAAACTTTTTTTGCTAATTCATAATATAAATTAGTAACATCAGAATTATTTATTTTTGATATATTATCCTGTAATTTATTTATTGTTTTTATAAAGAAAAATAAAAATAAATTTTCAATAAATAATGATAATATAATAATAATTAAGTATTGTTGATTATAAGTTAGTCCATTTATATCAATTTGCAAAATATTATTAATAGAGTTAGGAGGATAAGATAATATTTGTGGTACTAATGGAAAAAATAAAAAAGTAAAAGTTAAGTTAATTATATTATATAGTAATAATAATTTAATCCAATTTTTTTTATTCTTTTTCATAATGATTTACCTCCTAAAAATTTTTTAAAATAGTTATCGTCTATAAGTGGCCAAGCAAAATTTAAATCTTTCATAATTTCAATAGTATCTTTACTTTTTATAGAAATATTATTATCAATTCCTAAAGTAGATGTATTTGCTGTATTACTAATCGAAAAATCATTATAAGTATTTATTTTAGCAAGGTTCGACATTTCTTTTTGATATGTTGCATCATCTATAAAATGAATATCTAAACCAAGAATATTAAGCAGAGCTATAATTTCTGATAAAGATAAAGTATTATAATTGAAAATATGATAAATATTTAATTTATTATTATTTAACAAAATATTTACTATAATTTTACTACATAAATCTACAGGACTTATATTAAATATATAATTTTTCATAGAATTAGAAACAATTTTTGTATTAATTATTGTTTGTAGTATATTAAAAAACAAATTTTCAGTATAATTGAATTGGAATTGTCCATCAATATCACGCCAAGTTATGTTTCCTAGTCTAAAAATAGTTGCATTTAATCCATTTTTCATGTTTTTTGCAATTAATTGCTCTGCATTAAATTTAGTTTTAATATAAATATTTTCATCAACATTTTGTCCAACATAAAGATCCTTTTCAGAAAATTCTAATAATTTATCTTTAGAATATCCAGAAACAGACATTGTAGAAATGTGTATAAGATGAGCGTGATTCATTGACTCCTTACAAAAGTCAATAAGTATTTGAACGCTTTTTATATTCATATTATTAAAATATGTATAATCTCCAATATGCTTAACAAGAGCAGCAGAATTTATTACTGTTTTTACAGAGTTTAATAAATTATTATATGTAATATCATCTAAATTTAGATGGTTTAAAGAAAAATCGCCATTAAGAATAATAATTCTTTCTCCAAAAAGTTCATCCATAACATTACCAAAATAAAAATGCAATCTTTCTTTTAATCTATCAGTGGCTTCTTCCTTATTATGAGCACGAATAATACAGTATATTTTAAAATCTGTAGCTACAATTAAATCTCTAAGAATATGTGAACCTAAAAATCCAGTAGCACCAGTTAAAAGAATATCACCATCAATTTTTAATATTGATTTTTTGTATAAATCTATAGATTTTATATAATTTTCAGAATAATTAATATAATTTTCCACATTAATATTTTTAGATAATAGAGCTATTGTTGGAAAATTATAAAAATCTTGTGCAGATAATTGTATACTTTTTTCAGCAGCAATAGCTGAAATTTTCATAGCAAGAAGAGAATCTCCTCCTAATTCAAAAAAATCATCTGTTACTCCAATAGGAGATTTATTTAATGCTTTTTCCCATAAAGATACAAGAGTTTTTTCAAAGTTAGTGTTTGGAGCTATATATTCTTTCTTTTCTGTTTCGTTCTCTAAAATAGAAATTAAATGTTTTTTAGAAATTTTACCGTTAGGAGTTAATTGAAAATTTTCTAAAAAAACAAATTTGTTAGGAATCATATAATGAGGAAGTTTCCCAGACAAAAATTCTCTCAAAGAATTTATTGTAATTGCTGAATTATTATATGCTACAAAAGCAATCAATTTTTCTGAAGAATAAGTGGTTTTATCCAATATAACTAAAGTATTCTTTACATATGGATGGTTTTTTATTGTATATTCTATCTCACTTAAATCTATTCTATATCCTCTATATTTAATTTGATTATCATTTCTTCCTATAAAATGTAAGACTCCATCTTTTGACCATTTTGCTAAATCTCCAGTTTTATAAAGTCTCATATTATTAAAATTTATAAAGGATTTATTAGTTAAATCTGAATTAAATAAATATGAATTTCCAACTCCATCTCCACTAACATAAATTTCACCAACACAATTAATTGGAACTAATTGCATAAATTTATTATATAAATATATTTTAGTATTTCCAAAAGGCTTTCCAATTGGAACAATAGCATCTTTGGGGATATCATTATTAAAGTCATACATAGTACAACAAATAGTGGTTTCTGTAGGACCATAACCATTAATAATAATCATATTTTTGTTAATTTTTAAAAAATTATTTAATATAAAAGCTTTAATAGGTTCAACTCCTACTAATAATTTATTTAAAACAACATTATCAAATTTAATTAAATTATTACATACATCTTCTAATAAAGATGGTGGAAAGTATGCAAATGTTATATTGTTATTTGCAACAAATTGTGCAAGTTCACCAGGGGTGCTATAGTTTAAATCTTTATATAAAAATAAAGATGCACCAAAAGATAGAGGTGTAAAAATTTCACAAATGCTAACATCAAAGCAGATATTAGTTACAGACAAAAATCTATCTAATGTTGTAATATCGTCATGCAATATTTTCTTAAATGAGAAAACAAAGTTAACTAAATTTTTATGTGAAAGAGCTACTCCTTTTGGATTACCAGTTGAACCCGATGTATATATAATATAACAATTAGAATTTTCATCTATTTCTGGAAAATAAATTTGTGTTGTTATATTTTGAAAATCTGACATATAGACATATGGTATTAAATCACTAAAATTATTAAGAGAAGGTTCAGTTATTAGAAGTTTTGATTTACTATTTTCTAAAATATATTTAATTCTATCTTCGGGATAGTCTGGATAAATAGCTAAAAAGCTAGCACCAGCCTTTAAAATTCCAAGCATAGAAGCGATTAAATCTAAATTTTTTTCTTTTAAAAGAATACTTACACAATCTCCAGGAAGAATTCCTTTAATTATCAAATTTTTGGCGATCATATTAGATTTGGCATTTAATTCTTTATAAGTTAAAAATTCATTATTAAAGCTAATTGCAATATTATTTGGGAATTTTTGGGCAACAAAATCAATAATATTGTGAATACATTGTCCGTGAGGATAAAATATACTAGAATTATTAAAAGTGTTTTCTAATACATCTTTTTCTTCTTTTGTAATTATTTCAATATCTTTTATTAAAATGTTAGGATTATTTAAGATTTGATCAATAATATATAAAATTCTATTATGAATATTACTAATATCTTCCTTACTAAACTTTGATATTTGATAATCATAAAAAATATTTAAAATGTCATTATTATCCATATCATATATATGGATGTCTAGGCTATCAGAAATATATCCATTAAAAATCCAATCTGTATGATATTTTAGATCAATATTTTTGTTATTATCTCGAGCATTTTGATATGATAAATTGACATCAAAAAGATTATTAACAGTAGAATATAAATTTCTAATATCTTCTAATAAATTTTCAAATGGATATTTTTGGTGTCTAAATATAGAAAGTTGAGATTGTGCCACATTTGAGGCAAAATCTAAAAAATTCAAATTTTCATTTACAGTTAATTTACAAGGCACAGTACTTATAAACATACCAGAAGTTTGCTTTTGTTTAAAATTTAATCTATTTAAAACAGGAGTTCCAATAATTACATCATTTAAATTCAATATATTTGATAAATAAATAGAAAAGATAGACATCATAAAAGTGAAAATAGAAATATTATTGTTTTTACAAAATTCTACTATATTGGTTGATAAAGTTTTATTAAGTGAAAATGAAATTCTTTTCGCATTTGCCAAAGAAACATTAGATTTTGCTTCTTTAATATTAGAATTTTCTGGTTCAGTATTAAAAACAGATTGCCAATATAATTTGTCTGAATTAAACTTATCACTATCAATATATAACTTCTCTGAATTTATAAAGTCTAAATAAGAAGATTGAATAGAAGTATCAATTTCTTCAGATTTTTCTAATTTATTATATACATCTGCTGTTTGATCTATTAGAAGTTTCATTGTCCAAGCATCAGAAATTAAATGGTGAAAAATAGCAATAACTCCACCAGAATTATCATCAAATCTAAATAAAGTAAATTTGAACATAGGACAATCTATAGTTTTAAATGGGATATTATTTAAATCATTTTGTAATTTAATTAATTCATCTTTAGAATGTAAATTTACAACGTCTATATTAAAAGGTATATATTCTTTTATATACTGCTTTGGAATATTATTTTCAATACAAAATTGCAATCTTGCTGAATCATTTTTTTGTACATAAAAATTTAATGATTTTTCTAAATTTTTTAAATTAACATTTTTTTCTATAGTCATAACTCCACAAATATTTGAAATACTTGTACCTTTAAAAAATTCTTCTGTATTCCAAATATTTTTTTGAGGACTGGTTAAATCATATAATTTTCTTTCCATGTGCATCACCCTTAATACTTTCATTATATAACTATAAAGCCTATTTATAATTGATTATATTATATATATAAAATGTTTAAAATCAAACATTTTTAGACAATTGTAACTAAAAAGAAACAAAAATGTAATAATGGCGTAATAAATCTTTTGAATTTTAAATAAAATTTTATTTTTCGACAAAAAAGAATTAAAAATAAAATAAATAAAATAGTTTAAAATTTTTAAAAATGGAAAAAATTTAATAAAGGTTTTATTAGGAGGATAAGATGTATAGATACAAAAAAAAAAATAAAAATGAGTATTTAAAAATATTTATTGTGATTCCAAGTTTATTATTATTAATAATTTTTTTAGTAAGTATTTATAAAATGTATCAAAATATTGATTTATCAGAAATAAATAAAAACCTGCAGCCGGAATATACAGCAGAAAAAGTAGTAACTACAGTAGAAGAAGCAAAAAAGAACAATCAAAAAGTAGTAGATGTCATAAATAATGTAACACAATGTGTAGTTGGAATATCAAAAATAAAAAATACAGGAAATACAATATTTTTAAATAATGCTAGTAGTGACTTAGGATTAGGTACAGGGATAGTTGTTTCTGAAAATGGATATATTATAACAAATGAACATGTATGTGGAACAAAATATAGTAATTGTTATGTCACTTTAGAAGATGGTAGAAACTTTAATGCATCTGTTGTTTGGTCAGATTCAGATATTGATTTAGCAATTATCAAAATAAATGCTAAAAATTTAAATTATGTTTCTTTAGGAGATTCAGATCAAATAAAAGTGGGAGAAACTGTCTATGCAATAGGAAATCCAATAGGATTTGAATTTCAAAGAACAGTAACATCTGGAATAATAAGTGCAATTGATAGAACAATAAAAATAGAAGAAGAAAAGAAATTATCATATATGGAGGATTTAATTCAAACAGATGCAACAATTAATCCGCGGAAATAGTGGTGGACCGCTGATTGGAGTGGATGGAGATGTAATTGGGATTAATTCAATAAAAATAACTTCGGCAGAAGGAATTGGATTTGCTATACCAATAAATATAGTTAAGCCAATAATTGAAAAATTTACTAATCAAGGAAAATTTGTTGAAGCAAATCTAGGGATTTTTGCTTATGATAAAAATGTAATACCTTATTTAGATTCATCAATAGACTTTGATAAAGGCATATATATAGCGCAAATAAAAGATGATGTTCCTGCGGCAAAATCAGGAATAAAAATTGGAGATATAATAACAAAAATTGATAATGTAATTTTAAATAAAATGAGTGAACTTAGAAGTTATATATATACAAAAAATCCAGATGATGAGGTTACTTTAACAATTAATAGAAAAAGTAAAGAGTTTCAAGTAAGTGTAAAACTAATTCAAAAATAGGAGGAAAATAAGTGAAATCTATATGGAATGAATCTTGCAACATAAATAATTATGAAGAATTAAAAAATGATATTAATGTTGATGTTGTAATCATAGGAGCAGGAATTACAGGACTTTCCTGCGGATATTATTTATCAAAAGAAAAATTAAACGTTTGCATATTAGAAAAAGATAAAATTTTATCTGGAACTAGTAGTAATACAACAGGAAAAATAACTGCGGGGCATGGATTAATATATAAGTATTTATTAGATGATTTTGGAAAAGAATATGCAAAAAAATATTATAATGCAAATAAAAAAGCAATAAAAAACATTAAACAGATAATAGAAGAAGAAAAGATAGAATGTGATTTTGAAGAAAAAAATTCATATGTATTTGCTACTCAAAAATTAGAAGCGGAAAGAATAAAATTAGAAATAGAGGCATTAAATGAATTAAATATAAAAGCTGAATTTGTAGACAAGCTTGATATACCGATAGAAAATTATGGTGGAGTAAAGCTAAAAAAGCAAGCACAATTTAATATTAATAAATATGCTAAAGGATTAACTAAAGCAATTACAAAAAACAATTGTAAAATATATGAAAATTCAACAGTATATGAAATAAATAAAGAAAAAAATGAATATAAAATAGTTGTAAATAATAATATTGTAAAAGCAAAATATGTTGTAATAGCTACAAGATATCCAATAAAGAATTTTCCGGGATTTTATTTTACTAAAATGTATCAAAGCAATTCATATGCAATTGCAATAGATACAAAAGAGAAAAATCCAGAGGGTATGTATATATCAAGTATAGAACCAACAATTTCGTTAAGAACAGCAGTAGATAACAATAAAAAAGAATTACTTATATTAGTTCGGACAAGATTACAAAACTGGCGAAAATAAAAATCAAGAACAATATAAACAAATAGAAGAAGTTGCGAAAAAAATGTATCCAAATTGTGAAATTAAATATAGATGGGAAGCGCAAGATTGTATAACTCTTGATAAAATACCATATATAGGAAATTTTTCAAATATAGAAAATAATATTTATGTAGCAACAGGATATAATAAATGGGGAATAACAACTTCGAATATAGCAGCTCAAATAATTACAGATAAAATAATGAAAAGAAAAAATAAATATGAAGACGTCTTTACTGCGACAAGAGCTCATTTTATAAAAAATATGGAAGAAACAAAAAACATGATAAAACAAACTACAGACTCTTTAATTCTAAAAAAATTTACATTACCAAAAGAAAAATTAATAGATTTAAAAGAAGACACAGGAAAAATTGTGGATATTAATGGGGAAAAGGTGGGGGTTTATAAAGATAAAAGTGGAAAATTATATGCAGTCAAACCAATATGTACACATTTAGGTTGTGAACTCACATTTAATAACACACTAAAAACATGGGATTGCCCATGCCATGGGTCTAGATTTAATTACTTGGGAGAATCTATATCATCACCAAGTATAGAAAATTTAGAAGTATATGAAATTGAAAATAAATAGGTTATCCACAACTCTATCCACATTATCAACAGGTAAAAACATTAATAATACTAAACTTTGAAAAATTTTCCACAATTTCCACAAATCAATTATAAACAAGAACAAAGTTTTACTAAACAAAAAACAAGCACTTTAGGGTGCTTGTTTTGGTGTGGCTGAAGGGATTCGAACCCCCGACCTTTTGGTTCGTAGCCA